>NZ_JBBYXK010000001.1:1095000-1234327 GCF_039655875.1 Emcibacter sp. SYSU 3D8 | reverse complement strand
GGAAGGCATCCTGCCGGGCGGCGGTACCGCCCTGCTGTACGCCACCCGCGCCCTCAGCGACATCAAGTTCGCCAATGACGACCAGCGTGTGGGCGTGGACATCATCCGCCGCGCCCTGCAGGCTCCCGTCCGCCAGATCGCCGAGAATTCCGGCGTCGACGGCGCCGTGGTTGCCGGCAAGCTGCTCGAGAGCACCGACACCAACTTCGGCTTCGATGCGCAGACCGAGACCTATGTCGACCTGGTCAAGGCCGGCATCATCGACCCGACCAAGGTCGTGCGCACCGCGCTGCAGGATGCGGCCTCGATCGCCTCCCTGCTGATCACCACCGAGGCCATGGTCGCCGACAAGCCCGAGCCCAAGGGCGCCGGCGGCGGCATGGGCGGCGGCATGCCCGACATGGGCGGCATGGGCGGCATGGACTTCTAAGGAAGTCTCACGCCGTTCCCCGCTAGGGATACGGAAAGGGCCGCCGAGAGGCGGCCCTTTTTGTTTGAGGACGCGAAGACCAAGGCAACTGGTCTAGCAAGATTCCCAGTCAAATGTTGGCAACTTGAAGTGCGTTTGGATTATCTCACGCATGATTCGATCGGCGCGATCTTCCGTATCAATTCTGGAAATAAAGCGACGGGCAGTCTTCCGGTCGCCAGCGTGGAGAAACATGAAGGCAGCGCGGATTTGGTCCTTCGCGTTTGCGTCGTCGGTGACGGGGCCTCCATATTCGACACCATTTATGAGATGCCACCAAATTTGCGAAACGCCACCAGACACTCCAAAGGCAAAACTTTCCCCTTCCAGGAGAAGATCGTTTGTCGACTCAAGCGGACGGCCTAAAAGGCAAGCCAGAAATTGGGCCTGCGCATGCGAACTGCCCGTGATCCCCTTTTCGGGACATTTGCCTCTCAGCCATTTTTGACTGCAGTAACTGTCGTGATGATTTACGAAGGTAAGCCGTGAAAGCTCATAGAGCGGGATAGCATCGTCGACGATGATTTCTGCTGCCCAGCCCGCCGCCCAATACCAGTCGGCTCCAACTTGCCGGATCGGTCCTTTATGGACCTGAGGGTCGTAGGGTGAAACCGGCAGTTGGGCCACATCGTGTCGCGATATTAGGAAGCGAAAGATAGGAGTTTGGTAGGTGCGAATGACTTCAATCCAATATAATTTTCGTCCTTGGATCAAAGTTAGCCAAGGTATTTCGAACTGAAAGCTGCCATAGCGGCTGCCTTCCGCCCAGTAATTAGGCGAGAAGTAAATGACTTCGGTGCGCGTCATATGGAGTTTTCCGTCATTAATTAGGCCGCCAACGATCGTTCGATCCTCTGCGATACGTATTGCGGAGGTTAGGTGTGTGCCGTGATTCAGTTTGTCTAGCTGTGCCCAATCGCCACTGGTAGTCGGATCGCCTTTGCCCTCGACACACCTTTCCCATTCCTCACACGCCGACATAAGCTCGTCCCCCTTCTTCGCAAAGCACCCAATGTGAAGAGCGGTATCAAAAGACTCACGGTACGTACACCCGCTCAATCTCAAAGCTTTGCCGTGGGCCAGTGTATTCAATATCTTGTGGTTCTCTTAAGAAAATGACCGAGAGGATTCGCTGCCAGCGAATTTTCTCTTCTACCGAGCGGATTGAAGTGATAGTATCCCAACGTGTTCAGGCGAAAGGATAGCGCCACAGGTTGGCTAACCTCGGTTGGCCGTGGGGGTCTCGGCCCCTCCCTTCACCGGGGATGCGTGTCGGATTTCGATGTTCTCGGATTCGCTCGAATATCCGGGTAAAGGCCGCAAGCGCACTTTGCGGCGACGGGATACCTAGGAGTTACCGTAAGCCCGAATTTGCCTTTTGGGTTGGCGCACACCCGTCGGGGATCATCTCGGTGGGGAAGCCCAGGAGGAAGCAAGATGGAAACTCCCATCGAGCCCCTGGACACCGGGCAACGGATCCGTCGAGAGAGTCGGCGGCGCCTCATTCGGAAGTGGATGCGGCGTATCGTTCGAAACCGACTCTGGTTATTGGCCGTGTGGTGGGTGGCTCGCGCCATCGCGAAACTCACACAGCTCATATTCACCCTTATCGACGGCTTCTAGGTGTTCACATCGCTCTAGTGAGAATGCAATGTTGAACAAGGCATTGAGAATGGTACGAGTTTACCATGATCTAACACAGGCCGATCTCGCAGAGCGTGTCGGCTTGTCTAAGTCCTATATTTCCGAATTGGAGAATGGTCACAAGAAGGTAAGCCTTGAAGTGCTGGAGAAGTACTCCGTGGCATTCGATATACCGATTTCTTCCATGATGTTTTTTGCTGAGAGAGCAACATCCGGAGGCAGGTCAGATGATATTCGCACTTACGTGGCTGACAAGGCGTTAAAAATGCTGGAATGGCTTGCTATGATATCTTCTGACCGGGAATCTAAGAACAGATGAGTGCGCGTAAAAGTTATCCCCGCGACCAGTCTCGCCTCTACAAAATTACGAGTCCAATGAAGCTCGCTGAGGTCCTTGGGCTGACAATGGAGCAGTTGCAGAGGCTTGAGGCTGCTAAAGAAAATTACGTCCGTTGGACCGATAAGGCAACAGGCCGTGCAATCCAGCAACCGAAGACTCGGTTAGGCGGTGTTCACCGTCGGGTGACAGTTTTGCTCTCGCGAATTCAAACGCCGGAGTTTTTGCACTCTGCCGTTAAGGGGCGTTCGTATATTTCTAATGCTAGGCAGCATAATCCCTGCCACCCGACTGTAAAAATCGATATTCGGAAGTTCTACCAGTCGATACGGGCGCAAGCCGTATATCATTTTTTTGCCGATCGAATGCATTGCAATCCAGAAGTGGCAGGACTACTCGCGCATTTTCTTACGGTGGATGGGCACTTGGCCACAGGAAGTAGCGTGAGCCCAATACTATCTTTTTTTGCTTATGAGGATATGCTGCAGGAAATGCACGATCTAGCAGTTTTGCGCGGGTGTACAATGACCTGCTATGTTGATGACATCGCCTTTTCAGGGCCGAACGCATCACGGCGGCTTGTTTATGATGCGATCAATATTCTTCGTCGATATAGGCTATGGGGACATAAGACTAAGAGCTTCAAGCTAGGCCAGCCGAAAGTTTTGACCGGCGTTGCCATTACCAAGGTTGGTCCTAGGCTTCCCAATCGTCGTCGCGACGCCATAGCGCAGGATTTCGAGATATTGCGTAGGGTGGCGTTAGAAGCAGAACGCCTGGAAGTATTTCGTCGACTTGTCGGTCGGCTGTATGAGGCTGCGCAGATTGATCCCTCTTGGCTTCCCAAAGCCGTCCATATGAAGGATCTAAGTCGAGCATTGAGCAAACAGTTGGCGCGTAGCTAGTTGGAATAGTGACAGGATGCGGTTCACCGAGGCTGCTATCTACAATCAGCTACGAGCACGTTGCGGAAGGGGATGGTTAGCAACACGGCGGGCCAGCCCCTGGACGAAATCCGCCCTACTGATGAGGCTCCATGCCCCACTTTGACATCGAAACAACTGAAGGTGGCAGTGTCCGACGCATTCTGCGCGACGGAGAGCCCTACAACGAGAGTGTGTCGCTTGAGCCCCTGTTCTCAGTCGTAACTGTCTACTTCCAGGCCGCTGCAGCGAACCTTCACCTTCTCGATAATGAAGCCACAAGAGAACGCCGTCGCGCTTACGGTGTGCAATCCTTCGTTATGAGTCTCACCGGAGTCGAGGCATTTACGAACACCTACTTTCGGCTGCGCGCGAACGAATTAAGTAACCAGCGCATGCTAGAGCGGATCGTACAAAGACACGGTTCCTTGACGAATAAAATAAGAGAACTCCTCGCGATGACGCCCCAGTCAGCGATTGAGGACCAGGACATGATACTTGACCGTGTCCACGCACTTTCGTTGCTGCGTAACGACCTTGTCCATCCTCATTGGGAACCGGCCTCTATGACCATCGTCGGTGACATGCCCCTAATGATCGATGGGCTTGTTCATAATTTTCAGGCGGCCTTTGAGAATCCTGCGTTCTGCCGCGAGGCACTAATGTGGTGTGTTCTGCTGGTCGCGCAGATCGGTCGATCTGGCGGCAGTCACGACTTTGCAGGGTTCCTTTTCCACTGGACGGGTTTTTACGGCTTCACCGAGCAAGTGGTCTTAACAAGCCTCGGATTGGGGGCGGGCATCGCGCCGAACCGTTGAGCGGCGACTCTAAAGTCGCCGGGCTTTAGCAACTTGAGGCGCGCTAGGTGCGCTGAACGCTAGCGGTCGATTTGACCGCATTTTTCTGCTCCCCCTTCCACCCCTTACCAGCTAGCATGACTTTTGGGGAGAGCGTCGGGTCCGTGCGTTCCGCGGGGGAAACAGCGGCTCGGCCAAACCGTGCAGCAATCCGTGACCTTGTGTCTCTGGGGCCAGACGCCCCGCGCGCTCGGGACGGATCATCCATCCGGGGAGACACCGACTTGGTCAACGAAGAGATCATCGCGCGCCAGAAAGCGCTGCAGAAAACGCCCATGCTGGCGCGCATCGCGTCCATCAAGGACCAGTTGGCCGCGGCGGGCGACGAGGCGCAGCGGCTTCGGCATCTGCCGGCCTGGGCGTCGAATTTGATGGCCGATATCGGCATCTACCGCTACGTGCTGCCGCCCGAGCTGGGCGGCGAAGACCTGAGGGCGCGCGAGCAGATCGAGATCATCGAGGCGTGCTCGGCCATCGACGGGTCGGTGGGCTGGTGCGTGCAGATCTCGTCCGAGATCAACGGCCTGGTCATCCGCCAGATGCGGCCCGACCTGGCGAAGACGATCTTCGACGACTGGTACGCGCTGGTGTGCTCGGGCCTCGGCCCGCCCAACGGGCCCAATCCCGGCCGCACCTGCAAGCGCGACGGCGACGGCTGGCGGGTGACCTACCAGGGCAGCTTTGCCAGCGGCTCGCCCAACGCCACCTGGAACTATCTGATGGCCGCCATGGTGACCGACGAGGCGACCGGCAAGCCGGCCGAGGCGTCGTTCATGTTCCCCAAGGGCGAGTTCGAGGTGGTCGACACCTGGGACGTGTCGGGCATGCGCGGCTCGGGCAGCCACGACGTGCGCATGGTGAACCAGTACGTGCCGCCCGAGCACCTGCTGCCGGCGCGCTCGCTGGCGCCCAGCGAGCTCTACGCCAACCCGACCTACCGCAATCCCACCCACGCCATCTACAACAAGGCGGCGGTGGCGCTGGGCGTGTGCCGGGGCGCCATCGACAATTTCATCGCGCTGGCCATGGGCAAGGTGCCGTGGGGCCTGTCCACCAGCCTGAAGGACCAGGCCGTGGTGCAATACCGGGTCGGCGAGGCGCAGGCCAAGCTGATGGCGGTGCGCGCCTTCGTCATGGACACCCAGGACAAGCTCGAGGCCCATCTGGGCCCGCTGCCCAGGGACGGCGGGCGGCTGGTGCCGGAATGGGAATATTTCTGGCCGGCGCTGCTGGCCTGCGCCCACGCCGCGCAGACCTGCCGCGAGGTGGTCAGCATGATCAACAACACGGCGGCGACGACCGGCTGCCGCATGGACAGCCCGCTGGAGCGGCAGTTGCGCGACGCCCAGCAGGCGGCGAACCACGCGCTGATCTCGTACCGGCACTACGAGAACATCGGCAAGACGTTCTTCGGCCACGAGCCGGCCGACAGCTACAAGGTGCTGATCCAGCCGGTGTGAGGGGGACGCCACCAACTTTTCTCGTCATTCCCGCGCACGCGGGAACCCAGTTGATCGTCGGGCGCCGAGACTGCCATGCGCTGGGTCCACGAAAGACTCTTCGTGACCGGGCCACGGCAACGCCGGATTCCTTGCCCCATCTGGGTTCCCGCGTGCGCGGGAATGACGATGAGGGGATGACCTGGGTCCCCGCGTGCGCGGGAAAGACGATGAGGGGATGACCTGGGTTCCCGCGTGCGCGGGAAAGACGATGAGGGGATGGCCGGGTCCCCGCATGCGTGGGGATGACGATGAGGGGATGGCCGGGTCCCCACGTGCGTGGGGATGACGATGTGGGGAGAGCGGTGTTAAGCTTGCTACCATTCAGCATTGCTGCGGCAATCGGATGTTTGATGCCTTTGTCTATATGCTCGCCAGCCGGCGCAACGGCACGCTGTATATCGGCGTCACCAGCAATCTTCCCAAGCGGATACACGAACACCGCACCGATGCCGTCGAGGGCTTCACGTCGCGCCACAACGTGAAGATGCTCGTCTGGTACGAAGCCCATGACAGCATCCAGGGCGCGATCTGGCGCGAGAAGGCGCTCAAGAAATGGCGGCGGGCCTGGAAGCTGCAACTGATCGAGCAGGCGAACCCGGCATGGCGCGACCTCTATGACGATATCGCCGGTCCGTAGGGCGGCCCGTCAATCGGTTCCACCGGAGCACGCACCCCCATCACTCGTCATTCCCGCGCACGCGGGAACCCAGATGATCGCAGGGCGCCGAGATCGCCATGCGCTGGGTCCGCGAAAAACGGTTTCCACGTGACGGCGCGGTTGAGAGGCCGCGTGACGGCCCCATCTGGGTCCCCACGTGCGTGGGGATGACGATTTATTTGTAAGGGTGGCGCATCTACCCCTTCACCGCGTCCCGGTTCTTGCAGCTGTCGGGCAAGCCGCCCTCGGCCAGCGTCTTCAGCACCTGTGCTGTGAGCGCCGGGCCGGCTTCCTTGGCTTCCTCGTTGTGGCCGATGGCGTGCGGGGTGAGGATCACGTTGGGCAGGTCGCGCAGCGGATGGTCCGGCGGGCACGGCTCCTTCTCGAACACGTCGATGGCGGCGGCGCCCAGCCGGCCGGATTTCAGCGCCTCGACCAGCGCCGCCTCGTCGATGATCGCGCCGCGCGCGGTGTTGACCAGCAATGTGCCGGGCCGGACCTTCGCGAACTGCTCGCTTCCCAGCATGTGCCTTGTCGACGGGTTGAGGCTGGTCAGCACCAGGATGGCGTCGCTTTGCCCGAGCAGGTCATCGAGCGGCACGAAGGTGACGCCCGGCACCGGTTCGGTCGCCGAGCGGCTGTGGACCAGGAAATGGCAGCCCCACGCCGCCAGCCGCGCGATCACCTCGCGGGTGATGCCGCCATAGCCGATGATCCCGACCGTGCGCCCCTTGAGGATATGGCGCTTCAGCGGGTCGCCGTCGGCGTTGGTGCGCAGCAGCGCCTCGGTGTCCTGCAGGCGGTAGAGCAGGGCGAGCAGCAGCATGATGGTCGACTCGGCCATGCCCTCGCGGTTCTCGGCGGCCTCGGTGTTGCACACGGCAATGCCGCGCCGGCTGGCCTCGCCGGCATCGATCCAGTCATAGCCCAGCACCGGCGAGACGACGGCGCGCAGCCTGGGCATCCGGTCCATCTCGGCCGCGCCGCAGCGCACGCCGGTGGAGAGCAGGATCTCGACGCCCGACAGGTCGGCGATCTCGCCCATGCGGGCCACGTCGTGCCGCACGCAGCCGAGGCCGAGGGCGCGCAGGGCGCCCTCGATCCCCGCATTGAGCCCGGCAGCCCGGGGCACGCCGACCAGGGCGATCATAGGCTCGGCAGGCCGCTGACGCCGTCGTCCAGCTGCACCCGGCAGGACTTCAGGGTAAAGCAGACCAGGGTGTACTGGCCGACGGTGAAGACGATGTCGAGCATCTGCTTGTTGTCGTAGTGCTTCGACAGCGCGTCCCAGGTCGCGTCGCCGATTTCCGAGTTCTTGAACAGCTCGTCGGCGGCCTGCAGCAGCAGCGTCTCCTGCTCGGTCCAGGCGCCGCCCTTGGGCCAGGTGGCGATGGCGTGGATTTCCTCGTCGCTCAGGCCGGCATTGCGGCCGATGATGACGTGCTGGCCCCATTCATAGTCGGACTGGTGGTTCCAGCCGGTGCGCAGGATCAGGATCTCGCGCTCGCGGCCATTCAGGGTGCTGGTGAAGCCCATGATGTGGCCGGCGAACCGGTTCCACGGCTTCAGCAGGTCCTCGTGATGGGCCAGCGTCTTCATGATGTTGACGCGCAGGATGTCCGGGCCGTTCTGCATCCACTCGGGAAGCTGGTCGTTGGCGAGGGGGGCGATGCGGGCGGGTGACTTGATGGTCATGGTATCAGCTCCTCAAGGACGCAGCGGGCCGTAGGCGCTGACCTCGTAGCGGTTGGCGACGACGCTCTTCACGGTGATGCCGGCCATGCCCTTCTGGAACTCGGCCATGTGCGGCGTCTTGAAATGCTCGGCCAGCGCCTCGTCGGACACCCAGACCTCGAAGATGCGCACCAGGCCGGGCTCGTTGAAGTCCTCGGAGAAGGAATAGGTGATGCAGGTGTCCGGCTCGAGGCTGGTGGTCTTCTCGACCATTTCGGCGGCGAATTCGCGGATCTTGGGCATGTCGGACGGCTCGATGCGGATCTCGGCGCCGATGATGATGGTCATGATTTGCTCCTCGTTTGACAGGTACCGAAACCTGCTGCGCGGCACCGGATAAGTCAACGGTGCTGGCGACTTTACCTTTCGGTAACGGCAAGTCTTGCCTTGCGCCCCGCACCGCTTTAATCCGGGTGCGGCAACCGAATTCAAACCGAACCGAACAGGGAGGAACCATCATGAAATTGCAGGGACAGTCCGCCATCATCACCGGCGGCGCTTCGGGCCTGGGCGCGGCGACCGCGCGCGAGCTGACGGCCAACGGCGTGAAGGTCACGTTGTGGGACCTGAACGAGGAACTGGGCAACCAGGTGGCGGCCGAGATCGGCGGCGCGTTCGCCAGGGTCGAGGTCGCCTCGGAAGACGACGTGCTGGCGGGCATCGAGGTGGCCAAGAAGGCCCACGGCATTCCCCGCATCCTCGTCAACTGCGCCGGCATCGGCAAGGCCAACAAGATCGTCGGCCGGGACGGCCCGATGCCGCTGGCCGACTTCCAGCGGGTGGTGAACACCAATCTGATCGGCCACTTCAATTGCTCGCGCCTGGTGGCCGCCGAGATGCAGACCCTGGATCCGCTGGAAGACGGCGAGCGCGGCGTGATCGTGCAGACCGCCTCGGTCGCGGCGTTCGACGGCCAGGTCGGCCAGATCGCCTACACCGCCACCAAGGCAGGCATTGTCGGCATGACCCTGGTGATCGCCCGCGACCTGGCCAATGTGGGTATCCGCTGCAACACCATCTGCCCGGGCATCTTCGCCACGCCGCTGATGCTGCGCGCCCGCGACGAGGTGCTGCAGTCGCTGGCCAACTCGATCCCGTTCCCCAAGCGCCTTGGCAAGCCCGACGAATTCGCCTCCATGGTGCGCGAGATCTGCACCAACACCATGCTCAACGGCGAGACCATCCGCCTGGACGGCGCCATCAGGATGGCGCCGCGCTAACTTAAGGGGCTTGGGGCGCGATCCGCATGGCGCCGCGCTGATCCGGGATGGCTTGCGCCGGACGGATTTTCGTATAACACTCGTCGCATTAACGGGGGCCTCATGGTCCCCGTTTTCGCAAACGGGAGAGTGCGATGACCGACGGGGCAGCGCAGACGTGGGATCATGAAACCGATCTGCTGGTGGTGGGCTCGGGTTCGGCGGGGCTGACCGCCGCCGTGGTCGCCGCCAATGAGGGCCTGAAGGTCCTGGTGATCGAGAAGACGGAATATTACGGCGGCACCACCGCCTTTTCCGGCGGCGTCGCCTGGATCCCCAACAACCCGTTGATGAAGGCGGCGGGCATTCCCGACACGCCGCAGGACGCGGTCACCTACCTCAAGCACAACATCGGCAACCGGGTGGCGCCGTCCAAGCTGGAGACCTTCGTGGAATATGCGCCGGTCATGACCCAGTACATGACCGACAACAGCGCCGTGCAGTTCCAGATGATGGAGGACTTCCCCGACTACCGGCCCGAGACGCCGGGCGGCTGCAAGGGCGGCCGGTCGATCGACCCCAAGGTGTTCTCCGGCCGCAAGCTGAAGGATTACGACAAGCTGCGCCTGCGTCCCGGCAGCCTGCCGGGCGGCGTCGTCGGCTCGGTCAAGGAGCTGCGCCGGCTGGCGTTCTTCAAGTCCGATCCCAAGGGGCTGCTGGATGTCTGGTACGTCATCCCGCGCAATATCTGGAACCGGATCGCGTCACGGCAACATGTCTCCAGCGGCCGCGCGCTGGTCGCCCGGCTGCGCTACACGCTGCAGGAGAAGAATGTGCCGCTGTGGCTGGAGACCGGCCTGGGCGAATTGATCACCGAAAACGGCGATGTCGTCGGCGCCCGCGTCACCCGGCAGGGCAAGTGCCTGACCATCCGGGCGCGCAAGGGCGTGCTGATCGCCGCCGGCGGGTTCGACCACAACAAGGCCATGCGCCAGCAATATTTCGACAAGGCGACCGACGCCTGGGCCTCGGGCGCCTACAGCTCGGGCGCGCCGGGCAGCACCGGCGACGGCATCCGCGCCGGCCAGCAGGTGGGTGCGGCGCTCGATTTGATGGACGACATGTGGTGGATGCCCTCGTCCAACGAGCCCGGCGCCAAGGCGCCGACCATCCATGTGTTCGAGCGCGGCCTGCCGCATGTGATGATCGTCAACAAGCGCGGCAAGCGTTTTGCCAACGAGGCGCGGCCCTATAACGAACTGGGCCGGGTGATCTATGAGGACGACGCGCCGCCCGCCTTCCTGGTGTTCGACAACGATTATCGCAGCCGCTACACGGTGGGCACCATGTTGCCGGGCATGACACCGGAACGCTTCATCCGGGAAGGATATGTCAAGAAGGCCGGCACGCTGGACGAGCTGGCGCGCCAGACCGGCATCGACGCCGAGGGGCTGAAGCAGGAAGTCGCCCGGTTCAACGCCATGGCCGAGGCGGGCCGGGACGAGGACTTCCACAAGGGCGAAAGCGCCTTCGACCTCTATGCCGGCGACAAGTCGCACAAACCCAGTCCGTGCCTCGGGCCGATCGCGAAGGCGCCGTTCTACGCCATCGAGATCCAGGCGGGCGATCTGGGCACCAAGGGCGGCCTGCTGACCAACGAGCGCGCCCAGGTGCTGCGCGAGAACGGCACGGTGATCGGCGGTCTTTATGCCGCGGGCAACAGCTCGGCCTGCGTGGTAGGCAACTTCTATCCGGGCGGCGGCGGCACCATCGGCGCGGGCATGACCTATGGGTATCTGGCGGCCATGCATGCGGCGGGCAAGGTGGGCGACCCGGCGAAGGCGCTGGCCGCCGCGGCAGCGGAGTAGCCGGCGATGAGCATCTATGTGGTTGCCACCATGAAAGTCCTCGACCCGTCCTGCCTCGAGGCCTATGGCGCCATCGCCGGTCCGCTGGTGAAGCACTATGGCGGCGAATACGTCGCGCAGAGCGCGGCGCCCGAGATCGTCGAGGGCGACTGGCCCGCGGGGTTCCAGACCATCGTTCTGCGCTGGCCGTCGCGCGAGGCGTTCATGGCGTTCTGGGATTCGCCCGAATACGCGAAGGCCAAGGAAATCCGCAAGGGCAAGATCATCCTCAACAACGCCATTCTCGACGAGGCCGGGTAAGATCTAGGGCGTCTTGAGGTAGCCGGGCCTGGACAGCATCCGCTCGCGGTACCAGACATAAAGACCGCAGGCGACGATGATCGCCGCCCCGACCCACGTCCATTGGTCGGGGAATTCCCGCCAGAAAATGTAGCCCAGCGCCGTCGACCAGATGATCTGGCTGTAAGCGAACGGCGCCAGCACCGAGGCGCCGGCATAGCGCAGCGCCCGGATCATCAGGAACTGGCCGGCGGTGCCGCCGATCGACATGGCGATGAGCAGGCCGACGGCCGCGGGCGTTGGCGTGGTCCAGAAGAACGGCAGCATCAGCGAGCAGCCGAGGAAGCCGACGATGGCGGTCAGCATCAACGTGGTCAGGGTGGAATCGTCCTTCTGCACCAGCCGCGTGGTGATCACCGCGACGGACCAGCCGCAGGCGCCGCCGACAGCGAACAGCGAGGCCCACTGGAAGCTGGCGCCGCCCGGACGGATGATCACCAGCGCCCCGGCAAAGCCGACCAGGATGGCCAGCCAGCGGTGCTTGCCCACCTTTTCCTTCAGGAAAATGATCGACAGCATGGTGACGATGAACGGGCCGACAAAGTTGATCGACGTCATGGTGGCGAGCGGCAGGAAGTGCAGGCCCGAGATGAAGAACACCCCCGCGGCCAGCATGCCCAGGCCGCGCAGGAACTGACCGCCCGGATGGTGCGTTTTCAGTACTGATATACCGCCCTGCATGATGACGATCGGCATCAGCAGCACGATTTGGGACAGCAGCCGGCCCCAGGTGATGAATACCGCCGGATAACCCATGCTTCCGAGCAGCTTCGAAACCGTGTCCATGCACGAGAACGTCACGAACGCGGCCAGCATCAGCATGATGCCGCGCATGGAGTTCTCGGCGGGATCGGGGATGTGGGGATGGGTCAAGGCGGCTCCGGCAAGCAGGCGGGACCGTATATGGCAGTCAGCCGGTTTGGTTGTCACGCCGATTGTGCGGCGTTGACCGGTTCGGCGGGCGGCGCCGACCAGACTCGTCCGAATCTTTGAACAAGGCACAGCCCATGAAAATCCTCAATTACGCCGCGGCGCTGATTATCGTCGCCCTGGTCATGGTGTTCCTGGTCGTGGGCCGGGCCCTGCTGGTGCCGCTGGCCCTTGCCGTGCTGTTCTGGGTGCTGATCGATGGGCTGGCCGGGCTGTATCAGCGCGACAGCGTGTTCGGCCGCGCCGTGCCGCGCTGGCTGGCGCTGACCGGCGCCGGCCTGACGGTGCTGGGACTCTCGAGCCTGGTGATCCTGATGGTCAGCCAGAACGTGGCCGAGGTGGCGCAGGCGGCGCCGGAATATCAGCGGAAATTCGAAGGACTGATCGAGCGGGTAGCGCCGGTGTTCGGCTTCGATCAGGTGCCGCGCCTGCCCGAGTTGCTGAAGCGGTTCAACATCGCGCCGCTGATTGGCTCGGTGGCCGGTACCATCGCCGGCCTGATGGGCAATATCGGCCTGGTGCTGGTCTATCTGCTGTTCCTGTTCGTCGAGCAGGCGGCCTTCGAGACTAAGATCAAGGCGCTGTTCCCCCATCCGGAACGGCGCGACCGGATTCGCCGGATCCTGCGCGAGATCAACGATGACACCCGCAAATATATGCGGCTCAAGACGGCCATGAGCAGCGCGACCGGCCTGTGCAGCTATCTGGTGCTCAGCCTGGTCGGCGTGGATTATGCACCGTTCTGGGCGTTCGTGATCTTCCTGCTGAATTTCATCCCGACCATCGGCTCGATCCTGGGCATCATGTTCCCGGCGCTGCTGACCCTGGTGCAGTTCGAGACGATCGGGCCGTTCCTGATCGTCAGTATCGGCTTGACCGGCATCCAGTTGATCATCGACAACGTGTTGGAGCCCAGGCTGATGGGCGGCGCGCTCAACCTGAGTTCGCTGGCGGTCATCCTTTCGCTTGCCATGTGGGGGTCCATCTGGGGCATCGTCGGCATGTTCCTCAGCGTTCCCATCATGGTCATCATGATGATCATCCTCGCCAATTTCGAACAGACGCGGGGCATCGCCGTGCTCATGTCGGCCGATGGCAATATCAAGGAGATACAGGATGCTCCAGCGCGCCTCTAAGATCATCCCGAGGTTCAGATGAATTCATCTGAACCCGGAAAGATGATCGATTCTAAAGAGCCAGAGCAGCTTGTCCGCGTTCAAGCGAACGCGGGCCGCTCTAGCGGCCCCGATCCGGTCCGGCAGACCATCGATCTTCCCGGCCACGGATCGTTCTCGGTGCTGCGCTGGGAGAGCGATGCGTCGAAGCCGCTGCTGGTGTTCGCTCACGCCACGGGGTTCAACGCCGGCACGTACCGCGAGCTGCTCGGTCCGCTGGCGGAGCGCTTTCGTATCGTCGCACTGGACCAGCGCGGCCACGGCCTGTCAGACGCCGAGGCGGAACCCGACTCGCTCAGAACCTGGGACACGTTCCGCGACGACCTTGTCGCCTTCCTCGAGCATCTGGGCGAGCCGGCGTTCCTGTCCGGCCATTCCATGGGCGGCCGGGTCGCCATGCTTGCCGCCGCGGCCCGTCCCGGCGCGGTGCGGGGCCTGGTGATGATCGAGCCGGTGCTGATGCACCCCAATGTGTCGCGTTTGCTGGCGACCGCGCGCCGGTTCGGGCGCCCGCCGCCCAACCCGCTGGCGCAGGGCGCCGCGCGGCGCCGCGCGGTGTTCGGCACACGGCAGATGATGTTTGACGCCTACAAGGGACGCGGCGCCTTCGCCACCTGGCCCGACCCGGTGCTGCGCGACTACATCGAGGGCGGCACCCGCGATATGCCCAATGGCGAGGTGGCGCTGTCCTGCGCGCCCGCATGGGAGGCCGCCACCTTCGCCTCGGCCGGCCACGTGTTCTGGCGGCCGCTGTGCCGGGTGCGCTGTCCGGTGCATGTACTCTATGCCGAGCACGAATCCACGCTCAGGGGCGATGTTCCCGACCTGATTCGCGAGCGTCAGCCGGACTGGCGCCTCGACCTGGTCCCCGGCACCACGCACTTCCTGCCCATGGAGCGTCCCGAACTGGTGCAGGAGGCGATCCGCCAAATGGCGGACGGCTGAGCCGTTCGCCCGTTTGTTCTCCCGGCTTGCGGCGGCCTGACGCAATGTGAAGTGGATGAACAAGGTGCTTCCCTGCTATGTTTCCCGCTGGTAACGCAGGGAGGGGTTCATGGCGTCGTTCGACAATATTCGGGAAACGTTCGAGACACGGGTTTCGTCGGTGGTCTGGGCGTCGGTGACGACGCAGGACACCAAGGGCCGCATGCGGGCGCGAATCCTGCATCCGGTGTGGGAATTCCCCGACGGCAGGCCGCAGGGCTGGATCGCCACCGGGCGGCAGAGCCTCAAGGCCAGGCATCTGGCGGGCAATCCCTATGTCTCGGTGGCCTACTGGACGCCGCAGATGGAGCATGTCATCGCCGACTGCAAGACCGAGTGGGCCGAGGATCCTGCCGAGAAGGACAGGGTGTGGAAGCTGTTCGGCTCCAAGCCCGAGCCCTATGGCTACAACCTCAACATGTTCTGGAAGAGCGTGGACGATCCGAGCTATGGCGCGCTGAAGCTGATCCCCTGGCGGATCGAGACCTGGTCCATTGCAGATTTGGGGCAGGGCAAGCCGGCCGGCGTCTGGAACGCCTGAGGCGCGTTCGGACGCTTGCGCGCATCCCTTTGCCGAAGGAAGATGCGGGCATGAACAGGGAAGCACCGATCGACCAGATTCACCCCGACGCCCCCGAATGGTTCCGGAAGGCGCTCGCCGTCCCCTATCGCGACCGCACGGTCGAGGTCGAGGGATGTCCGATCCACTATCTGCACTGGGAGCAGCCGGGCAAGCCGGGCCTGCTGCTGGTCCATGGCGGCGGCGCCCATGCCCATTGGTGGCGGCCGCTGGCGCCGTTCTTCACCGACCATTACAGCGTCGCGGCCATCGATCTGTCGGGCGCCGGCGACAGCGGCCGGCGCGACGCCTATTCGGGCGAGCTGTTTACTGCCGAACTGATGGGCGTGTGCGCCGACGCGGGCTTCGATGACAAGCCGATCATCGTCGGCCACAGCTTCGGCGGCTTCGTCACGCTGCACGCCACGACTATCGTGGGCAGCGAACTGACCGGCGTGGTGCTGGTCGATTCGCCGGTGCGGCCGCCCGACTACCAGTGGCAGCGCGACCGCAAGCGCGCGCCGATCCGCCCGAAAAAGATCTATCCGGACTTCGAGAGCGCGCTGGCCCGGTTCCGGCTGATGCCGCCGCAGGAATGCGCCAACGACTATCTGGTCGACTATATCGGCCGGCATTCGGTGACACCGTCGGAAGACGGCTGGAGCTGGAAATTCGACGATCAGCTGTTCGGCAAGTTCCGCTTCGGCGACATGCGCGAGGCATTGAAAAGCATTCCGTGCCGGGTCGGCGTCATGTACGGCGACCGCAGCCAGCTGTTCAGCCAGGAGATCGCCGACTACATGTTCGAGGTGCTGGACAGCTCGGTGCCGTTCGTCGCGATCCCCGAGGCCGACCACCACCTGTTCCTCGACCAGCCGCTGCCGTTCGTCGCCGCGTTGCGCGCGCTGCTGGCCGAATGGCGGCATTCCAGGCCGAACCGGGGCGGCTGAGGTTAAGGCCTGATCGAATACCCGGTCGGACCTTTCTGGTCTTCCAGCAGCGGCGCGACCCAGTCCAGCCAGGCGCACAGCCTTGCCCGCGTCTCGCGCGGGTCGATCAGGTCGTGGACGTTGAACTGCTCGCCGCGCGGGAAGGCGCCGTTGGCGCTGGCCAGCTTGGCTTCCAGTTCGGCGCGCAGGGTGTCCGGGTCCTCGGCGTCGGCCAGCTGGCGGGCGAAGGCGATGGCGACGCCGCCCTCGACGGGCAGGGCGCCCATCTCGGCGGATGGCCATGCCAGCACCAGCCCTTCCGGACCGTAATGGGCGGCGGCGGCGACGCCGAAACTCTTCCTGACGACAATGGACACCCACGGCACGCGGCTTTGCATCACCGCCAGCACCAGGGCCGTGCCATAGCGGATGGTGCCGGCCTGCTCAGCGTCCGGGCCGATCATGAAGCCGGGCTCGTCGACGAAGCTGAGGACCGGCAGGTGGAAGGTGTCGCACAGGTCGACGAAGCGGCGCACCTTCTGCGAGCCATGCGCGGTCATGGCGCCGGCCGAGAACCGGCAGTCGGCGGCGATGACGCCGACCGGGCGGCCATCCATGCGGGCAAGGCCGACGATCTGGCCCGGGCCGAAGCGGCGGCCCAGCTCGAAGAAGCTGCCCAGATCGACGACATGCTGGACCAGCTTGCGCCCGTCATAGGGTTTGCGCCGGTCGCGCGGGATGATCTCCAGCAGCGCCTCGTCGGCGCGGGCCGGATCGTCGCCGGTCTTCGCGACCGGCGGCAACTCCCAGACGTTCTGCGGCATGTAGGACAGGAAGCGGCGGATCTGGGCGAAGGCGTCGGCTTCGTCCTTGGCCAGGTTGTCGACGGTGCCGTTCTTCAGGTGCACCTGATGACCGCCCAGTTCCTCCTTGGTCATGGCAACGCCCAGCGCCCGCTCGACCACGGCCGGGCCGGCGACCAGCACCTGGGCCGTGTCCTTGACCATCACCGAGAAGTGGGAGGCGGCGAGGCGCGCGGCGGGAAATCCGGCGACCGGTCCGCACGCCGCCGCGGCGACGGGCACCGCGGCCATGGCGTCGGCCAGCGACTTGAAGCGTGGGCGGTCATAGACCGGCGAGAACGACAGGCCCTTGCCGCTGGCGCCCGCCACGCTGCCGCCGCCGCCCTCGAGGAAGCGCACCAGCGGCACCCGGTAGCGGATGGCCATGTCCTCGGCGAAGACGCTCTTGCGCAATCCCGCCGCATTGGGCGAGCCGCCGCGCAGGGTGAAATCCTCGCCGCCGACGATGACCCGGCGGCCGTCCAGCTTGCCGAAGCCGAGAATGTAATTGGCGGGCTGGAAGCCGGTCAGGTTGCCGGCCTCGTCGAACTCGGCCTGTCCGGCGGTTTCGCCCTGCTCCTCGAAGCTGCCGCCATCGACCAGCCCGTCGATGCGCTCGCGGACGGTCATCCGGCCCTTGGCATGCTGGCGGGCGATGCCGTCCGGGCCGCCTTGTCCCTTGGCCAGTTCGCGCCGCCTGCGGATCTGCTCCGCCTCGTCCTTCCAGCTCATGCACGTTCCCCTTGGTCAGGCAGGGACTGTAAACTTGACGTCACCGGGCGGGCAACCGCACACTCCGCGAATGGCGCTTGGCGATCAGGACACGGTGATATCGGCCAACGAGGCGTTCTACGATGCCTTCGCGGCGGCGGACGTGGCGGCCATGGAAGCGATCTGGGCCCACGAGGCGGATGTCACCTGCCTGCATCCGGGCTGGCCAAAGCTCGAGGGGCGCGATCCGGTGCTCGACAGCTGGCGCGGCATCCTCGCCCATCCTGGCCGGCCGCAGATCGAATGCATCCATCCCAGCGCCGTCATCCACGGCGATACGGCCATCGTGCTGTGCTACGAGCTGATGGAATCGGCGTGCCTGCTGGCCACCAACGTATTCGTGCGCGAATCCGGCATGTGGCGGCTTGCCCACCATCACGCCGGCGGACCGGTTCCGGCACCGGTTTGACCTGATCGGCGCTTAATGCGTCTGGGTGTGGATCGGTTCGTAGGTGCCGTTTTCCATCTCGGCGAACATCTCGGGCACCTGCGGATGATGCACCGGTTCGCCGGACTCGTCGGGCAGCAGGTTCTGCTGCGAGACATAGGCGATATAGGTGCTCTCGTCGTTCTCGGCCAGCAGGTGGTAATAGGGCTGATCCTTCGCCGGGCGCATGTGCTCGGGGATCGATTGCCACCATTCCTCGGTGTTGCTGAAGGTCGCGTCGATATCGAAGATCACGCCCCGAAACGGGTAAAAGCGGTGCTTCACCACCTGGCCGATATGGTACTTCGCCTCACGCTGTAACACGACAATTCCTCATGCATGGCCCAGGATCGCATGGGGGCGATAGGGCTCTTCCAACAGTTTTATATCGGATTCATCCAGGTTCAGATCAAGCGCGCCTATTGCATCGTCGAGATGCGACAGTTTCGTGGCGCCGATGATCGGCGCCGAAACCGCCGGTTTCGACAGGATCCAGGCCAGCGCCACCTGCATGGGTTTCACGCCCAGCCGCCCCGCGACCTCGACGTTCCGATCGGCCACCTTGAAGTCGTCCTCGGCGTAGTAAAGCTGGGTGGCGAAGTCGTCGGAGGTGGCGCGGGCGGTATCGCCGCCGCCCTGGCGATGCCGGTTTCCGGCCAGGAAGCCGCGCGCCAGCGGGCTCCACGGGATCAGCCCGACTCCCTTGGCGGCGCACAGCGGGATCATCTCGCGTTCTTCCTCGCGGTAGACCAGGTTGTAATGGTTCTGCATGGACACGAACTTCGCCCAGCCGTGCTTTTCGGCGAGGCTCAGATACTCGCCGAACTGCCAGGCGAACATGGACGAGGCGCCCAGATACCGGACCTTGCCGGCGCGCACCAGGTCGCTCAGCGCCTCCATGGTCTCTTCCATGGGCGTTTTGTAGTCGAAGCGGTGGATCTGGTAGAGGTCGATGTAGTCGAGCCCCATGCGCTTCAGCGATGCGTCGCACGATGCGATGATGTTCTTGCGCGACAGGCCGTGGCGGTTGAGCTTGCCGTTGTGGGTGCCGCCGAAGCACTTGGTGGCGATCACCACATCCTCGCGGTCCGGCACCAGGTCCTTGATCGCCCGGCCGAGAATTTCCTCGGTAACGCCGTTGCAATAGACATCGGCGGTGTCGAAGAAATTGATGCCGGCTTCGATGGCCTTCTCGTAGAACGGCCGCGCCGCCTTCTCGTCCAGCACCCAGGCGCGCTGCGCCGGATCGCCATAGCTCATGGTGCCCAGGCACAGCCGCGATACGCGCATGCCAGTCGTTCCCAGACGGGTGTATTTCATGGTGCTTCCCCCTGTTTTCCCGGGGCCATTCTAGCGGACCGGGCGGGCGTGTCGATGGGGCTGGGCGACGATTGCAATTAACACGAGTGTCTTTGCGAGCGCCGCGAAGCAATCCAGTCCCGCCGCCACACAGCCATCAACGGCACGGCTGGGTTGCTTCGCTATGCTCGCAAAATCACAGATATTTTTGCGAAACCTAATTCGCCCCGGTCGGCACCTTGTTGAACGGGATGCCCTTGTCGGCGCGGATGTCGGGCGGCAGGCCGAGGACGCGCTCGGCGATGATGTTGCGCAGGATCTCGTCGGTGCCGCCGGCGATGCGCAGGCCCGGCGAGCCCATATAGGCTTCGGCAAACTGGCGGCGGAAGCCTTCCAGTTCGGGATCGTAGGCAATGCCGGCCGTGTCCAGCAGGTCGAGGCCGAAGGACGCCATGTCCTGCAGCATGGCGGCGAACACCGCCTTGTTGATCGAGGCTTCCGGCCCTGGCCGCGCGCCCTGCGACAGGGCGGTCATGGTGCGGTAGCGGCCGTTGCGCAGGCCCATATACTTGGCATACCAGTCGGCGAGCTGCTCGCGCACCGCCTTGTCCTGGATCGCCGGACCCCGAGCGCCGTCGACAGCGTTGGCCAGCTTCATCAGCGCCTCGAAATTGATGCCGCGCTGGGAGTTCTCGCTGATCGACAGCCGTTCGTTCATCAGCGTGGTCAGCGACACCTTCCAGCCGTCGCCGACGGCGCCCAGGCGCTGGCTGTCCGGGATGCGGACATTGGTGAAATAGACCTCGTTGAAGCCGCGCCCGCCGGATGCCTGCTTGATCGGCTTCACCTCGACGCCGGGCGACTTCATGCTGAGGAAGAAGAAGGTCAGCCCCTGATGCTTCGGCACCGTCGGATCGGTGCGCGTGACGAGGATGCCCCAGTCGGAGAACTGGGCGCCCGACGTCCAGATCTTCTGGCCGTTGACGATCCAGTCGTCGCCGTCGCGCTCGGCCTTGGTGCGCAGCGCCGCCAGATCCGAGCCGCCTGCGGGCTCGGAGAACAGCTGGCACCAGATCTCCTCGCCGGCCAGCGCCTTCGGCACAAAACGCTTCTGCTGCTCGGGCGTGGCGAAAGCCATCATGGTCGGCATGCACATGCCCAGGCCGATGGAGAACACGGCGGGCGGCAAATTATACTCGCTCTCCTCCTGCTCGAAAATCACCCGTTCCATGGGTGTGCCGCCAAGGCCGCCGACGTCCTTCGGCCAGGTGATGGCGGCATAGCCGGCGGCGGCCTTCTTCGCCTGCCAGGCCCGGGCCATCTTCAGCGTTTCCGCCTCGGTCATGTTCTCGGGCAGCGGCTTGCGGTATTCGGCGGCGTTTTCGGCCAGCCAGGCGCGGGCCTGGGCGCGGAACTGGGCTTCCTCGGGCGAGTCTTCGAAATTCATCAGGCAGCTTCCTTGAGCGGTCGGAGATGGATCGGCAGGCCGTCCTTGGGCTTGGGGATCGGCATGATCTGGAAGTCGGCCTCGTAGCCGTCGTCCAGGTGGAAACGATAATTGAGCAGCAGCTGGTACATGAACACCTTGGTCTGCATGTAGGCGAAATGCAGGCCGATGCACATATGCGCGCCGCCGCCGAACGGCACCCAGGCGAAGCGGTGCGAGCGGTCCTCGGCACGCTGTTCGGAGAAGCGGTCGGGCTCGAACTTGTCCGGGTTCTGCCACAGCTCGGGCATTCTGTGGGTATAGCCGGGACTGATGGCGACCGCGGTGCCGGCCGGGATCGTGTAGCCGCCGAACTCGCAATCGCGCACCGCGGTGCGGGGAATCGACGGCACCGGCGGGTTGATCCGCAGGGCTTCCTTGAAGCACCATTCGATGATCTGGATATCGTTCAGCCGCTCATAGGGCAGGTTGTCGCTGGACAGCCCCAGCGCGGCGCATTCACGCCGGGCGGCGTCCTGCCATTCCGGGTTGCGGCATAAATGATAGATCAGCGTGGTGATGGAACTGGTCAGCGTGTCGTGCGCCGCCATCATCAGGAAGTCCATGTGGTCGATCACATCGGCATCCGTATAGGAATTGCCGTCTTCGTCCACGGCGTTGCACAGCAGGGTGAACATGTCCGTGCTGGCGCTGCCGCGGCGCAGCGGGATCTGCTCCAGGAAAAACGCTTCCAGATACTTCCGGCCCCGCACGCCGCGCCACATCTTGGTGCCGGGGATCGGCGTCCGGATCACCGAGACCGCCGCCTGCACGCTGTCGAAGAAGGCCCGGTTGACCCGGTCGGCTTCGGGCCCCAGCGGCATGCCCAGGAACACCGACGCGGCAGTGTTGAGCGTCAGCTGCTTGATCGCCTCGTAGAAGCGGAAGTCGCCCTGTTCGCGCCAGCGGTCCAGGCCCTGGCGGATTCCCTCGTTGAGCTTTTCCACATAGGCCTGCATGGCCGGCTGCTTGAACGCCACCTGCATGATCCGGCGGTGTGCCCGGTGATCGTCGAAGTCGCGCAGCATCAGGCCGTTGGGAAACAGCCGCCCGAGGATCGGGCCCCAGCCGCCCTTGGACGAGAAATTGCGGTCCCGGTCCATCAGCACGAATTCGTTGGCGTCCGGGCCGAGCAGGGTGACGTTGGTGCGGCCGAACGCCCTGGACCAGTAGATGGTGCCATACTTGCTGACCATGGAGTTGCTCACCGCGGCCGGATCGCGCAGCAGATCCAGGGATTTGCCTACGAACGGCAGTCCGGCCTCGCCGGGAATGCCGTTCAGGCGCAGATTTCGGGCCATGAGGTATCTCCTGTGATTAAGCACAGTACCTAATGCGAGTCTCTGTTACCAACAAGTAACGGAGTGTTAACACATGTCCCATTTTGGGGCGGCCCCTAGGCCAGTGCGATCTGCTGCCGGCGCAATCGGTCGGCCGAAACCGCGATCTGCCCGAGCAGGATGCCGCCAATGACGATGAACACGACGGCGACCCAGCCCAGCGCCGGATCGCCGCCCAGATCCTTCACGCGACCACCCACGAACGGTGCGAACGCGGCGGCGAAAGTCATGAAACTGGGAAATGTGCCGGCCATGCGCCCGCTGGGATCGACGACCGAGAACGCCGCCAGCGCGATGGGCAGCATCAGGATCGGCAACACGGCAAAGAGCGGCCCGAAGATGATGTAAACGACGCTCTCGTTCATGTTGCCCAGCATCCAGGCGGAGATGACGAGGCCGGCGATGATAACGCTGATCGGCAGTGTGGCGCTCAGTTTCGAGCCGAGGAACCCGGCGATCAGCGGCCCGATCGCCATGGCGAAGCTGGCGATGAAGAAGATCAGCTTCAAGGTGGCAGGGGGAATGGCGCGTTCGACGCCGATGGTGAAGATCAACATCATCAGCACGCCGTTGCCGAACAGGATCATGGCAAGGCCGATCAGGGCGGCCCAACCGGCCTTCGGAATCGACGGCACTTCCGCGGGGCCGCTGTCGGCGACGATCACCGGTTTTGGCGGTGACGGCACCAGCAACACCAGCGGCAGGGCGATGACGCCGCACAGGGCATAGACGCCGTAAGCGCCTTGCATGCCGTAGGTTTCCAGGGCGGTCGGCACGCCGACGGACAGGAACATGCCCATTACGCCGATGGCGCTGTTGGTCACGCCGAAGGTGACGCGCGGGTTGTCGCTGCGCCCGGCAAGAGACATGGTGAGCGCGATGGCCGGACCAGCGCCGCAGCCGGCGATGAACCGGACGGCCGCGAGGGTGAACAGATCCTGCACGAACAGGGTGGCGAGATTGGCCAGCAGGATCACGAACACGCCGGCCGCGATACCGCGGCGCGGGTCGATCCGGGCGGCGTAGCGCGCCGCGATGAACGACGTCAGCGAGATCGCGATCAGTTCGCCGGCGGCAACGGCGCCGGCCATGGTCTGGGTGGTCTGGAAGTGGCTGCCGATCGCCTGCATGTTGAACGGCATGGCAAGGCCGCCGGCGTAGCCCAGCACCATGACGGCAGAAAGCGCGCCGAGGCCGAGCGGCCGGAGCGACACCAGATGGCTCGCGCCCGAGACGTTTGTAGACACCGCGTTCCTCCCCAAGATCGCGTGATGTGCAACGGTCCCGATGACGCTAACATAGGCCCCCGGAAGCTGTTATCGAAAAAGCGGGCGGTGGCGGATGGTGCGGCGGCATCGCTGAATCCGTGGCGGATTTGCCCTGCGCGAGGCCCGGAGCAGCGGCGATCCGGATGTGCCGGCGCGGTCGCTCCCGGGGGCTTCCCGGCCTATATGTAGTCCTGAACACCATACATGAACGGAGAGCGCCGATGATGGGGCAGGGGTGCAAGACGCCGCGACTGAGGCTCTGGCTGACGGCGGTGGCCGTGAGCCTGCTGGCGGGCTGCGCCGTCTATCCGGACGAGGTCGCCGACAATTATGGCGGCGCCTATTACGGCGGTGGTTTCTACGATTATCCGGGGCATTATTATTCCTATTACCCGGGCTACTACGCCTATTGCCCGCCCGTGCAGGTGCCCCGTCACTACTGGAGCTACTGGCGCCAGCACCGGCACTGGCCGGATGGCTGGCGCCGCGAGCACGCGGGCGACTGGCGTGGCGGCCGTGGTCACGCCGACCGGCCGGGGCGCGGTGGACATGGCCGCCATCAGGATGCCAAGGTCGCGGGTGCCCAGCAGGGCCGGGCCGGGCCTGCATATGTCGGCGGCAAGGGCAAGCCGGACACAGCTCAGGCTGGTCAGGGCACTGGCTACAGGATGCCGAGGCTGGCCAGCAATCCAGCGCAGCTGCGCGGACAATTCAGCCGGGCCCGGGCGGCTGCGCGCCACGAATCCGCCGTCAGCCGCGGGATGCGGCAGGGCGGAGAGGGCAATTGGCGCGGCAGCGACCGGCGCCGCGAGGGCGGTATGTCGAAGGCGGAGCGACGGGACGCCGGTGCGGCTGCGCGCAGCTCTGGCAGGGGCAACAGCCGGTCGGATGGCGGCGCCCGGGGATCGGGCAGCGGTTCACGCGGCTCAGGCTGGAGCGGAGGCTCCGACGGCGGTGGCGGCTGGAGCGGCGGTTCTCGCGGCGGCAACTCCCGCGGCGGTGGCCGCGGCCGCTGAGGACAAGCAAACGGGGCGCCGAGCGCCCCGTTTTTTCGTTCCGGGAATTCGGCCCGGACCGGCGTCGGATATCAGCCCAGGTTCTTGAAGATGTCCTTGCCGTCCCAGGTTTCGGCGGCCTCGCGGATCATGGCGTACATACCGCGCACGCCGGGATGATCCTGATACAGCTCGATCATGTGGCCGAGCGCCTTGCGGGTGTCGGTGTAGCACAGGAACGTGGTCTCGCTGGTCTGGAACTCGTTGGCGATGGGAAAGCCCGCCGCCTCGAAGGCCTTCTTCTCGGCATCGTAATCCTCGCAGAAGATGGCGGTATGGTGGAAGCCTTCCTCGCCCGGCTTGAACATGTCGCGGTAGCAGCTCGGGCCGTCGTTGTGCTGCTGGATGAACTCGATGTTGAGATCGCCCGACTGGACGAAGGCGGCCGAGATGTCGAGCGGCGCCTCGCTGCCCCGATACCAGTTCTTCACCAGCGGGATGTGATCGAACACGAAGAACGGCCCGACGCCGTAAACTTCGTTATAGCGCTTGCACGCTTCGCGCAAGTCATTGACGACATAGCAGTTCTGGACGACGCTGGCGCGATTGAGCAACGGCATGACGGTTCTCTCCCCGAACACGTTGTGAGTCGCGGGTCATACTAGCCACGGTACATTCATGGATAAAGGGAACAATGGGCTCGTTCCGGCATTGAAAGCATGTGCGTGCGTGGCCAGCCCCCTGTAGAATCACCTGATGTTCCCACTTTTTGACGACAATCCGCATGGCGGCCGGTCCTATCTGACCTGGGCCATCATCGCCCTTTGCGTGCTTGTTTACCTCTGGCAGGCCGGGTTGTCGGAGCAGGATGCGCAGGAGGCTGTCTACGTCTTCGGCATGATCCCGGTGGTGTTGTTCAACAGCCTGCAACTGCCCGAAGAACTTGCCGTCATCCCGGCATGGGCGACGCTGTTCACCTCCATGTTCATGCATGGCGGGTTCATGCATCTGGCCGGCAACATGCTCTATCTGTGGATCTTCGGTGACAATGTGGAGATGGTGCTGGGCCGGGGGCGCTTCCTGCTCTTCTATCTGCTGTGCGGCGTGGCTGCGGCACTGACCCAGGCGCTGCTGCATCCCGACTCGAAGATCCCGATGGTAGGCGCGAGCGGCGCCGTCTCGGGCGTGCTGGGCGCCTATTTCCTGCTGTTCCCGCGGGCCAACGTGAAGGTTCTGATGTTCCCGTTCGGGCTGGTGTTCGTGCCGGCGCTGATCGTGCTTGGCCTGTGGTTCGTGCTGCAATTGCTCGATGGCCTACGCGGGCCGTCCGGCGAAGGGGGCGTCGCCTTCTGGGCCCATGTGGGCGGGTTCGTCGCGGGCATGGTGCTGCTGCCGTTTCTCAAGCCGGGGAACATCCCCTATTTCGCCCGCGGCCATCACCGCCCATTCAGCGTCATCCGCAAGAAGCGCGATCCGGCCGACGGCCCCTGGGGGCGGCGCTGACGCGGCTTATGCGTCGGGCGCCAGCCATCCCGCGAGGATATGGCGGGCGTGCCAGGGCTGGGTCTCGGGGTGATGGTGACGCAGGACGGTCACTGCCGCTTCGAAGGCACGCGGGTCGATCACGCCGCTCGCCCGCAACGCCGAATAGGCACGCAGCGCGGCATCGCGACTGGGGCTGCTTTCACTCAAAAGCTCCACCGGAATTCCTTTCATCGCCTGTTTCTTCCTCGGGATTGCGGACGCCGGATGGTCTGGCAGGGTCCACATCGGCGCATTGACCGGGATCAACCGTCTCGACAGCACGGACAGGGCCGCCTAGCCTCGATAGCCCGGCAAAGCGAGGAGCACGGCATGCGGAGAACGACCCTGATGCTCGGCGCGGTACTGACGTTGCCTCTGGCCGCGCCTGCCGCCGCTACCACGCCCGAACAGGCTGCCATCCGTGCGCAGGCCGCGGCCGTGGACGCGCAGGTGATTGCCTGGCGCCGCGACATCCATCAGCACCCGGAACTGGGAAACCGCGAGCACCGCACGGCGAAGATCGTCGCCGATCAGTTGCGCTCGCTGGGCCTGGAGGTGCGCACCGGCGTGGCGCATACGGGTGTTGTCGGCGTGCTGAAGGGCGGATTGCCCGGCCCGGTGGTCGCCCTGCGCGCCGACATGGACGCGCTGCCCGTGACCGAGCCCGCGGGACTGCCTTTCGCCTCCACGGTGAAGGCCGACTATAACGGCCAGCAGGTCGGTGTCATGCATGCCTGCGGGCACGACGCCCATACGGCGATCCTGTTGGGGGCTGCCACGGTACTGGCCGGCCGCCAGGCCGATCTGCCTGGCACGGTGGTGTTCCTGTTCCAGCCGGCCGAAGAGGGCGTGCCAGCCGGCGAAACCGGCGGCGCCAGACAGATGATCGCCGAGGGCGCGCTGGCCGATCCCAAGGCCGACGTGGTGTTCGGCCTGCATACCTGGCCGGGACCGCCGGGGCAGCTTACCGTGCGCAACGGCGGCACCATGGCGGGCTCCGACCAGCTTGCCATCACCGTGCACGGGCGGCAGACTCACGGCGCCATGCCGTCGAAGGGCGTCGATCCGGTGACCGCGTCGGCACAGATCATCCTGGGCCTGCAGACGATGGTGACCCGGCAGATGGACGCTTCGGCGTCCCCGGTGGTGATCTCGATCGGCCGGATATCGGGCGGCGTGCGCCACAACATCATTCCCGACAGGGTCGAGATGTCGGGCACCATCCGCCATTTGGACCCCGAGACCCATGACGCGTTCCTCGACCGCATTCGCGGGACCATCGACGGGATCGCGGAGGTGGTGGGCGCGAGCGCCGATGTGGAGATCAAGCCCTATGCGCCGCCGGTGTTCAATCCGCCCGGCCTGGTGGCGCGGATGATGCCGTCGCTGGAGCGGGTCGGCGCGGGCGCGGGCGGCATTTTGCGGGATGCGCCGGCGACCATGGGCGCCGAGGACTTCGCCTGGTACCAGAAGGAGGTGCCGGGGCTGTACTTTTTCCTGGGCATCAACAAGGCTGACGTGAAGGCCGGTGACGCCGCGCCCAACCACTCGCCGGACTTCCATGTCAACGAGGCCGCGCTGAAAACCGGGGTCGAGGCCATGGTGACCCTGACCCTGGATTACATGGCGGGCGCCAGATAAAGGAGGCCCCGGCCGGGGAGCCGGGGCCAAGTTGGGAGAACGGTACGGCGCGGGAAGCGTCTGCGGGTAAGCAATGTACCGTCCTGCGTCGGCGCGGACGGAGCCCGCGTGTCTGCATCACGATTTCACACCGGCGGGCAAGCGCCCGCATTGATCGCGATCAACGGCGCAGGGGACCGGCGGCGCCAGGGCGCTTTTTTCCGTCGCGGCATGGTCAAACTATCGGCGCTTTCTGGCGCTAGCGGTCGTGCAACGGAAATCGCAAGGGACAGGCAGATGCAGAACGTGGCAGGCATTGGGCTGGTGATCGCCCTGTGCGCCCTGTTCATGGGCGCGCCGTCGTGGCTTGCGGGTGTTGGGCTGCCCTTGCCGTTCGAAGTCAGAGGGGGCGCCGTCAAGCAGCTTGCCGACATGGCCGAGACCGGCGACGTCCAGATCTGCCTCGACGGCGACACGAACGCAGGAGCGACGATCAGCTACGACGGCAACGAGGGCATGCTCGCCTATGGCGATTGCGTGATGGTCCAGGCCCGGAACGTGGCAATCCGCGCCGCGGAGGACAGCCCGAGGGAAACGGTGGTCACCGGCGTCTACGCCATCCAGTAGGTCATTCCGCCGCGGCCGGGCGCCGGCCCAGCAGCCGGCGCGCCAGCCGTTTCACAGGCGTGCCGGCGTCTGCCATCAGCGTATAGGCGACGGGGACGATCAGCAGCGTCAGGAATGTCGAGGACAACAGGCCGCCGATCACCAGCACGCCCATGGGCCGGCGCCACTCGGCGCCGTCAGAGGTCGCGATGGCAATCGGCACCATGCCGAAGACGGCCGACAGCGCGGTCATCAGGATCGGCCGCAGCCGGAGCGGGGCGGCGGCGCGCATGGCCGCCGCCGCGTCCATGCCGCGGGCACGGAACTGGTTGGCGTATTCCACCAGCAGAATGCCGTTCTTCATCACCAGGCCCATCAGCACGATCAGGCCGATCTGGGCAAAAAGGCTGAGGCCGCTGCCGTCCAGCCAGATCAGCAGGAACGCACCGATGAAGGCGAGCGGGGCGCAGAGCATCATGATCGCCGGCTGCAGGAAGCTGTCGAACTGGCTGGCGAGCACCATGTAGATCACCAGCAGAGCCATCAGGAAGGCGAAGCCGATGGCGGCCGTCGATTCCTTCATGGTCTTGACCATGCCCTCCGACCGAACGGTATAGCCCTCGGGGATGTCCATTTCCGATACCAGCCGGCTCAACTCGGCGTCGGACTGTCCGAGCGTGACACCGGTGCTGTTGGCGGCGGTCACCTCGACCATGCGGCTGCGGTTCATGCGGGTGATCTCGACCGGCCCGTTGCCGATGGTGAGGCTGGCCACGTTGTCGAGATCGACCAGGTTGCCCCGGGCATTGGGGATCTGCAGCAGGCTCAGCCGCGACAGGTCGTCGCGCTGTCCTTCCTCCAGCCGTACCCTGACGTCGAAGCGCTCGCCGCCCTCCTGGTAGGTGCCGACGTCGACGCCGCCGACCAGCGCGCGGACCGTGCCGGCCAGCCGGTCGACCGACACGCCCAGATCGGCCGCGGTCTGCCGGTCGACGTGCACCTGAAGCTCGGGCTTGCCGGCCTCGAACGAGGTCTTGACGTCCTGGAAGACGGGCAGGGGACGCATCTGCGCCGCCAATTCCTGGGCAAGCCGGTCCAACTCGTGCAGGTCCTGTCCCTGGAACATCTGGTCGATGGGTTGAGCCGCGCCAGCACCCCCGGAAACCCAGGGAATCTCGGCAAGTTTCACCGATTTCAGCAGGCCGCTGTGCCGGCGCATGGCGGTGCGGACCTTGTCCATGATCTGGAACTGGGACAGGTCGCGGTCGTGCTTGGGCGTCAGGCCCACATAGAAGCTGGCCTTGTTCACCTTGTTCTGGACGCCGGCGCCGACGGTCAGGAACACCGATGCGACGCCCTCGATTTTCTCCACGTCGCGGGCAATGACCTGCGCCACCTTTCGGGTCTGCTCGATGCCGGCGCCCAGCGGCAGCTCGATCTCGGCAGTGAACTCGCTGCGGTCGGTCTGCGGCATGAATTCGTTGGGCACCTGCCCGGCGACCAGGACGCCCAGTACCACCGCGACGAACAGCGCGGTTATGGCGATCCAGCGGCGGCGCAGGGTGGCGTCGAGCATCCGGCCATAGGCGTGCTCCATTCTTACATGGAGCCCCTCGATACGCTGCAGCAGGCCGGCATGATCGTCATGCTTGGCAAGGAAGCGCGAGCTCAGCATGGGAGTCAGGGTCATCGACACCAGGAACGACACCGCCACCGCGAACGACACGGTCAGCCCGTACTGGAAGAAGAATGAGCCGACCAGGCCTTCCATGAAGGCGATGGGCACGAAAACGCCGATCACCGTCAGTGTCCCGGCCAGAACGGCCGCGCCGACCCGGCGGACACCCTCGGAGGCCGCTTCCCTGGGAGGCATGCCTTCCTCGATCAGCCGGTGAATGCTCTCCACCACGACGATGGCGTCGTCGACCAGCAGGCCCACGCATACCGACAACGCCATCATGGTCAGCATGTTGAGGGTAAAGCCGCAGACGTAGAACGCGAAGAAGGTCGACACGATCGCCGTGGGAATGCCGATGGCGACGATCATCGTGCTGCGCGGGTTGAGCAGGAACAGGAAGGTGATGATCACCGCCAGCAGGCCGCCCAGGATCATGTCCATGGTGACATCGCGGATCGACGACTGGATGAACCGGGCCACGTCCTTGGCGATGACCATGCGAATACCCGCGGGCGCTTGCGCCTGCAAATCGCCCAGCGCCTCGCGCACCGCCTCGGCAACGGACACCGTGTTCTTGCCCGACTGGCGCCTGATCTCCAGCGACACGCCGCGCTGACCGCCCAGTTCGGCATAGGTGCGCTCGTCCTCCATGCCGTCCTCGACACGGGCGACATCGCGCAGCCAGATCGGCGAGCCTTCGCGGAAGGCGACCGCGACATTGCCGAATTCGGCGACGGATTCCACCTCGCCCTTGGTCTTGACCGAGAACTCGCGGATGCCGCCGCCCGATTCCATGCGGCCGCCGGGGATTTCGGCGTGTTCGGAGCCGATAGCCGCGATCACCTGCTGCGCCGAGACGCCGAAGCCGCGCAGCCGGTCGATATCGAGCCAGATCCGGACCTCGCGGTCGCGGCCGCCGACCAGTTCCACCGAGCCGACGCCGGGAATGCGCTGCAGCGCCTCCTTGACCGTGTTGTCGGCATATAGCGTCAGGTCGCGGATCGGCAGGTCGCCGGCCACCAGCACCGACATGATCGGCTCGGAATCAGGGTCCACCTTGTCGACGATGGGCGGCTCGGTCTCCTTGGGAATGTCGCCGCGGGCCAGGGCGATCTTGTCGCGGACTTCCTGGCTCTTGGTGTCGACGTTCTCGGACAGTTCGAACTCGATGAAGATCTGGCTCAGCCCCTCGGAACTGACCGAGCGCATGGTCTTGATCCCGGCGATGGTGTTGAGCTTTTCCTCGATCGGGTCGGTGATCTCGGTCTCGACGGTCTCGGGTGTCGCGCCTTCCAGCACGGTCGAGACGGCGACGAACGGATATTCCACGCGGGGAAACAGGTCGATGCCGATCCGGCCGAGCGACAGCATGCCCAGCGCCACCAGTCCCGCGATCAGCATGACCGCGAAGACGGGTCGCCTTATGCAGAAGTCAGCGAGACCCATCGGCCGTTTTCCCCACGATGACGGGCGAGCCGTCCTTGACCTGGGCGAGCGCCGGGCCGGCCAGCGCCGAGTCTCCCGGCATGAGGCCCGACAACACCTCGACCAGCGCCGCGTCCACATCGCGGACCTGGACCGCCCTGCGGCTGGCCACATTGTCCTGCTCGACATAGACGTAGGTGTCTCCGGCCGGGCCGAGCAGTGCCGTGCGCTCGATCACCGCCGCGCGCCTCGGCGCGGGATGCAGGGTCAGTTTGGCGAACAGACCGGGCTTGATGGCAAGATCGGGATTGGGCAGGTGGAGCCTGATTTCCACGCTTCTGGTGCTGGCATCCACCTTGTCGTTGATCACGCCCAACATTGCATCGATCGGCGCCGGAACGCCTTCGACGGCGACGGTTACCCGTGTGTCGGGACGCAGCCGCGGCAGATGGGCGGCGGCCACCTGGGCGATCACCTCGACCGTATCGAGCTTGGCGATTTCCACCACGGGCGTGTTCGATGTGGCGACCTGGATCATGGTGCCTTCATCGACGTAACGCCCGGTGACGATGCCGTCATAGGGGGCGGTGACGGTGGCGTCCGCCAGGTTCTGCCGGGCCTGGGCCAATGAGGCGTCGGCCATCCCGAGCCGGGCGCGGGCGGTGTCGAAACGCGCCTGCACCTCGTCCATGCGGCCCTGGGAAACGACGCCCTTGCCGCGCAGCGACACGGCGCGTTCAAGGTCGCCCGACGCCTGTTTCAGTTCGGCCTGGGCGAGCGCCAGCGCTTGTTCGTGCTCGGCCAGCCGGTTGCGGTAGTCGGCCTGGCGTGTCCGGAACAGCGGCTGGCCCAGGGTCACGTGGTCGCCCACGTCGACGAAAACGGCGTCGATGGTGCCGTCGACCCGGGGCTTGATCTCGGTGATCTTGTCGGCGTGGATCTCGCCTGTAGCCAGGATGGGGTTGACCACGTCCTGCTCGCGCACCGGAATCGCCGTGAGGTGAAGCGGCTCTGCCTCGGGCGCCGTTGCCGACTGCCCGTTGCCGCAGGCAGCGAGCAGGACGGCGGCGATCATGGCGATCGGAAGTTTCATGGCTACACCATTTGCCTGAGAAGTTCCTCGGCAAGATCGTCGGCCAGGACTCCGGTGTCTGTCGTCAGTGACGGATCGAGCGCCGGGAGGATCGGCGCGAACACGCAATAGCCGTGGATCAGCGAGATCAGATAGGCCGCCGTCCGGACGGGGCTGCCGCCAGGCGCCAGTTCTGCCAGCAGTGCCGTCATGTGGGTGAAGGGGCGGGCGAAGATATCGCTGATCAGGCGTTCAAGCCGTTTCACGTCGCCATCCAGCAATTCCCGCTGCAGCAACCGCGCCGCGACGGGATCACCCGCATTGGCCTCGACCAGCGCCGACAACAGGGACTTCAGCCTCTCGCGCGGCGATCCGCCCGCCTGCAGCGCCTGCTCGATCAGCGTCACCCGGCGACTGAACACCTCCTTGACCGCGGCAAGATAGAGCGCCTCCTTGTCGGGATAGTGGTTGTAGAGACTGGCCGCCCGCATGCCGGCAGCCTGGGCGATGTCGCGCATGGACACGGCAGCGAAGCCGCGTTCGGCGAACAGGGGTGCGGCAACGGCGGCGATCCGCTCCCGGCTGGTGCAATCGGCGGTGGTCTGGGTGGACATCTGGATTCACTAACTAACGTTCGTTAGGTGAAATTAATGGTGGTCATCCGAAGGTCTGTCAAGCGAACCGGACGGTGACCGGGTGTTTGCCGATTTACCGGCCGGTCAGCTGCTCCTAGAGTGATCGTGCAACCGGGGAAGGATATGCCGGCATGGCCAGATTGATCGTCGCACTGGGAATCCTGTTTTTTCTTGGAGTCGGAGTCTGGGCATATTCGACCGGCGCGCCGCTGGACTGGGGCGCGTTTACCGCCGATCCGTGGGTGGCGCTGGGCATGGCTGACCTGACCTTTGGCTTCCTGCTTTTTTCCGTGATCATCGGGCTGGCGGAAGGGTCTGTGCTGCGCGCGGCCCCGTGGATCGTTGCATTATTCATCGTTGGCAATCTGGTTTCGGCGGTATACCTGCTGGTCAATCTCAACAGAATCGGATCCGCACTGCGGCGGACAAGGGAAGGGGCCTGATGGACGGCAAGGGGAAGGTCGCGATCGTCACCGGCTCGGCGACGGGTGTCGGCGCGGAAGTTGCGCGGCAGCTGGCCGAGCGCGGCTGCAACGTGGTGATCAACTACACCAAGAGCGAGGCCGAGGCGAAGGAAGCCGAGGCGGCCTGCAAGGCGCTGGGCGCCGAGACCCTGATGGTCCAGGCCGACGTGTCGGTCGATGCCGATTGCCGCCGCATGGCGCAGGCCGCGCTCGACAAGTGGGGGCGTGTCGACGTGCTGGTCAACAATGCGGGCACCTCCAAGTTCGTCGCGCATCACGACCTCGAAGGCCTGACCGCCGAGGACTTCCAGCGCATTTACGCGGTCAACGTCATCGGCCCTTACCAGATGACCCGCGCGGTCGCGCCCGCCATGCAGAAGCAGGGCGCCGGTTCGGTGGTCAACGTGTCGTCGCTGGCGGGCGTTCGCGGCGTCGGCAGCTCGATCGCCTATGCCGCCTCGAAGGGCGCGCTCAACAACATGACCATGTCACTCGCCCGCGCCTTGGGGCCGGAGATCCGGGTCAACACGGTGTGCCCGGGCTTCATCGACACGCGCTGGCTGCGCAGCGGACTGGGCGACGAGACCTTCGAGAAGCTGCGCGCGTCGGTGGCGAAGGCCAATCCGCTCAAGGAAGCCAGCACGCCGGCCGAGGTGGCCGAGCCGATCGTCTATTTCGCGCTGAGCGCCCGCCATACGACGGGTGAAACCCTCCTGGTCGACGCCGGTACCCATCTGGGCGCGTCGATGCGGGTAGAACGCTAGGCGACCCGATTGACGAGAAAGCGTGGCCTCATCTACTGGCTTGGCCCGCTTCTCGGCGCGGCGGCGGTTACCTTCGTCGCGTGCTCCCGGGACGACCCCTATGTGGAAACCCCGGCGTCCCATCCGGCGCTGGCTCAGATCCACCTGCCGCCGATCCTGACGCGCCAGGAACTGTTCGGCGAGCGGCGCGAGCCGTTCGCCTGGCGTCTGTCCGATGACGGCGCATTGCTCGCCTGGCTGGAGCCGGGCCAGGCCCATCGCACGCGGCTGCTGATCGAGACGCTGGCGACGCGTCAGCGGCGGACCATCGAGCTGCCCATGAAGCCGCAGGACATCAGCTGGGGGCCGGGCGCGACCACGTTGTTCCTCGACGTCGACACCATGGGCAACGAGCACTTCCGGACCTATGCGGTCAGGCTGGAGGACCCCAACCCGCTGCCGCTGCCGCTGTCGCCGGAGAGCGTGACCACCGAGGTCGAACAATATTGGGGCGCCGATCTGGTGGTCAGCGACAACCGGCGCGACCGCGACCTGATGGACGTCTATCGCCGCAACCTGCGCGACGGCAAGGAGACCCGGATCGCCCGCAACCCCGGAGACGTGATCGACTGGCACGCGCTGCGCGACGCCGGTCTGTTCGCCCGCACCAGGCGGGTCCCGTCCGGTGGCGTAGAGATCGACGTCCTGCGTGGCGGCGCGTGGGTAAAAAAGGCCGATGTGGCGGTGGAGGAGACTTTCCAGTTCATCGGCAACCGAATCATCGGCGGCGGCGTGCTGGCGCTGTCCAACCGGGGACGAGACAAGGTGGCGCTGGTCCGGTTCTCGCTCGCCGATGGCAGTGAGAAATTGCTTTATGCCGAGCCCGATGCCGACGTGGAATGGGTCTGGCGCACCGGTCCGGAGAATCGGCCGGTGGTCGCCGAAGCCTATCCTGCCCGGCGCGCCGCGCATTATTTCGACGCGGTGCTGGGTAGCGCATTGCACGATCTTGCGGGTGATGATCCGCGGACGGTGGCGTCCATCGAGGATCTGGACTCGCTGGGGCGGCGGGTGGTCGTCAACGTGGCGTCCGACGAAGGCCGCACGGAAATCTGGCTTGTCGACCGGCAGAGTGGCGAGCGCCGGCTGCTGCACAAGGACGAACGCGGCCGTCGCGCCGAAAATTTCGCCAGGACCGAGCCCTTCCAGTTCACGGCCCGCGACGGCCTGGAGATCCATGGCTACGTCACGGTGCCGCGCGGCGGCGAGGGCAGGCGGTTGCCGGCGATCGTCTGGGTCCATGGCGGGCCGTTCGCCCGCAGCTACTGGGGCTTCGATCCCATGGTCCAGTTCCTCGCCAACCGGGGCTATGTGGTGATCGACGTCAACTACCGGGGCTCGACGGGCTACGGCAAGAAGTTCATGGCCGCCGCCCGCGGCGAATTCTCGCGCAAGATGAACACCGATCTGGTCGACGCGCTGGACTGGGCCATTGCGCGAGGCATGGTCGACAAGGACCATGTCGCCATCGGCGGCGCATCCTATGGCGGCTGGGCAGCGCTGGTAGGACTTGCCGAGGCGCCGGACCGCTTCGTGGCCGGCATTTCCATCAATGGTCCATCGGATCTCACCAGCCTGGTCGCCTGGCTGTCGCCGACTGTCAGTATCTGGACGGTTTTCGCCGGCAACCCCGACCGGCCAGGTGCCGTCGCCGACATGGACAGCCGGTCGCCGCTGCAGAATGCCGAGAAAATCGTCGATCCGGTGCTGATCATCCACAGCACCGAGGATGACCGTGTGCCCATCAACCACGGCGAGCGCATGGCCCAGCGGCTGCATGCGCTGGGCCGCCCGGTCGAGACCATGTGGGTGCCCGGCGAAGGCCATGCCATGGCCACGCCGGAGCGGTTCGAGGCGGTTGCCGACCGGATGGAACATTTCCTCGCCCAGCACCTTGGCGGACGGGTCTCGAGACAGTAAAAGCAGCGGCAACGCGCCGGGCGCGAGACGGGCAGTTGGCGGATGCCACAATTCACTCTAACTTCGCTTTCGAGGCAGCCTGCGTTCGCTCGAACGGGGACGATCTGCACGGGCGCGTGATAACGGCAGCCAACGAGGGGGATTGGGAAATTCATGACGTTTTCGATCAAGGTGAACGGCTCGCAGCACAGTGTCGACGTTGACGGCGATACGCCGCTGCTGTGGGTCCTGCGCGACAATCTGGGCCTGACCGGCACCAAATATGGTTGCGATGCGGGCCTTTGCGGCGCCTGCACGATTCACCTTGGCGGCGTCGTCACGCGCAGCTGCGGCGTCGCCGTGCAGGATGCCGGCGACCGGGAGATCGTCACCATCGAGGCGCTGGGCGGATCGCATCCGCTCCAGGATGCCTGGGTCGAGAAGGACGTGTCCCAGTGCGGCTACTGCCAGGCCGGCCAGATCATGACCGCGGCGGCGCTGGTCGCCAACGGCGCGAAGCCGACGGACGCCGAAATCGACGCCGCCATGACCAATATCTGCCGCTGCGGAACCTATAACCGCATCCGGGCAGCCATCAAGCGCGCCTCGGGGCAGGTGTAGGACATGGCCATGACCAGAATCGTCAATGTCTCTCGCCGTGGTTTCCTCAAGGGCGCGTCGGCCGCCGGCGGCGGCCTCGTGCTCGGCGTCTCCTTGCCGGTATTCGACGCCTTCGGCCAGTTGGTCGCGCCGGCCCAGCCAGGCCGGCTCAACACCTTCGTCCAGATAGATCCTGACGGCACGGTGACCATCACGCTGCACCAGGCCGAGATGGGCCAGGGCGTGCAGACCTCGCTGCCGATGATCGTCGCCGAGGAACTCGAGGCCGACTGGAGCAAGATCAAGGTGGTGCATGCCGACGCGGTCCCCGAGAATGGCATGGAGCCGGCTGCCATGGGCACCGGGGGCAGCCGTTCGGTGCGGGTCAATTTCGAGCCGCTGTCGAAGGCTGGCGCCACCGCGCGGCAGCTGATGGTGCAGGCGGCGGCAAATCGCTGGGCCGTGCCGGTCAGCCAATGTACGGCGAGCAATGGGGCCGTCTCCCATCCCAGTGGCAAGACCGCCACCTATGGCAGCCTGGCGCGCGGCGCGGCGACCCTGGCCCCGCCGCAGAACGTGGCGCTCAAGGCGGCCGCCGACCGGCGGATCGTGGGCAAGCCCACAACCCGGCTCGATGCGCGGGCCCACGCCACGGGCGCCGCATCATTCGGCATCGATGTGGGCATGGCCGACCTGCTGGTCGGTACCGTGGTTCATTGCCCGGTGTTCGGCGGCAAGCTCAAGGCGCTCGATCCGGCGCCCGCCATGGCGATCCGGGGCGTGCTGCGCGTGATCCCCAAGGATGATTATTTCATCGTTGTCGGCACTGGTTTCTGGCCGGCGAAGAAGGGCGCGGCCGCGCTGGCGCCGCAGTGGGACGCGGGCCCGGGCGGCAAGAATTCCAGCGAGAAGATCGACACGTTGTTGCAGGCGGCGCTGAAAAAGCCGGGCGCGGTGGCTGTCGACCGCGGCGACAGCAAATCGGCCGCCAAGTCGGTCAAGAAGAGCTTCAGCGCCACCTACCAGGTGCCGCTGCTGCACCATGCGACCATGGAACCCATGAACGCGACGGCCTGGGTTCAGGGCGACAGGATCGAGGTGTGGGCGCCGACCCAGAACGCGGGCCGCGAGCGTTATTCCATCGCCGAGGAGTTCGACGCCCGGCCCGAAAACGTGAATGTTCACGTGCCCTATATGGGTGGTGGTTTCGGCAGGCGCATCGGCATGAGCTTCATCCGCCCCGCCATCGTGGCGTCGAAGGTCATGGGCAAGCCGGTCAAGGTGATCTGGACCCGGAACGAGGACATGGCCCATGGCATGCTGCGGCCCTGCGCCATCAGCAAGTTGACCGCCGGGCTCGACGAATCGGGCCTGCCGGCGCTGTGGAACAACCGCCTGGTGGTGCCCTCGATCGCCGAGCAACTGGCGCCGACGCGGGTCATGAACGACGTCGACCCGATTTCCGTCTTCGGCGCCGATGCGCCGGCCTACAGCCTGCCGAACCTCAAGCTGGATTACGCCATGCCCCAGGCCGGCGTGCCGCTGGGCTTCTGGCGATCGGTGCCGCACAGCTACAACGCCTTCTTCATCGAAAGCTTCATCGATGAACTGGCGCGCGAGAACGGCGCCGATCCGGTGGCCTACCGGCGGTCGCTGATGACCGCCTATCCGCGCCATCTGGCGGTGCTGGAACGCGCGGCCAAGGAAGCCGGATGGGATACGCCGCTTCCGGCCGGGCACGGCCGCGGCATCGCCGTGCATGAGAGCTTCGGCTCGATTTGCGCCCAGGTGGTCGAGTTGACCATGCCAAGCCCGGCAACCATCAAGCTGACCAAGCTGACGGCGGTGGTGGATTGCGGCCTTGCGGTCAATCCGAGGGGCATCGAGACGCAGATCGAAGGCGGCATGGTCTTCGCGCTGACCGCTGCCATGTTCGGCCGCATCGACATCAAGGACGGCGCGGCGGTGCAGAAGGACTTCGACACCTACAAGATGGCGCTGATGGCGCACATACCCCCGGTTTCCGTGCATATCATGGAAAGCGGACCGATCGGCGGCATCACCGAACCGGGCGTGCCGCCGCTGGCGCCGGCGCTGACCAATGCCATCGTCGCCGCTGGCGGCAAGCGCATCCGCAAGCTGCCGCTGATGGACGAGGGTATCGGTCTGGTCTGAACCGGGCAACCAGCCGGCATCGCCAGCAGCCACGCGCGCTTGCGTGGCCTCGTGCGGCCATGGCACGATCCGGGCTGTATGGGGAGATCAAGATGACGAAGTCAATGGGTCTGGTCGTGGCGGGCGTTCTCGCGCTTCTGCTCGCGGCGTGCGGCAAGTCCGACGAGACGCCGCCGGTGTCCGCGCCGGTAGAAGCGCCGGTGGAAGCGCCGGCGACGGCACAGATGACGCTGCCTGCCGCCACCGCCGACGCCGGCAAGGCGGTCTACCTGTCACTGTGCGCCAATTGCCACGACGGCCAGGTCCCGAAGGCGCCGCATATCTCCATGCTGCAGATCATGTCGCCCGAATCGATTTACCGGGCCATGACCGTGGGCGTGATGCAGGACGAGGCAGCCAGTCTCGACGACACCCAGAAGCGCGACGTGTCGCAATACCTGGCCGCCCGCGCCTTCGGCACCGCTGCGGCGCAGGCGGGGCCGTCATGTACGGGCAAGGCCGCCGCGTTCGACCGCGCGGCGACACCGGCCCTGACCAATTGGGGGCTGCAGCGCACCAATACGCGGCTGCTCCCGGCCGGCCTGTCCCGCGAGGATCTGCACGGATTGAAGCTGCTGTGGGCGTTCGCGTATCCGGACGCCCTGCGTGCCCGTTCCCAGCCGGCGCTGGCCGCCGGCGCGGTGTTCGTCGGCAGCCATGACGGCACCGTCTTCGCGCTGGATCAGGCGACCGGTTGCGTGCGCTGGACCTATAGCGCATCCGCCGAAGTGCGCACCGGCATCGCGATCAGCCCGTGGACGGCGGGCGATGCCGATGCCCGGCCGGCACTGTATTTCGGCGACCTGCTCGGCAATGTCTACGGCGTCGAGGCGTTCACCGGCCGCGAATTGTGGCGCGTGCGCGCGGATGACCATCCCAACGCGACGATCACCGGTACGCCGTCGCTCCATGACGGCCGGTTGTATGTGCCGGTATCGTCGCTCGAGGTCACGCCCGCCCTGGACCCCAGATTCGAATGCTGCAAGTTTCGGGGATCCGTGGTCGCCTACGACGCCGCCTCGGGCGCGAAGCTCTGGCAGACCTACACCATCGAGACACCCCCGGCCGTCACCGGCAAGAACAGGTCGGGCACCGATATGTACGGCCCGTCAGGCGCACCGATCTGGAACAGCCCGGCCATCGACGAGAAGCGCGGTCAGCTCTATGTGGGCACCGGCGAGAACTATTCGTCGCCGGCCACCCTGACCAGCGACGCGATCTTCGCCATCGACCTGGAAAGCGGCAAGGTCAACTGGCACTACCAGGCAACGCCCAACGATGCCTGGAACACGTCCTGCGACAGCGCCACGCCGGACAACTGCCCGAAGGAAGGCGGTCCCGACTTCGACTTTGGCGCCGCGACCGTGCTGGCGTCGCTCAGCGACGGCCGCGACCTGGTGCTGGGCGGCCAGAAATCGGGCCTGGTCACCGCGCTCGACCCCGACACCGGCAAGCTGGTGTGGAATACCAAGGTGGGACGCGGCGGCATCCAGGGCGGCATCCATTTCGGCATGGCTGCCGAGGGTGACGTGCTCTATGTGCCGATCAGCGACGGCGAGGATGGGCGCACCTATCCGGAAGAACGCCGCCCGGGGCTCTATGCACTGGATATGAAGACCGGTCAGTATGCCTGGAAATGGCCGGCCGTCGATGTCTGCAAGGGCCGTGAATTCTGCGAGCCTGGTATCTCTGCCGCCATCACCGCGATGCCGGGCATGGTGCTGGCGGGCGGCATGGACGGCGTGCTGCGGATCCATGACGGCGCGACCGGCAAGGTACTCTGGGAGAACGACACGACTGCCGGTGTGACCGCCACCAGCGGCGCCACGGCACATGGCGGCTCGATCGGTGGCGCGGCCGGGCCGGTGGTGGCGAATGGCCGCCTGTTCGTCAATTCGGGCTATGGCATCTATGGCCACATGCCGGGCAATGTTCTGCTGGTCTTCGGCATCGGAAAGCAATGATGCGGTCAATGAACAGGGATCAAAAAGCCGTGAACCGGCCGCCCCACTGGCCAACCGGCGCCGCCGGTCGTTCGCACGTGCATATCAAGACCGGTCGGTCTATATGACGGTGGTCTGTGCCGGGCCGGCTCCCGCCGGTTTCCTGGGTGGCGTGCTGGTCGTTACCGCTCGCCACGGCCGACAGCTCCACGTGCCGGACAGTGTCCTGCCGGTATTCGGTAAGGAATAGAATGGTGGCGCCGCAACCCAATTGGGAACACCATTACGACGAGCCTCCGAAGGGCAGAGGAGGCTGCTTCTGGACGCTGATCCTGCTGGTGCTGGTCGCCGGTCTGGTCGTCGGACTGCTGGTCGCGTTCCCCAATGCGCCAGGCATCGGCGAACAGGCTGCCGGCCTCGGCGATCAAATGCCGCGGCTGGTCTATCTCGTCGCCCTGCTGTCGATCCTGGTTGTAAGCCTGGGGGCCAGTTTCGCCGACAGTCCCGGCCGCACGCTCCGCCATATCGGGATCTGGGTTGCCATTGGCTCGGCGATCGCGCTGCTCTATGCGTTCCGGGGTGAGTTCGGGATGGCGCGGGACCGGGTCGTGGGCAATGCCTTGCCTGCCCAGGGTGTCGCCACCGTCACGCCGACCGAGCGATCGGTGACGCTCTATGCCCAGGGCGGTCACTTCTTCGCCGAGGCCGAGGTCGAGGGCAAGAAGATCATGTTCATGGTCGACACCGGCGCCAGCGTAATCGCCCTCAGCCGGGCCGATGCCCAACGGCTCGGGATCACCCCGGCGCCGCGGGATTTCAATCATCTGGTGAACACCGCCAACGGCACAACCCGCGGTGCGCGCGTCTCGCTCGACAGCGTCGCCATCGGCCCCATCGATCTCCGCAATGTCGACGCCATGGTGGTCGAGGGCGAGATGCTGGGCTCGCTGCTGGGCATGAGCTTCCTCAACCGGCTTTCCGGGTACCAGGTGAGCGGCGACCGCCTTGTCTTGCGACAATAGGCGCGGCAGCCATGCCGCCGGGCCGCCTGCCCAAATGCCGGTTGTGCGGCGGTGGCCGCTTGACGCACTATCCGGCTGATTTTCGTTATTCGCGGTGAGACCAACGTGCCTGCCTTCCCCAACCTGACCGACGCGATCTTCGACCATGCCGAGAAGCATCCGAAGTTGGTTGCGCTCGAGGATGTTACCGGCCGCCTGACCTACAAGCAGTTCGCCAATCTGATCGGCCGGGCCAGCGTCTGGCTGCGCAGCCTCGGCATCGAGGCGGGCCAGCCCATCGGCGTCCGTCTGACCAATAGTGCCGATCATCTCATCCTGTCGCTCGCCTTGATGCGGATCGGCGCGGCCAAGGTCGAGTTCGGCATCGGGAGCGACGGAAAGCAGTTCGATGCCACAGTCCGGGCCCTGAACGTGACGACGCTGTTCATCGAACCGCCCGCCAAGGCCATCGGCAACGTCCGCTGCATTACCATCGATGCGGGGTGGCGCAGGATGCTGGCCGGCTTCAAGGGTGACTGCCGCCATGACGCCGAGACTCCCGAGCCCAGCGATATCCTGCTGTCCTCGGGCAGCACCGGGCCGGCCAAGGGCGTGCCGTGCACCCATCGGATGACCCTGGGTCGGCTGGCGGACTGGTATCCGGCATGGCACAAGGCCGGCATGGTCTCGGAGGATTATTCCGGCAGCTTTCTGCTCGCCTCAAGCATGAGTTTCTCGGGCTTCCTCACCGGGCTGCTGTCCCGGCTGGTGACCGGCGGCAAGATCGTCATCCTGCCCGAATTCGCCAAGTTGCTGGACTTCGTGCGCGCCATCCAGTCGCACGAGGACGCAATCCTGATCGTGACGCCGGGCATGTGCCAGGAGCTGCTGTCCTGCGCCCCGGACGAGGGCCTGCTGTTCCCGGACATGCGCTGCATCATCTGCACCGGCACGCCGTTGCCGGCCCAGGCCAAACGCGACGCCATCCGGTCGCTGACGCCCAATTTCACCGAGATGTATGGCAATGCCGGAGCGGGCCTGGTGGCTGCGCTCTATCCGGAGGACATTCCCGGCCACGCCGACAGCGTCGGCCGTGTGCTGTCCACCGTTGCAGTCGAGGTCGTCGACGGCGACGGCCGCCCGGTGGGGCCGAACGTCGCCGGACACCTGCGGTGCAAGGGAGGCGGGGTTGCGGACGATCTGATCGGCAATTCGGGCAGCGGCGGCGGCCTCGAGGGCGTCCGCGACGGCTGGTACTATTCCGGGGATCTCGCGGCCATCGATGACGAGGGCTACCTGCATCTCAAGGGACGGGCGGCCGATGCCGTCGTCCGGCGCGGGGTGCAGGTCTTCCCGGCAATCGTCGAGATGGCGCTGATGTCCCATCCCGATGTGCGGGAGGCGGTCGTGCTGGGCATCGGCCAGGGCGCGGATGCCCAGGTCGTCGCCGTGGTCCGTGCCGCGATGCCGCCGCCGGAGCCGAAGGCCATGCTGCGTTACTGTATTGACCAGGTGGGTAACGCGCAGACGCCCAATCACTTCATGCTCGTCAAGGAGATGCCGCGCACCGCCGCCGGCAAGATCGACCGGGCAAAGGTCAAGGCGTTGGTCGTCAAGGAGCTGGAGGGGGTGCGGCGCCGGGCCGACACCTAGACGTCACTGCCTCGCGGCGGCATGCCGCGACAGGGCGAAACAGGCCAGGGTCCGGCACTCGCGCCGCGCCGCAGGCCGCCATATATGCCGCTACAGGAAGTCCGCCGTGCCCGACACATTCAACAACTTCACCGACACGATCTTCAACCACGCCGTCCGCATGCCCCGGGCGATCGCGCTTGCCGACGATTACGGGAAGCTGACCTGGAAGCAACTGGCCGATCTGGTGGGACGCGCCAGCGTCTGGCTGGACAGTCTGGGAATCGCGCCGGGCGATCCGGTCGGCGTGCGCATGACCAACAGTATCGACCACATCATCCTGTCGCTGGCGCTGATGCGCGTCGGCGCGGCCAAGGTCGAGTTCAGCACCAGCGAATCCGGCCGGAAGTTCGACGCAATGATCGAGACGCTGGGGATCCGGACGCTGTTCGTCGAACCGCCGGCCCGGTCGCTGGGCGGACTCCGAAGCGTGAATGTGGGGCTGGACTGGCGTGAAGGGCTGTCTGCGTTCAAGGGCGACCACAAGCATCCCGACGACTTCGAACCGTTCGACATTGCCCTGTCATCGGGCAGCACAGGCCAGCCGAAGGGCTATCCCCTCGGCCACGCGCAGCAACTTCGCCGCATGGAAGATTACCTGGAGGCGCTCGGCGCGGTCGGCGTGTTCTCGAATGACGGGACCGGCAACTTTCTGTTGACCTCGAGCATGAGCTTCGGCGGTTTTCTCTATACCCTGATGAACCGGCTGGGAAATGGTGGCCGGGTTACGGTGCTGCCCGAATTCGTAAGGCTCATGGACCTGGTGCGCGCGATCCAGGCGCAGAACGACGCCGTGCTGATCCTGACCTCGGCCATGTGCGAGGACCTGCTTTCCTGCGCCCAGGAAGAGGGTGTCCTGTTTCCCAAAGCGCGGGCCATCCTGTCCCTGGGCTCGCCGCTGGCGGCGCGGACCAAGCGCGGCATGCTCAGCCGGGTCACGCCGAATTTCGCGGAAGCCTATGGCGGCACCAGCTGCGGTCTGATCAGCGTGCTGCGCCCGGAAGACATGCTCGATCATGCCGACAGCGTCGGCCGGTTGTTCGCGGGAGTCGAGGTCGAGATCGTCGATGCCGAGGACAAGCCCGTGGCGCCCGGCGTGACAGGCCATCTGAGGTGCCGCGGCTCCGGCGTCTCGCCGGAGGTGATCAGCGAGGCGCCGCAAGGCCGCTTCGAGGGCTTCCGGGACGGCTGGTGCTATCCCGGGGACCTGGCTGCCATCGACGGTGACGGCTATGTCTATCTGCGCGGCAGGGTTTCGGAAGTGGTGCGGCGGCACGGCGTGGATGTCATGCCGACGACGGTCGAACTGGCGCTGATGTCGCATCCGGGTGTGCGCGAGGTCGCGGTGATCGGGGTCACCCGTGCCGGCGCGTCCGACATCATCGCGGTGATCCAGCCAAGCGGAAAGCCTGACCCGCAGGTGTTCCACAGCCACTGCATCGACAAGCTGGGCGCGGGGCAGGCCCCGGGCGGCTATCTGTTCGTCAAGGCGTTTCCGCGCACGTCCGGCGGCAAGATCGACCGGGCGAAGCTGCGCGAGAAGATACTCGGCGAGGCCGCCGCCGCGGCAGCGGGGCGCCGAAGCGCATAGCGCGCCTGCCTCGTTACGCCGGCGCAGTGCCGCGGCGCGCCGGTGGAACGGGGCTCCGGGCCGGTGCCGGGCGGCTACATGACGCAGAAATATCGGGCCTCCCCTCAACACAACCCTTGATATTCCGGCGCGGAACCTTCCAATAGGGGCGCTGCGCCATTGCCTCGGGCATTGACGCCGCGCGTGAGCGCGGCAATCGGTCTCAGAGTGGGCAAATCCCGGCGATCGAGTGGAACAAGAGGGGGAATCCCATGTCTGATTGGGCTGAAGGCTATCTGGTCGAAATCGGCTACACCTACGGATATTACAGCGAGCTGAATCCGCTGAGGGCGCGGCTGCCGCTGCTGAAGACAGGCTACGCGCCGCCAGCGATCGGCGCCGCCTGCGAGCTGGGTTTCGGCCACGGCATCAGCGCCAACATGCACGCCGCCGCCGGCACCGCCGAGTGGCACGGCACCGACTTCAACCCGTCCCATGCGGCCTTCGCCCAGGACATGGCCGCCGCGGGCACCGGCGCCAAGCTGTATGACGAGGCGTTCGCCGACTTCTGCAACCGGTCCGACCTGCCCGATTTCGACTTCATCGGCCTGCATGGCATCTGGAGCTGGATCTCTGAATCCAACATGCAGCACATCGTCGATTTCCTGCGCCGCAAGCTGAAGGTCGGCGGCATCTGCTACATCAGCTACAACACCTATCCGGGCTGGAACACGGTGGCGCCGATCCGCCACCTGCTGACCCAGCATGCGGCGACCATGTCGGCCGCCGGACTGGGTGTCCAGAGCCGGGTCGACGCGGCGCTGGATTTCGCCGACTCATTGATGAACACCAACACGCTCTACGGCAAGGCCAACCCGAACGCGGCGGCGCGCCTCAAGGGCATCCGCAGCAACGACCGCTCCTACCTGGCGCACGAATACCTGAACGAGTGCTGGGTGCCGATGTACTTCTCGGAAATCTCGAAGATGCTGTCGTCGGCCAAGCTGAATTTCGCCTGCACCGCGACCTACCGGGAACACATCGACGCGCTCAACCTGACGGACGAGCAGCAGACCATGCTGCGTAACATTCCCGACGCGACCTTCCGCGAGACGGCGCGCGACTTCATGGTCAACCAGCAGTTCCGCCGCGACTACTGGGTGCGCGGCGGCCGCGGCCTGTCGTCCATGCAGCAACTCGACATGCTGCGCGACGAGCGGCTGGTACTCAACGTGCCGCGCGAGGGCATCAAGCTCGAGGCCAGCGGCTTCCGCGGCGCGGCGACGCTGAACGAGGACGTCTACAAGCCGGTGCTCGATATCATGGCCGATGGCCAGCCCAAGACGCTGGGCGAGATCGAGGCGGCCCTGAAGCCGGACGGCAAGACCTTCAACCAGGTCGTGCAGGCCGCTCTCGTGCTGATCGGCAAGGGCGACGCGTCTCCGGCCCATCCGCCCGAGACAGTCGAGGCGGTGCGGCCCAAGACCGAGGCGCTCAACAACAAGATCCTGTCCATGGCGCCATCGGGCCGGCAGGTGAACTATCTGGTCAGCCCGGTCACCGGCGGCGGCATGCATGTCAACAACATCGGCCAGCTTGTACTGCTGGGCCGCCAGAAGGGCCTCAAGACCAACGAGGCATGCGTCGACTTCGCCTTCGAGCAATTCAACGCCCAGGGCAAGCGCATGGCGCGCGACGGCGTCGCGATCAGCGACCCGGCGGAGAACAAGGCCGAATTCGTGCGCGAGGCCACGGCCCAGCTGGAGCGGACCCTGCCGATCTATCAGGCGCTCGGCGTCGCCTGAGGGCTGGCGCCCGTGACATGGCCCCGTCTCGCGGCCCGGCGCTCGGCCGGCTGCGAGACGGGGCTTTTTCCGACCTGTGCGCTGCCCGGCGCGTTCGCGCCGGAAAGCCGGCCAAGTAACAAATCCGTCATTTCATTGAGGCCGCGGCCAGCCGGCGATCTGTGGCACGGCCGCCACGGCGCATTGGGGCCCGATTGAGGCAGGTTTAGCGTCCTGTAAACCGCGCCTTGCGCCGCTCCACGAACGAGGCCACCCCTTCCTTGACGTCGTCGCTGTCCCGCAGCCGGCCGCTCGCGGTGCCGAGCTCGGCGGTAGCGGCGTCGAAACCCTCGACATGCGCCTTGCGGCCGTTGGCGATGACCGCCTGGACGGCAAGCGGCGCCTGTTCCGCGATACGGCGGGCCAGCACCAGCGCGCGGTGCAGCACCGCCTCGGGATCGACCACTTCCTGGACGAAGCCAAGGCGCAGCGCGGTTGCCGCGTTCATCTCGTCGCCGGTCAGCAGGTAGCGCATGGCATTGCCCCAGCCGGCACGCTCGATCATCCGCGGTGTGCCACCACATGTGGGCATCAGACCGCGCTTCACCTCAAGCTGTGCGATTCGCGCGTCCGAGCCGCAGATGATGAAATCGGCCGCCAGGGCCAGTTCGAATCCGATGGTAAAGGTAATGCCGCGCACCGCCGCGATCACCGGCTTGGTCCGCAGCGGCGGATACAACCCGACCGGATCGAGCAGCGAGCGGTCGAACAGCGGCCGGCCGCGGTCGATATTCGGCAGGTCCAGACCGGCGGTGAAATGCTTGCCCGTGCTGTGCAGGACCGCGCAGCGCCAGGGGCCGGCCTCATAGTCCGCATAGGCCCGCGACAGCTCGTCGAGCATCTTGTTGGTGAAGCCGTTGAGCTTGCGGGGACGGTCGATGCCGACCAGCAGGACATCCCCATGCGCTGCAGTAACGATGCGGCCAAGCGCATTATTGTCGTCTCCATGCCCGGATTCCGCCGGTTTTCCACTTTCCGACTGTTTTTTGACCATGTCGAATCTCCCGCCCTGTTGCATAATGGCCACACTTGCGCGGGACCATGTTACCGTTCATACCCGAAACTATGGCGAAATCTTGGGCTAACCCCCGGAAATTCGCCGCTAAGTTCATAACATTTTTGGCATTCCAGCCTTCGAGGGCTTGCAAAGCGACATTACTGCAGCGTATTAATATCGTCGACCGAAAGGCCCGTAAGCCTTCGGCGCCGTGGGGTAAGGGATCCGTTCCGCTGCTAGGACGGCCTCCGGGAGGGGTAATGAGGAGCCGATCTGCTTGATCTGTCACCGAAAGTTTCAACTTTGGGCGTCGTGTTGTGTCACGCGCCATGGCCTTCCGGCCGGGATTTTCCAATCCGCGGCGCCCGCTCAGGGCGCTTTTGCTGCTGTTTCCGCTTAATAGGGAGTCGAGATCGATGAATCTCTCCAACGAAAAGAACACGCTGCTGAATTCCGTATCGCGCCGTGCAGTCGCGCTGAGCGCTCAGCCGCTTCTGCGTGTCGTCACGCGCGGCGCCATGTTGGGCGTGGCGCTTACCGCCTTCGCCAACTTCTCCATGGGCAGCAACTCCGCATTGGCGGCCTGCACCGACGGCACCGGCGGTGATTCTGTCGCCGGCGCCAACAATGACACCGTAACCTGCGGCGTGGGCGCTGGCGCAACCGCGGATGGCTACGACACGGACGGCTATGACGGTGTGGACATCGTCGTGGTGGCCGACGGCGTGGCGATCGGCACGACCGGCGACGGCATCGACATCGACGGCTCCGACGGCACCGTCGTGGTCATTCTCAATACCGAGTTCTCCGGCACCAATGCGGGCCAGGTGCAGGGCTTCTGGGGCGACGGCATCGACATCGATGGCAACAATAACGAAGTGTTCAACGGTGGCGGCACGTCCATCGGCGGTGGTTCGATCACCAGCGTCAACGGCAACGGTATCAGCATTGACGGCTTCGGTAACGAGATCACCAACGTCAACAACGGCAATGGCGGCGCGACGACGCCCGGCCTGATCGCCGGCGGCGGCGGCTCGGGCGATGACGGCATCATTGTCGAGGGCGGCACAGTCGGCAGCCCGAACGTCATCAACAACGGCTCCACCGGCAGCGGCACCGCCTACATCATCTCGGGCGGCACGACCGGCGCGGTCACCGGCGACGACGGTATCGATGCCTCGGGTTACCTGACCGTCAACAACAGCGACAAGGGCGCGATCATCGGCGGTGATCGCGGCATCCAGCATCATGGTCCGACCGGCGCCACGCTGACGGTCGACAATGACGGCAGCATCACCGGTTACACCGACGACGGTATCGTCATCCAGAGCAGCGACACCACGCTCAACTACACCGGCAGTGGCACGGTCACGGGCGGCTCGAAGTCGGTCAGCGACGGCGCCGGCATCGACATCTCGCCCGGTGTCAATGACGCCAATGTCAACGTCACCTTCAGCGAGACCGGCGGCATCATCCAGGGTACATCGCACGGCATCGAGGTCGGCGAGACCGGCAAGGACGGCGACAACAACACCATCGTGATCAAGGGCACCGGCACGGTCCAGGGTATTGGCCAGGGGTCGTCCGACGGCATCCACGTCTTTGACTCCAGCGACGGCACCGACATCACCATCGATGAAGGCGCGACGATCCAGGGCAAGGACGATGGTATCGACCTGGGCAGCAACAGCACCCTGCTGGTCGATGGCGCATCGACCGTCCAGGGCGACACCGATGGCGTCGGCGGCGGCGACGGTATCCAGGGCAACGACAACAACAATGTCCATGTCACCGGCGCGTCGAAAGTTATCGGCGATCCGGGCATCCTGATGAATGACAACAACATCATCACCATCGACGGCGGTTCCGACGTCACGGGCGACCCGGAAGACGGCATCAACGTCGATGACGACAACACCATCCTGATCGGCGGCGCAGGCGGCGCGGGCACGGTTTATGGCAACGGCGCCAACAGCGACGGTATCTCGCTGACTGACGCCATCGGCGGCGGCACCGGCTCGACAAACGACAACTCGGTCACCATCGGCGATGGTGGCACGGTCGACGCCCAGCGCGACGGCATCGTCGTCGGCAACGTCGATGTGGACAATGACGACAACAGCGTCCTGATCCAGGACGGCGGCAACGTGATTGCCGGCCGCGACGGCATCGTCGTCAACGGCCAGGATGACGGCGCCGACGACAACACCGTGACCATCAATGACGGCGGCGAAGTCAATGCCGGCGGCGACGGCGTGCGCCTGCTGGGCGACAGCATCGTCACCAACGTCTTCGACGCGCTGGCGGGCGGCGGTCCGATCCTGATCGGCGATGCCGACGGGACCGGCAACGACCTGGTCAACGAAGGCATCATCCGTGCCGGTGGCACGGGCGTGCTGGTGTCCAACACCAACAGCGATGTCGACAATTCGGGCGGCGAAATCTATGCCGGCGAGGACGGCGTGCGCTTCACCACCCTGCACACCGACGAAGCCGATGGCGACGGCGGTGGTTTTGGTGAATCCGGCTACCAGTCCGACGCCGACTCGCTGATCGTGGCGGGCCGCGACGGCATTCACTACGACAACTACAATGACGACGCGTTCAGCGACCAGTCGGCCCATGTCTCTTCAACGGGCGGGGACGTCAACGGCCTCGGCTATGTCGACGCGAAGCTGCTCAACGTCATTCCGCTTTTCAGCGGCGACTATCCGGAAGTGGTCGAGAACGAGGGCACCATCGAGGCCCAGCGCCACGGCATCAGGGTCAACGACAACTTCGACGTGACCAATGGTGAAGATGGCGTGATCGTCGCCGGCGGTCTGCCGGGCGAGGGCGCTTCGGGCGGCGACGGCATCCATGCCGATGCCAACAACCGTATCGACAACTTCGGCACCATCGCGACGGGCCTTGACGCCGACGGCGACAGCCACGGCATCGAGATCGACGGCGAAAGCAACACCGTCATCAACGCCGGCCTGATCGACACCCGCGGCGACACCTTCATCGACCGCATCGACAACACCACCCACGAGGCGGGCGTCGACGAGAACCAGGACAACGGCGCCGGCGGTGACGGCATTCATGCCAATTCCGACGGCCTGACCCTCAATGGTCTGACCAAGCTGGACTACGACCAGCAGCAGATCCGCAACTACGGCACCATCATTGCCGCCGATGACGGCATCGACGCCCAGAGCGGCCTCGGCATCCCGGGCGGCGAGCAGATCATCTACAACGGCGAAGGCGGCGAGATTCACGCCGACGACGACGGTATCGTTGCCGAGAACTACAACGACATCTGGAACCGCAACATCATCCACGCCGACGAAGACGGCGTGGGCGGCGGCGACGGCATCAATGTCGGCCATTCCAACCTGGTCACCAATGACGGCGAGATCACCTCGGACGGTGGCAACGGCATCGTCATGGGCGGCCAGAAGGGTCCGTTCAGCTTCGGCAACGAAGTCTACAACAACGGTGAGATCGTCGCGGGCGAGGATGGTATCCAGGTCAACGGCGAACAGAACTACATCGAGAACACCGGCGACATCAAAGGCGGCGTCAACGGCGTTGCGCTGAATGACGAAGAGAACGATTTCGCCAGCTACAGCGGCACCATCGAAGGTGGCTCGGGCGCCGGCATCTACTCGAACGAAGACAACGACATCGAGCTGAGCGGCACCACCACCGTCACCTCGACCGCGGGCCTGGGCGGCGACGGCATCTTCCTCGAGGACGATAACAGCCTCGAGATCGACGACGGTGTGACCGTCAATGGCGACAATAACGGCATCGTGCTCGACGGCGACGACAACGACGTCGACTACGAAGGCGACGGCGTCAACGGCGTGGCCGAACTGTCCGGCACCACCGGCGACGCGCTGCAGATCAACGGCGACAGCAACACCTTCGACTCCTCCGACGATCTCGACCTGCAGGGTGGCGACGACGGTATCCACATTTCCGGCAACACCAACTCGGTCGACATCGACGGCAACGTCGGCGGCGAAGATGACGGTATCTACCTCGACGGCGCCACCGGCAACGTCATCACCGTCGGCGGCGACGTTACCGGCGACACGGACAACAACGATAGCGGCGACGGCATCGACATCGCTGGCGGTGGCAGCAACAACGTCACCGTCACCGGCGCCATCAGCGGCGATCCCGGCGTATTGATCACCAACTCCAGCAACAACGTGGTGTCCGGCGCGACCATCAGCGGCACCGATGGCGGCGTGGTGATCGGGAACGGCAACAACAACTCCGTCAGCGCCACCGCGGGCAACATCGAGGGTAACACCGATATCGACGGCGATGGCGTGGGTGTCGACATCGGCGGCAATTCCAACGTCGTGACCGCATCCGGCAGCATCAACGGCTCGGGCGGCGTCTCCATCATTGGCGGCGCCAACATCGTCACCGCTGCCGGCGGGACGATCGACGGCAGTGTCGGCACCGGAACCGGATCGGGTGTGTCGATCAGCGGTAACGGCAACCAGGTCGGTGCCGCGACCGGCATCGTTGGTGACGACGGCGGCGTCCTGATCTCCGGCAATTCCAACAATGTCGATGCCGGTGATGGGGTTATCGAAGGCAACGCGGATTTTGGCGTCAACGACACCGGCACCGCCGTTTCCATCGTCGGCAACTCCAATAATGTCATTGCCGGCGGCAGTTTCACTGGCGAAGACGGCGTCGTCATCTCGGGTAACAGCAACTCGGTCTCGACGGGTGACGGCATCTTCGGCGCCGACAACGACTTCGGCGGCTTCGGCAGCGGCGTGACCGTCGATGGCAACAACAACAGTGTTACGGCCGTCAATTCGATCACGGGCACCAATGATGGTGTTAACCTGGACGGTACCAACAACACCGTCACCGCGGACGGCATTATTGGCGAGCAGGGCGATGGCGTCGAAATCGACGGCTCGGGCAACTCGGTCGACGGTGGTTCGATCGGTGGCGGCCTGGACGGCGTCAACGTCGACGGTGACAACAACGAGGTCGACGCGACCACGATCTCCGGCGGCGAGAGCGGCGTGGCCATCGCCGGCGACGGCAACGACATCGACGCGTCCGGTGCGATCACCGGCAACGGTGACGAAGGCGTCGACATCGACGGTAACAGCAACAACGTCGCGGCAAGCGGCGTCCAGGGCAACTGGGATGGCGTCGACATCAACGGCAACACCAACACCCTCACCATCGGCGCCGGCGGCATCGACGGCGACCAGGGTGATGGTGTCGACATCACCGGCTCCGGCAACGTCATCACCTCGGGCGGCACTGTTTCGGGTGACGACGACGGCGTGGTTATCGACGGCGACACCAACAAGGTCTCGGTCTCCGGCGACATCACCGGCCTCAACGGCGACGGCGTCGACATCACCGGCAACACCAACCTCGTGACCGCGACCGGCGCCATCACCGGCGACCCGGGCGTGATCATCGCCGGTAACTCGAACTCGGTGTCGAGCGCCTCGATCAGCGCCACCAACGACGCCGTGAACATCACCGGCAACTCCAACTCGGTGGACACTGGCGCCATCGACAGCGCCAACGAGGACGGTGTCGACATCACCGGCAACACCAACACCGTCACGGCCACCACCATCGAGGGCGGCCTGGAAGGTGTGGTGATCGCCGGTTCCGGCAACATTGTGACCGCGTCCAGCACGATCACCGGTCAGGGTGACGAGGGCGTCGCCATCGACAGCGGCTCGAACAACACCGTGTCGGGCACCGACATCTCGGGCTTCAACGATGGCGTCGAGATCCAGGGCGGCGGCTCCAACAACACCGTCAATGCCTCGGGCACCATCACCGGCCAGAACGATGATGGCGTCGTGATCAATGGCGGCTCGAACAACTCCGTCACGGCGGGCGGCACGATCAGCGGTCCGGGCACCGGCGCGCTGATCCTGAACACCTCCAACGCCACGGTTACCAGCGGCGGCTCCATCAACGGCGGCAACACGGCCGACAATGATGGCGTCCAGATCGTTGGCAGCACCGGCGCGACGGTTTCGGCGGTCGGCGGCATCGACGGCCACGACGGTGTCGTGATCTCCGGCGGCGGCGAGAACGACGTCACGGCCGGCGGCCTGATCAACGGCAACGGCGGCGACGGTGTCCTCATCATCAGCGACGACAACAGCGTCACGGGCGGTTCCGTGGCCGGCGCCGTCAACGGTGCCACCATCGTCGGTGACGACAACGAGCTGACAACTACCACGGGCGGCATCGCCGGCTCGGGCGGTTATGGCCTCGGTATCGCGGGTGACAACAACGATGTCGATGCGGAAACCGATATCGGCGGCACCACCTTCGGCGTTGCCATCAACGGCGGCAGCAACACCGTCTCGTCCGCCAGCATCACCGGTGGCAGCGACGACGGTGTGGACATCGACGGCAACCAGAACACCGTCACCACCGGCGCGATCAGCACCACCGGCGGCGACGGCGTCGACCTGAACGGCGACCAGAACTCGGTCACCGCAGACACCATCTCGTCGACCAACGGCAACGGCATCAGGATCAACGGCGACCAGAACGAAGTCGATGTGACGACCTCGATCGACGCCGGCCTGAACGGTGTCTGGTTCGACAGCGGGACGGACAACAACGTCGATGTGCGGGATGTCGAAATCACCGCGGGTGCCGATGGCATCCTGGTGGACGAGGACGGCAACACCTTCCAGCACAATGCCGGCACCAGCATCATCGCCGGCGACGACGGCATCGAGTTCGAATATGGCGGCCTGGTCAATGCCTACGAATCGCTTGTCTGGCTGGGCACGATCAATGCCGACGATGACGGCATCGTGGCCGACAGCGGCTTCTTCACCATCATCAACAACGGCACGATCAATGCCGATGTGGACGACAACAATGATGGCAACGGCATCTCGGTAACCGACGACAACACGGTCGAGAACAACGGCACGATCACCGGCTGGAACGGCATCGTTGGCGGTGACAAGAACGACGTCACCAATGACGGCACCATCACCGCTGAAAACGACGGCATTCAGGTCGAAGACGACAATACGGTCATCAACAACGGCACCATCAATGCCGGCGACGACGGCATCGACGTTGGTGACAACAACTATGTCGAGAACAATGGCTTCCTGTCGATCCACGCCGACGACAACGGTATCGAAGCCGGGGACGACAACGTTATCGTCAACAACGGTCTGATCGAAGCCGACGCCGACAAGAACAGTGACGGTGCTGGTATCTTCGCCGACAGCAAGAACACCATCACCAACAGCGCCGGTGCCGATATCGACGCCTTTGACGGCATCGACGTGGCTGACTTCAATACCGTCACCAACGAGGCCGGCGCCGATATCGACGCGGTCAATGTCGGCATCTACGCCGATTACACGAACACGGTAACCAACGCCGGCAACATCGACGCCGGCAACGTCGGCATCCAGGCCACCGACTACAACGTCATCGACAACTCCGGCACCATTGACGCGACCAATGGCGGCGGCATCGGCGTCTACCTGGTGGACGACTGGAACGACCTGACCAACAGCAACCACATCCAGGGTCAGCAGGATGGCGTGGTGGCCCTTCAGGACTACAACACCATCACCAACGAGAGTGGCAGCGAGATCATCGGCATCACCGACGATGGCATTCAGTTGGGCTCGAGTGGATCTGCCTACGGCAACTTCGTGTCCAATGCCGGCTCCGTGAAGGGCGGTCAGACTGGTATCGAGATCAGTGGTTCCGCCAACTACGTCGACAACACCAACAGCATCGTCGGCACCAACGAGGACGGCGTGCATGTCCTCACCGGCTCATCGAACACGATCGACAACGAGGGGCTGATCGAGGGCGGCGACGACGGTGTCGACTTCGAGTCGGGCTCTAACGACCTCTACAACTACAACTCGGTTTATGGCCAGAGCGACGGCGTCGAGATGAGCGGCGGCAACCAGTACGTCTACAACAGCGGTACCATCGAAGGTGAATTCGACAATGGTATCCGGTCGACTGGTGATGACGACCTCATCTACAACTGGGGCTCGATCCTGGGTAACGATGACGGTGTCAGCTTCAACGGTGAAGACAACACGCTGAACAACTACAGCACTGTCCGCGGCTACAACGACGACGGCGTCGACATCAATGGCGAGGACAACACCGTCTACAACAACGGGTCCATCACCGGTGAAGACGAAGGCATCGAGATCGATGGCGACAGGAACTCGGTCCAGAATGACAATGAAGGATCGATCATCGGCCTCGAAGGCGACGGCATCGACATCAACAGCGGTACGAATAACTCCATCGCCAACGAAGGCCTGATCCAGGGCTACTGGGAAGGCATCGACAATTATTACGGCAACCTGACCGTCGATAATTATGGTGGATCGATCGTTGGCCAGAACCGTGACGGTATCCGGTCGAACCTCGACGGCAGCTCGTACTGGACCTCGATCAATAACTATTCGGGCTATTACGGCGAGGACGGCTATCAGACCGGCTCCATCGTTGGCGCGGATGACGGTATCGAGGTCGGCGGCGCTGAGCTTGACGTCTACAACGGCGAGGGCTCGAACATCACCGGCACCAAGGGTGACGGCATCTACACCACCGCCTCCTACAACGAGATCATCAACTACGGCACGATCAGCGGCGCCAATACCGGCATCACCGACGGCACCAACTATTCCGGCGAGGATGACACCTACATCTTCAACGGCGCGACCGGCGTGATCGTCGGCAGCGAGGCGGGTTACCTCTACGAAGATGGCAGTTACTATTACGGCAACACCGTCCAGATCGATAACGTCGGCCGCATCGAGGCGACGGGTCCGGGCGTTCTGCCGACGCCGGAAGAGGAGGCTGAAGAAACGGCCGTCAACCTCGACCTGATCAATGGCGAGGATGCCGATCCGGTCGCGGCCATCGACACCAGCAACGGTGGTCCTGGCCTCGACGTGTTCATCTACAACTGGGGCCTGATCGAGGGCGCGAACGAGTTCTCGGCAGCCGTGGTCGACGATCCGGAGACCGAAGAGGACGAGACCGCACCGTCGGTGCAACTCACCAACCGCTTTGCGATCCTGGGCGGTGAAGGCAACGAGTACATCGCCAACTTCGCGGGCGGGACGATCAACGGCGACATCGCCACCCAGGCGGGTGACGACGTGCTGGCCATGGAAATCGGCTCGACCCTGAACGGCGACGCCGATCTGGGCCAGACCATCGAGACCACGGAAGTGCTGGGCTTCGTTCCCGACGATCCGGCCACCAAGGACGTCGATGAATCCAAGGGCGGCACCGCCGTTGGCTTTGTCTCGACCAAGGATGTCGACGTGGGTGTCGATGCGGTGATCCTGTTCGGCGAAGGCTACCAGGCCCATGCCGGCGACATCACCGAGGCCGAAGTGCTCTACGTCAACGACCGGATCACCGAGGACGACCTGTACTACGGCAACGTGTCCGTCGCGGTACAGCCGGTGCTCGAGAACCAGCCGTTCCCGAACGGTACCTGGAGCCTGAACGGCAACGTCACGATCGATGGCGTGAACCGCTGGACCTCGGGTGACATCGACACTGACGGCGACGGCGTGACCGATGACGAAGTCGGTTACATCGACGGCACCTTGGGTACGGTTGTCGACAATGGCCGCCTGAATATCGGCGCGACCGAGCCGGTGACCTTCCTGGCCCCCGGCGACAGGGTGACCCAGGACGCCGATGGCAAAGTCATCGACGACACCAAGGGTGACGGCGTCGAAGACTTCGAGTTCGTCGATGTCGGCGGCAAGGACGTCAAGACCAGCCTGCAGTATGACAACGTCAAGCTGGACGTGATGAGCACGGCAGTGCTGACCTCGCCGGTCGTCGATGTTCTGTCCGGCGGCACTCTGGGCGGTCACGGCACCATCGTGACCAACCCGGGCGCCAATGGCGGCAACGGCGGTGTCAACCTCACCGGCGCTGTCCAGGGTGACAAGACCACCTATGTGGGCGTCAATGAAGACAACATCCTGGAGCAGTACACCCCGGGCGAAGCTCGCGGTGCGCTGATCGTGGGTGTGTCGACGGGCGACCTGGTTACGCAGGACCTGGACACCGGTGAGATCACCGACGCCACCAAGGGCGACGGCACGCCGGACTTCAAGTTCGTCCCGGCCGAGGATGAGGAAGACGATCCGACCAAGGTCGACCTGCTCTACACGATCGACAGTGCCGACAAGCTCTATCCGGATATCGCACTGCCGGTTGGCTTCATCGAGGAAACCGGCCCGTCCGCCTTCGATTTCACCACCGACAGCCCGCGTTATGCGACGCTGGCCCCGGGCGATGAAATCACCCGCATCGGCACGCTGACCGTGTTCGGCAACGTGACCATGGACGGCCGTGAGACTGCCATGACCCAGTTCAAGGTGGCCGTGGCCGACGATCCGGAAACCGAGCAGGACGAGTCGGAAGGCGGCACCGCCTTCACGCTGCAGAATTCGCGTGAAGTCGTCACCAACTGGGGCAGCCAGTTCCAGGCCGACCTGAAGGACAGCGGCGAAGGCGATCAGCTGCTGGTCAAGAAGACCGGCGTGACGACCGCCTTCACCGGTTCGACCTTCGACATCGTGGGCCCGGGTCCGGTGGATCTGGTCACCCAGGACGATGAAGGCACGATCACCGATGACGAGGCCGGCGACGGCGTCAACGACTTCGACGTCGAGATCGACGGTGAAGACATCATCAAGACCGACATCATCGTGGCCGGCGAAGGTGGCCCTGACGGCGTGCCGGACGGCGTCGCCTACACCCAGTCCACCGTGCTCGATGGCAATGCCTCGATCGACGGTCGCCTGGATATCCGCCTCGATGGCGAGTTCGTCGACCTGGTCGACAACAGCCAGTCGCCGCTGATCGACGATCCGTCGGGTCCGACGGGTTGCGGCGATGACCCGGATGGCGCGGACAGCTGCCCGCAGATTCCGAACCCGCTCTACAACATCCCCGACGGCATCGCCGACGTGGACGCGGACGGCATCGCCAAGCACAACGCCGACTTCTCGAAGGACACCAAGGTTTGGGACGTCATCGTCGCTGAAGGCGGTGTGACCGGTAAGTTCGAGACGCTCGGCTTCGACGGTGGCCCGAACGACGGCGCCGTGGTCGTCCGCTACGACGATCCGGATACCGCCGAGAACGAGGAAGTCCGTGTCCAGCTGCTGAAGGCCTACCTGCAGTACCTGCCGGATCGGGTCCGGATCATCTCGATCCCGGATTTCGGCCCCAAGGGCACGACCATCAATCAGATCGCCACTGGTGAGTACATCGACTCGCTCACCCAGTACGGCCTGAACGAAGACCTCCTGCACTGCATCATCGCCTCGGTCGGCCTCGACGGAGACATCCCGGCTGCCCTGGATGCGCTGCACCCCGAGTGGTACAACGCCTTCAACGAAGTCGGCTTCTCGATCGCCCGTGGCGCCGAGCAGCAGGCTTACATCCGGACCATCGAAGCCCAGGGCTTCTCGGGTGGTCAGTCGAACCGCGTCGTGATGAACGTGGGTGATGACTCGGTGGTCGGCTCCAGCGCCAGTGACAAGCGCGCCAGCTTCTGGCTCGCCGGTTCGTGGGGCAACGCCGACGTCGACGATGGCAGCAATGAGGGCTGGCTGGAGTACAAGTACCAGACGCTGACGGGCTACGCCGGCTTCGACTACCTGATCAACCCCAACCTCCTCATCGGTATCCTGGGCGGCTTCAGCAACTCTGACGTCGACTCCCGGAACGGCACCAAGGAAGGTGACGTGGACAGCTGGCAGGTGGGTGGCTACGCCAGCTACTTCACCGAAAGCTGGTTCCTGAACATCGGCGGCGGTATCGGTGACATGAACATCGAGAGCATCCGCAACATCGCCTTCGGCAGCGGCACCGGCATGCAGGTTTCGCAGGTTGCCACCGCGGATTACGACGGCGATATCACCTACTTCTACGGTAAGGGTGGCTACAGCTTCGACCTGGGTGACTCGGGTTGGAAACTGTCGCCTGAACTGGCCCTGTCCTACGTGAAGGTGAAGCAGGACGCGTTCTCCGAGACCGGTGTCGGCAATTTCGGCCCGATCCTCCTGAACGTGGATCAGCAGTCGGTCGAAAGCCTCCGCGGTACCGCCCAGCTGCGTCTGTCCAAGACGTTCATGTCGGGTAACGGCGGCGGTTGGATGCCCTACGTCAGGGCCGGTGTCGCCAACGAGTTCGAAGACGATCTCCGCCCGATCACCTCTGGCTTCCAGGGTGCCCCGGGTACGGACTTCACCGTCTTCGGCCAGGTGCCGCGTCAGACCACGGTCATCTTCGGCGCCGGTGTCACCGGCAAGGTGTCCGAGAGCTTCAGCCTCTACCTGGATTACTCGGGTGAACTGGGCGGAAGCTTCAGCGAACACGTCATCAGCGGCGGCGCCCGGTTCCACTTCTAGGATCTAGATGTCAAGTTGATAGGGATAGGGGAGCACCTTCAACTGGTGCTCCCCTTGTCTTTTGGGAGGTTGCTATGAGAGCCCTTAGAGAGACGAAGTCTTATTTCCCAGTAACTGCCGCCTTCGCTACATCGGTGGTAATTTCTCTCTGCTATGTGGCGACCGACTTCATTCACAACGGTGTATCAATGGAGTTGATTGTATCTTGCATCGGTGTCGTATCAGCCGCAGCTGTGGGTGGGCGAATACTTAGGTGAACTAAAAGAGTGATCTCAAAAAAAAGGGGCAGCACTGCTGCCCCTTTTCTTTGTGGTTAATCCGATCATTTTAAGCAAATGTGGGATTTGTATTGCAACCGGTACGACATGCCTGATATATGGCGAACAGGGGGCGAAAACGGGGGGATAGAAGTTACCACTCTAGGGGAGTGTGTGTGATGCCTCACGAACACTACGACAGTGACGGGGAACTGTTGGTCCGGAGCCTGTGTTGGCTTGCTATATGGGCAGGACAGGTCCTGTGGCTAACTGTGGGGCCGGATCATAGGCTTACTATTGCAGTAATTAGTGTGTTTACTGGTCTAATATCTCTTCTAGCGATTGCGTGTTACAAAGATCCGATTCTTTATCGGCTGACAATTAGCTCGCAAGTATCTCCAGAAAGGTTTTTGAGCAATTTGATGCTCATGGCGTTCTGCAGCGGATTTGGAACCTTCTCCTTATATATCTTTTATCAATGGAAGGCTTTATCTGATGGTGATTTTGGCTTTCGAGAGATTATTTTTGTGGTTCATCTGCCGCTGTTACTTGCCATGATGAGGATTGCAACAATTGTTGGTTGGCGACGTCTATCAAAGCCAGGTTGAAGCTACCGCTATGTACGCTTATATGGTTCGGTTACTCGGCGGCCAGGGAATGAAGCTGCTGGTGCGCTTGATATAGGTCCGGTAGCCGGGACGGTGGCCGCGCATATGCCGCTCGGCCAGCGGTACGCCCGATACACGGGTCAGCAGCACGGTAACCAGTACCGGACTGCAGACGGTCAGGGCGACCCAGGGCGACGGACAGGCGGCGAGCCACAGGCCCCACCACACACAGGTCTCGCCAAAATAATTGGGGTGCCTGCTGAAGCGCCACAGGCCCTTGTCCATCACCCGGCCTGCATTGGCGGGGTCTTGCCTGAACCGCCACAGCTGTGCATCGGCCACGGCCTCGAAAATGAACCCGGCCAGGAACAGGGCCGCGCCCAACGCGGTCAGCGGATGGGACAGGGCGCCGGCCGGCGACAGGCCGATGCCGAGCTGCAAGGGCAGCGAGATCAGCCACATCAGCGCGCCCTGCAGCAGGAATACGGTGACATAGCTGCGCAGCGGCCAGCGGGCGCCGCCCGACTCGCGCATGGCGCGGTAGCGCCGGTCCTCGCCATGGCGCAGGTTCCGGCGCAGCAGATGAAACCCCAGGCGCAGCGACCACAGCGCCGTCATGGCCGCGAGCAGCAATGCGTGGCTGGTGGGCAATGCCGTCATGGCCAGCGTGACGGCAACGACGAGGGCGAAACCCGGCCCCCAGAAGGCGTCGGCGATGCTGGCGTCGCGCCGCGCCAGGCTGACCAGCCACAGCACGGTCATGGCGATCCAGATGGAGATCGCGGTGGCGGCGAATATTCCGGTCATGGCCCGCCCTCCGTTTCGGCGCGGTTAGGGAACGGAATTGTTACGGCCGCCGGCCGTCCGTGGATGACCGGCACCGGACAAGAAAACGCGGGCCGCAGGGGCCCGCGTGAAGTTGAGGGTTGTGGATAGTCTGAATATAGTCATTCCGCGGCGATATTGTGCAGCCTTTCGCGCTTCTCGCGCTGTTTTTTCAGCTCGACCTTCGCCACGGTCCGGCGGTGGACCTCGTCGGGACCGTCGGCAAGCCGCAGGGTGCGCTGTCCGGCGAAGGCGCGGGCCAGCGGGAAGTCGGACGAGACGCCGCCGCCGCCATGGATCTGGATCGCCCGGTCGAGCACTTTCATGCACATATTGGGCACCGCCACCTTGATCTGGGCGATTTCGCTGCGCGCGACCTTGTTGCCGTATTTGTCCATCATCCAGGCCGCCTTGAACACCAGCAGGCGGGCCTGCTCGATCTCGATGCGGCTGTTGGCGATCTGCTCCTCGACCACGCCCTTGTCCGACAGCCTCGAGCCGAAGGCGACTCGGTCGTCGGCGCGGGCGCACATCAGCTCCAGCGCCCGCTCGGCGGTGCCGATCGAGCGCATGCAATGATGGATGCGTCCCGGCCCCAGCCGCGCCTGGGCGATCTCGAAGCCGCGGCCCTCGCCCAGCAGGATGTTGGAGACCGGCACGCGCACGTCCTCGAACAGCACCTCGCCGTGGCCGTGTGGCGCGTCGTCATAGCCGAACACGGGCAGCCAGCGCTGGATGGTGATGCCGGGCGTATCGCGCGGGATGACGATCTGCGACTGCTGCTGGTGCTTCGGCGCGTCGGGATTGGTCTTGCCCATGAAGATCAGCACCTTGCAGCGCGGGTCCATGATGCCCGACGTCCACCATTTCCGACCGTTGATGACGTAATCGTCACCGTCGCGGACGATGCTCGATTCGATATTGGTGGCGTCCGAGGAGGCGACCAGCGGCTCGGTCATGGCGAAGGCCGAGCGGATCTCGCCGTCGAGCAGCGGCTGCAGCCACCTGGCCTTGATCTCCTCTGAACCATAGCGTTCGAGGATCTCCATGTTACCGGTGTCGGGCGCCGAGCAATTGAATGTTTCCGACGCCAGGCCCGAATGCCCCAGCAGCTCGGCGATCGGCGCATATTCCAGGTTCGACAGGCCGAAGCCCTTGCGCGATTCCGGCAGGAACATGTTCCATAGGCCGGCCTCCTTGGCCTTGGCCTTCAACTCTTCCATCACCGCCGGCACGCACCAGCGGCCGCCGTCCTCGGTCTGCTGGGCATAGACCTTTTCGGCAGGCACCACATGTTCGTAGATGAACGATGCAACGCGCTCCTGCAATTGCTTCACTTTGTCGCTAAACTCAAAATCCATGATCTGTCCCCGAATGAGTGCTGAACCGGCTCCTTCGCTTCGTCGCGCGGCGCTTCTGGTGATTCGGCGATGATGTTAGCAGATATCCAGAAGGCGGCTGACGCGATTCGCGGCGCCGTGCCGGAGACGCCGTTTCACCATTCGGTGACCCTGTCGGCGGTCACCGGGGCCGAACTTTTCATCAAGTTCGAAAACCTGCAATTCACCGCCTCGTTCAAGGAACGCGGCGCGCTGAACCGGCTGTTGAGCCTGACGCCCGGGCAACGGAAGGCGGGTGTGGTCGCCATGTCGGCGGGCAATCACGCCCAGGCCGTCGCCTATCACGCCAGCCGGCTGGGCATCGCCGCCACCATCGTCATGCCGGGCGACACGCCCGAGGTGAAGGTCGCCGCCACAAGGGCGCATGGCGCCGTCGTCGTGCTGGAAGGCGCCACCCTGTCGGATTCCGAGGTGGAAGCGCGCCGGCTGGCCGGGGAACAGCAGCTGGTGCTGGTGCATCCCTACGACGATCCGGCGGTCATCGCCGGCCAGGGCACGATCGCGCTGGAAATGCTGGCGGCGCAGCCGGACCTGGATGTGCTGGTGGTGCCGATCGGCGGCGGCGGCCTGATCGCCGGCATGGCGACGGCCGCAAAGGCGATCCGGCCGGACATCGAGGTGATCGGCGTCCAGGCGCAGCGTTGCCCCAGCATGGACGACGCATTGCGCGGCCGCGCGCCGGCGCCGTTCACCGGCACCATCGCCGAAGGCATCGCGGTGAAGCGGCCGGGCTCGCTCGCCCTGCCGATCATCCGCGACAAGGTCGACGGGATCGTGCTGGCCGACGAAGGCCAGCTGGAGCAGGCCATCGCGCTCTACATCGCCATCGAAAAGACCGTGGCCGAGGGCGCGGGGGCGGCGGCGCTGGCCGGTATCCTGGCCGAGCCGGAACGATTCCGCGGCCGCAAGGTGGGCGTGGTGCTGTCGGGCGGCAATATCGATACGCGGCTGCTTGCCTCGGTGCTGATGCGCGACCTGGTGCATCAGGGCCGCATCGCCCGGCTGCGCATCGACATTCCGGACCGGCCCGGCGTGCTCGCGGTGGTGGCGGGCACCATCGGCGAGGCGGGCGGCAACATCCTGGAGGTGCAGCACAACCGTACCTTCTCGCACACCCAGGCCAAGGAGACCGATCTGGGGGTGGTTATCGAGGCGCGCGATCCAAACCATCTGAAGGCGATTGTCGGCGCGCTGTCCGCCGAGGGCTTCCGGGTGCGATTGCTTGACGCTGACGGGCCGGGGCAATAGCGTCCGGCCGCTCATGACACAAGACGGGGATATTCCATGGCGCTGCCCAATTTCGACCTGACCGGAAAGGTCTGCTTCATCACCGGCACCACCAGCGGCCTTGGCCGGCAATTCGCCCTGTGCCTGGCTGAGGCGGGGGCGAAGGTGGTGATCACCGGCCGCCGCAAGGAACGGCTGGAGGCATTGGCGAAGGAAATCAACGACGCCGGCGGTTTCGCCTGGCCGATCGCCTTCGACGTCACCGACCTGCCGGCGGGCGCCGCCGCCATCGCCGAGGCCGAGGAGAAGGTGGGGCCGATCTGGTGCCTGGTGAACAATTCGGGCATCACCATCATGGGCGCGAGCCAGAAGATCGGACAGACCGAGTACGATCAGGTGATGGACACCAATCTGCGGGCGCCGTTCTTCCTGAGCCAGGAAGTGGCCAAGCGGATGATCGACCGCGGCGCGCCGGGCCGGATCATCAACGTGGCGTCGATGCACTCCTATGTGGAGCTGAAGGGCGGCATCACCTATTGCATGTCCAAGGCCGCGGTGCAGATGATGACCCAGGTGATGGCGCTGGAATGGGCGCGCTATGGCATCAAGGTGAACGCCATGAATCCGGGCTATATCCGCACCGACATCAACAGCGAATATTACGACAGCGAGGCCGGCCAGAAGGACATCAAGGCATGGCCCATGCGCCGTATCGGCAAGGATACCGACCTCAATGGCCTGCTGCTGCTGCTGGCCTCCGAGGCCAGCGACTTCATGACCGGCACGGGCGTTCGTATCGACGACGGCCAGCCGCTGGGCTTCTGAGGAGGACGCCATGACCGACCTTGTCCAGCTTTCCGCGACCGAACTTGCCGCCCGCTACAAGGCTGGAACGCTGTCGCCGGTCGAGGTGGCGCAGGCGGTGTTCGAGCGCATCGACGCCCGGAACGAGGGTGTGAACGCCTTCATCCTGCTCGATCGGGAAGGCGCGCTGAAGGAGGCCGGCAAGTCCGAGGCGCGCTGGAGCAAATGCAAGCCGAAGGGGCCGCTCGACGGCGTGCCGGTCTCGATCAAGGAGCACATCGACGTCAAGGGCTGGCCCAGCCGCAATTCATCGCCGGTCATTCCAGCCTCGCACCGGGCCGAGCGTGACGCGCCGCTCACCGCCCGGCTGCGCGAGGCCGGCGGCATCATCCTGGGCAAGACCGCCACGCCCGAATTCTGCTGGAAGGGCGTGACCGACAGCGCGCTCCACGGCGTCACCCGCAATCCCTGGGACCAGGACAAGACGCCGGGCGGCTCGTCGGGCGGCGCGGCGGCGGCCTGTGCGCTGGGCATGGGCGCCCTCCATGTGGGCACCGATGCGGGCGGCTCGGTCCGCATCCCGGCGGCGTTCTGCGGCGTGTTCGGGCTGAAGCCCACCCAGAACCGGGTGCCGCACAATCCGGGCAGCGTCTCGGCGCTGATCTCGCAGGCCGGTCCGATCACCCGGACGGTCGCGGACGCGGCGCTGATGCTGAACGTCATCACCCGGCCCGACATCCGCGACCCGCTCGCCTTGCCGGCCGACGCCGATTTCGCGGCCGGCCTCGAGGACGGGGTCAAGGGCCTGCGGATCGCGTTCTGGGACGGAACCCGGCTGATCCCGTTCGATCCGGAGGTGACCGAGGCGCTGAAGGGCGCGGCGGAGACCTTCCGGGCGCTGGGTGCCGAGGTGGTCGAGGCCGATCCGGGCTTTGACAACCAGCTTTCGACCTTTCTCGCCTTCTGGCAGCCGATGAGCGCCCGCTACCTGGAGAATGCAAGCGAGGAGGCGCTCGCCGCCAGCGATCCGTTCCTGGTGCGTTCGGCGCAAAAGGGCGCGCTGCAACCCATCCTGCGGCATTACCAGGCCATGGCGGACCGGGGCGCGCTGGCCGAGCGCATGGCGCGGTTCCATCAGGATTTCGACCTGCTGCTGTGTCCGGTCACGCCGGTACCGCCGTTCAAGGCCGGGCGGGGCATCTATGGCCCCGAGGGCGAGGCCTACAAGCGCACCTGGACGCCGTTCACCTTCCCCTTCAACATCTCCGGCCAGCCGGCGGCCAGCGTGCCCTGCGGCTTTACCCGGGCGGGCCTGCCCATCGGCCTGCAACTGGTCGGTCCGTGGAGCGCCGACGCGCTGATCCTGCGCGCCGCGCGGGCGTTCGAATCGGTTCGGCCGTTCACGTTTCCGGACTGACCACCAGCAAGCCGCCTCGGCAATGTCGCAAATCCCGGAAACCATGTAGAGTTTCCGGGAAATCGAGGGGTAAGGGTTGCTAAGGTCCCATTCTCAATCGCTGGTCTGGCCGGCAGTCATCGACCCGAAGCAGGCGCAGGCTTTTGCCTATCTGAGCCAGCTGGAGCGCAGCCAGTGGATGAAACCCGAGCGGCTGCGCCGCCTGCAGGCAGCGCAGCTGGCGCTGCGGCTGCGCCATGCCGCCGCGACCAGCGCCTTCTTCGGGCCCAGGCTGCAGGGACGCGAGATCGATCAGCGTACGGCGTTCGATGTGCTTGGCACGCTGCCGGTGCTGACCCGGGCCGACATGCAGGGCAGCGGCGACGGCATCTACTGCGAACCGCCGAAGGACCACGGCACGGTAAAGGTCCTGCGCACATCCGGCTCCACCGGCCAGCCGGTGGCGGTGCGTTGTACGGCGGCGTGTTTCTCGCTGCGCGGCGCGGCGACCATGCGCAGCCTGGGATGGCGCGGTCTCGACATCCGGAAGAGCTTTGCCGCGATCCGCGCCAGCATCAAGACGGGGACCGTCGACAATCCCTTGCGATATCGGGGCTGGGGCGCCCACCTGTCGGCGCTGTTTCATACCGGCCCCGCGATCGGCCTGCCGATCAATGTGCCGGTGAGCGGGCAACTGGAGTTCCTTGACCGGTACAAGCCGGCCTATTTGCTGACCTATCCGTCGAACCTGCGCGCCCTGGTCGACAACGCGCCGACAAGGCCGGCCGGACTGGAATGCGTGATGACCATCGGCGAAACCCTGTCCGACGATCTGCGGGCGGACATCCAGGCCCGCTGGGACGTGCCGCTTTTCGACGAATACAGTTCCGAGGAGATGGGGCCGATCGCCGCCCAGTGTCCCCACGGCAACTACCATTGCACAGCCGAGGCTCTTGTCGTCGAGGTGCTCGACGACCAGGGACGGCCTTGCCAGCCGGGAGAAATTGGCCGGGTCGTGATTACCGACTTCGCCAATTTCGCGACCGCCATGCTGCGCTACGAAATCCGGGACTATGCCGAAGTGGGCGAGCCCTGCGCCTGCAAGCGCACCCTGCCGGTGCTCAAGCGCATCGTTGGCCGCGAGCGCAATCTCATGCAGCTGCGCGACGGCAGCCGCTTCTGGCCGCAATTCGGCATGCGGGATCCGCAGGCGACCCGGCTGGTCAAGCAGTACCAGATCATCCAGACCAGCCTGGACCGCCTGGAGATGAAGGTGGTCGCCGATCATCCGCTGACCGGGGATGAGCGGACCTGGATCACGACGCTGGTACGCGAACGGCTCAGGCATCCGTTCGACGTGGTCATCGAGCAGGTGGAGGGCGAGATTCCCAAGGGACCCAACGGCAAGTTCCACGAGTTCATGTGCATGGTGGGCGCATGAGCACGGCATCGGTCCCGGCCCGCGCCGGCATGTCCGCGGCGGATGTGGAATTGCTGGAATCAGCGCTTCTCGCACATGGCTGGGCGCCCGGCCTGTGCCAGCACGACGCCCGCACGGAAAGCTGCGCCTGGTACCACGGCGCCTGGCAGACGCTGAGGATGCTCGGCCTGATGTCCACGTCGGGCGTCAATGCCGCCCATTACGCGGCCGAACTGGCCCGGTCCCGGCACGATCCGTCGTTCCGGAGGGTGCTGGTCACCGGCTCGGCCGATTATGCCATGCTGAAGCTGATTGCCGACTCGCGCGATCCGTCGGATGCGCCGCTGACCTATGTGGTGCTCGACCGCTGCGCCACACCGCTGCGAATCTGCGAATGGTATGCCCAGCGGCACGGTCTGCATCTCGAGACCCTGCACCAGGATGTGCTCGACCCGCTTCCCGAAGCCGCCTTCGACGCGGTCTATACGCATGCGTTCATGGGGAATTTCGATGCCGACGACCGCCAGAGGCTGGTGCGGCAATGGGCGCGCGTGCTGCGGCCCGGCGGCCGCGTGGTTACCGTCCAGCGGGTGCGCGACGACTATCCCGGCGACATCGTGAGCTTTTCCGACGCTGAGGCGGAGGCGTTCGTTGCGCGGGTGGCCGAGCTGGCGCCGGCCTTGTTGCCGCCCGCCGCCGCCGGCCTTGATGTGGTGGCCATGGCGCGCGAGCATGCGCGGCGCTTCCGGGCCCTGCCGGTGCGGTCGGCGGACCGGCTGCGCGGCCTGTTCGAGGACGCCCGTTTCCGGCTCGACCGGTTCGAGCGCAGCGCGCCGGACGGACCAGCCGGCGTTACCGGTCCATCCGTCCCGAACACCGCTGGCCACTACCTGATCACCGCCGAAAGGCTTGCGGCCGAATGACCATCAATCCGAATATCGTTTCACTTATCGACCGCTGCGAGCGGCTCTGGGCCGCCGAGGCGGAGGTGGCGAGAACCTACTGGGATTCGCCGATCCGCACCGTGGAGACCGACCGCTTGTGGCTGCTGCGCCAGATGTACAAGGAACTGCTCGACGGCGCGTTGCCCAGCCTGCACTGGGCGCGGGACAATTTCGACGGCATTGCCGGTCCGGATAGCCGGTCCGAATTCCTCGAGGAAATCGATGTGCTGCGCGAGGAATTCATCCACTACAAGGGCTTCGCCGAAGTGTTCGAGGCGCTGGCCGGCACTACGCCCGACGCTGCGGCCCTGCGCGACCTGGGCGCCTGGCCGGAAAACGACCGGCTGCAGGCGTTGCGCGCCCAGCACCGGCGCGATCACGGCGCGCTCGGTCTGCGCGCCCAGCGCTTTACCGAGGGCGGCTATTGCACGCTCTATTCGGAAGGCATGAAGCTGGCGGCGCGCGAGGGGGTCGACGGCATGATCGCCAGGGCGTGCGCGGTGGTGTTCAACGACGAGTTTGGCCATATGCTGCGCGGCATCGCCCATCTGGACGACGCCGTTGGCGGCCTCTCCAGCGCCGAGTGGGCGCAGCTGGGAGAACTGGTCGAGCAACAGCTCAGCCACCGCATCGTCATGCGGAACGCCCAGTTTTCCAACCCGGTGGCGCCTGACCGGCTGACGGCGATCCAGAACGGCGCCTGCGAGCCGCTGTCCTTCGACTACCAGCGCGCCTTCGGGCAGACGCCGTCGCGGGCGTGACCGTGGCGACGAGCCGTTCGCCCGTCCCCCTGCACTGCGCACGCGGCGACGCCAGGTGCAATGGCGCCAGGCTCGTGCGCGCGCTGGAGGCGGCGGGCGTGCCGGGACCGTTCTTCCTCTACGGCAGCGAGGCTTCGGTCAGCCTGTGCGCGGGCGCGCGGGAGCGGCTTTCTCCCGGACGCGAGGATCGCGGCGATGTCTGGGGCCGCGTGAAGACGTTTCTGGCCGCGCACCATGACCGTCATGTCTTCGGCTTCTTCGGCTTCGATCTGAACGGCGGGCCCGGGGATGCACGGGCCTCGCCGTTTCCGGATTGCTGGCTCGGCGTCGCGGATCTGGCGCTGCTGGTCGGTCCATCCTCCTGGACGGCCCTGGGGGCCGTGCCGGTCCTGACCGACGTGCCCGCATGCACATGCGGCGACAGGCCTGTGCACTACGCCGCCGGGCTGGACCGGTCACGGCCGGACGAGTATCGCCGGACGGTGGAAGCGGCACTCGCCTGGGTCGGCGGCGATCCCCGCAAGCGGATGACCGTCGCCCGTCGCCTGTCCCTGCCGTCTGTCGACATGCTGCGCTCGGTATCGTGCATCCCGTCGGCCTGCGATCACAGCCGCAGTTTCTACCTGGATCTGGGTGAGCTGGGACTGACCGGCCAGTGTCCCGAAGTGCTGATGGTGGGCGACCGGGAGGGATTTGTGTCCTACAAGCTGTCCGGCACGTTTCCGCGCAGCGACGATCCCGCAGCCGACGATGTTCTGCGGCGCCAGTTTCAGGTCGATCCCAAGAACCTGGCCGAGCACGCCAATTCCGCCGCCTCGTTCGGCATGGCGCTGTCCGGACTGGGCGCGGTGACCTCGACCGGGCCCGAGGTGCTCGACCTGCGACAGCTTCGTCACCTGATGACGCGGTTTCAGGTGGCCTACAGCACCGGGTGCGGTGTCGCCGACGGGATCCGCGCAGTCCTGCCGCTGGGCGTTGCGCCGGCGGCCGGCGGCTACCACGCGCTGATGGCCGCGGAAGCCGGCGCGCGGGGGCCGTTCTACGGCCTGGTCGGGCTGATCGAGCCCGGCGGCGCCGTCTCCATGACCCAGGTCCTGCGCACGGTCTACCGCGCGCAGGACGAGTTCTATTCCTGGGTGGGCGCGGCCGTGACCAGCCAGTCCACGCCCGACGGCGAGTGGACCGAGACCATGATCAAGCTGGGCGAGGTCGGCCTCATACTGGCCGACTGACCGGTTCCTAGCGGCCGAAGTCCTCGGCCGACGGGAATTTGCCCAGCTGGGCGCCGCCGCTGATCTGCAGATTGATGCCGGTGACAAATGCCTCGTCGCTGGCAAGCCAGAGCGCCGCGTTGGCGATGTCATCGACCGAACCCAGCCGCGGCAGACGGGTCTCCCTCAGGAACGCCTTCGGCACCACGGGCGCTGCCGCGATGATTCCGTTGGTCATTTCGGTGGGAATGAAGCCCGGTGTGATGGCGTTCACCCGGATGTTCTGCTTGCCGTATTCGTTGGCGGCGATGATGACCGCATGATCGACGCCGGCCTTGGTGGCCGCGTAGGCGGTCATGCCCTGCGGGTGAAGCGTGGCGGTCAGCGACGAGGTCATGATGATCGAGCCGCCGGATTCCGGCATGGCCGCCGCCATGTGCTTGATGAACAGGATGGCGCCGGTGAACTGGATGTCGATGGCATCCTTCAGCTTGCTGGCGTCGATGTCGGCGATGGGCGACTGGACGTTGATGCCGGCGAAGTTCACCGCGATGTCGACACGGCCATACTTGTCGGCGGCCGCCTTGGCGAGGGCCTGGATCTGTTCGTCGCTGGCGATGTCGCAGGCGACCGCGGTGGCGCCGATCTCGGCGGCCAGTGCTTCGAGCGGCTCCAGCCGGCGCGCCGCGATAACGACCTTGGCGCCTTCCTCGACAAACCGGCGTGCCGTGGCCTGGCCCATGCTGCCCTTGCCCGACGCTCCCATGACGACGGCAACCTTGCCTTCAAGACGTCCCATCATTTCCTCCCTGTCGATTGAATGTGGCGGGCAGGGTACATCCCAATGGGGTGGACGTCGACAAGCCGCGTGATAAAGTCCCGCATCCATGCATATTGGTGATGGCGCGCCCGGCGTGGCGCGGCGGTGCCCCATGGACTAATATGGAGTGGTGGCCGGCGCGGATGTTGCCCCCGGCCGGCAAGCTGAAGGATCGATCCTAATGGCCGAACGCAAGGCGTCTCAGTTGGCGCTCCACGCAAATGCTCCGGCGGCCAGCTACGAAGATTTGTTCCAGCTGCGCGGCGCGCCATACGACAGCGCGATGAGCCGCTATCCCGAAGCGCGGCGGGAGGAGTTCCTCAACACCATCGCCCGGGCAAACCTGGAGGCGGGCGCGCTGGTGGCGGATGTGCCGGCGGGCGGCGGCTATCTGGCGAAATATCTGCCGCAGGGATGCGTCTGGCTGGGTCACGAGCCCTGCGCCTCGTTCGGCCACGGCGCCACCGAGCTCGACCGCGACCTGCTGCCGCTGCCCTGGCCCGATGCCAGCGTCGATGCGGCGCTGTCCATCGCCGGCGTGCATCATCTTGACGACAAGCTTCCACTGTTCGCCGAACTGGCGCGGGTGGTGAAGCAGGGCGGGCGGCTGGTCCTTGCGGACGTCCATGAAGCGTCGGCGGTTTCCCGCTTTCTCGACGGCTGGGTCGACCGGCACAACAGCACCGGCCATGAAGGCAATTATCTTGGCGGCCATACGCCGGGCGAACTCCGGCAGGCGGGCTGGGATGTCCTGTCCGCCGAACGGGTTCCGTTTCACTGGCGGTTTGCCAGCCTCGCGGACATGGGAGAGTTCGCTCACAGCCTGTTCGATCTTCGCACGTCGTCGCCGGCGGATACGGCCCGCACGATCGGAGCGGAACTGGGCGTGGACACAATGGCTGACGGCGTCGGTATGCGGTGGGAATTGTACATGGTGGTGGCGACGCCCCTGGCCTCGCGCGCCTAGAGCACAACCATGACCGGACCAACGACGACAGGCACGGCCCCTCGCTGCATCTTGAAGGTGGTCCGGCGGGCCTATTCGCGTGGCGGCTTCGGCTATGGTCTGAGGCAGGAATTCCTCAAGGCCGTGATCGAATACGCGGTTCCGCAAGATGCCGACTGGGATGCGGTCGACAGGATGCTGTGCGCGGTGATTCCGCGCAGCGGCGCCGATCTGCCGGACCCCGCAGCGGCCACGATCGGCAGCCGGATGTTGCACTGGACCGCCGAACTACAGCGTGCTGGCGGCCAGCCTGTCTTCGGCCACGGCAAGGTAATCGGCGTCGGGGCAGGCAGCGGGGCGCTCGTCCTTGCCTGTCCCACCGTCAATGTGGCTGCGGCAAGCGAGGCCCTGCTGATTGTCGCCGACCTGATCTCCGGCGCGATCGACGGCGCAGGGGCCGAGGTCGCCGGGGTTGCCCGCCAACGGATCGATTCCTTCGTGAAGTTTTATTCGACCGACCGCCTCGGCGGGTCGAACACGCCGCTGTTCCTCAGGGCAGCTTTCGACAGCGGCATGCCATGGTTCCGTGTCGCCGGTGATGTATTTCAGATCGGCATGGGCTCGAAGGCGCGCTGGATGGAGAGTTCACTGTCCGATGTGACGCCGGCGATTTCCATGCGGCTGGCGCGGAACAAGATTGCCGCTGCCGAACTGCTGCGCCAGGCCGGCCTGCCCGTGCCGGCGCACGAATTGGTACAGTCGGCTGCCGAGGCCGTCGCGGCCGCCGGGCGGCTCGGCTACCCGGTCGTGGTCAAGCCGGCGGACCGTGATGGCGGGCTCGCCGTGGCGGCCGGTCTGACAAGCGATGCAGGCGTGAGCCGTGCCTATGAAACGGCGCGGAAGGTCTCGCAGAATGTTCTGGTTGAAAAGCATGTGGAAGGCCGCGATTACCGCCTGGTGGTCCACGACGGCCGGATGGTTTGGGCGCTGGAGCGGGTTCCCGGCGGCGTGACAGGCGATGGAATCAGCACCGTGGAACAACTCGTCGTGCGCCTGAATCAGGAACCGGCGCGGGCCAAGCGCGCCGACGCGCCGCTCAAGCCGCTGAATTTCGACCGCGAGGCGGCGGAACTGCTGGCCGAGCATGGCCTGACTCTTCAATCGGTGCCCGCCTCGGGTCAGCGGATTCGGTTGCGCCGGGCCGCCAATGTGGCGTCAGGGGGAACGCCCGAAGCCGCATTCGAGCGCGTGCATCCCGATAACCGGCGCCTTGCCGAGCGGGCAGCGGCCGTCATGCGGCTGGACATCGCTGGCGTTGACCTGCTGATCCGTGACGTATCGCGGTCATGGAAGGAGATTGGGGCGGCGATCTGCGAGGTCAACGCCCAGCCCACCATCGGCAACACCACGGCCAGCCATCTCTATGGCCAGATGCTCAAACGTCTGGTGAAAGGCGATGGCCGTATTCCGATTGCCATGATTGTCGGCGTCGACGAGAACTCGGCGCTGCCAGCGCTGGTCACGCATATCCTCGAGGCGGCCGGACTGCGGACCGCCATCGCCTCGTCGCGGCAGGCCAGTGTCGGCGGCCGGACCTTGCACGATGCCCCTGGCAATTTGTTCGCGGCGGCACGTGCGGCGCTGATCGATCCGGATGTCGATGCGGTGGTGGCTGCGGTGTCGGATGCCTCGGTGCTGTCCTCATGCCTGCCATTCGACCGCTGTTCCACGATCGTGTTGGCCGGATCGAGGCTTGCGGGCGTGGCCGATTCCCCTGCCGCGTTCAACACCCTCGCCCAGTTGCTGCTGCCCGTCAGCCTGGGCGGCGTGGTCGTCGACTCCCGGCAGGACGCGTGGCGGCGTGTTCTGAAGTCAGCGCACAATGCGCAGATCCTGGTGGCATCGGCCGGGGCGGACCCGGCGAGCAGCACCGAACCGGACATGGCGGGACACGAGGCGGTTGTTCTCGACACCAGCAGCGGCGGATGCAGGCTCAGACTGGACGGGACCACGATCGACCTGGAGGACCTGGAATCGGGGGACGGCCCGCGGACAGCCTGCGCGCCGGAGGACATCGCGCTTGCCGCAGCGACCGGGTTGAGCATGGGGTTGGGCGTCGACGTCATTTGCAGCGGCCTCGCGGCGGCAAGGATCACGGTGGCGGCCGTCGCCGGCTGATTGTCCTTCAGCCGCGCACGAACACCTGCAGCGCCGCGCCGGCAACGGCGCAGCCGGCGAGGGTCGGCAACACGCCCCATTTGAACCGCATCAGCGCGATCATGGCGGCGGCGGCCAGCAGCAGCGCCAGCGGGTCCAGCGACGCCGGCACCGGCAGTTCCATGTCGAGTGGTCCCAGGGAAAACGCTCGATGGTCGGCGAACAGCATATGCAGCCCGAACCACAGGGCCAAATTCAGGATCACGCCGACGACGGCGGCGGTGACTGTGCTCAGCGCCATGGTCAGCGCGCGGTTGCCCAGCAAGCGCTCGACATAGGGCGCGCCCAGCAGGATCCAGAGGAAACAGGGTGCGAAGGTCACCCAGGTGGCGAGCAGCGCCCCGATCAGGCCGCCGATGACAGGGTCGAGCCCCGCCGCGTCGCGAAAGCCGGCGATGAAGCCCACATAGGTCAGCACCATGATCAGCGGCCCGGGCGTGGTCTCGGCCAATGCCAGTCCATCCAGCATCTCGCCAGGGCGCAGCCAGGCATAGGTGCCGACCGCTTCCTGCGCTACGTAGCTCAGCACCGCGTAGGCGCCGCCAAAGGTCACCACCGCCATCTTGGAGAAGAACAGCGCGATGGGTGCATAGACGCTGTCCCAGCCGAACAGGCCGACCAGCAGCAGCGGCAGGCTGCCCCAGATGGCAAGCCAGACGGCGGTCAGGCCCAGTGCCCGCCGCACGGTTGGCTGGACCGGAGACCGCGCATCGACCGCCATGAGCGCGGCCGGGCCGGCGTGGCCGGAAGGCAGGGCGATCAGGCTAGGCCTGATCCGCGCGGCCAGATAGCCGGCGAGGGCCGCGGCGGCGATCACCAGCGGGAACGGCAGCTTGAACAGAAACAGCGCAAGGAAGGCCAGCGCCGCGACCGCAACCATGGCCCGGCTCTTCAACGCACGCCGCGCCACTTTCAGCAGCGCCTCGACGACAATGGCGAGCACGGCGGCCTTCAACCCGAAAAACACGGTGTCGATCCAGGTGGTTTGCTGGAAGAGCATGTACGCCGTGCTGAGGGCGGCGATCACGCAGAATCCCGGCAGGATGAACAAAAGGCCAGCGACGATCGCGCCCCGTGTCCGGTGCAGCATCCAGCCGATATAGGTGGCAAGCTGCTGCGCCTCCGGGCCAGGCAGCAGCATGCAGAAATTGAGCGCATGCAGGAAGCGGTCTTCGCCCACCCACTTCTTTTCATCCACCAGGATGCGGTGCATCAGCGCGATCTGTCCGGCAGGCCCACCGAAGCTCAGCAGTCCGATCTTGCCGAAGGTGCGGAACGCCTCGCCGAACGAAACGTGGGGTGCGGGTGCTGTCATGCCATCCATCGCTATTGCTCCGTCAAGGGCGTCCACACGGATGCCGGAGGCGCCGCGCTTGGATGGATGGTCCATCTGCGGGGAGACGGCGATCCCCTCAAGAAGGCTATTCCGCCATCATCCGGTGTGCAACATGCATCGGTCCCGTGACGATCCGGTGACGGCCTTTCCTCTGCAGGGGAAGATTTCTATGCTGGCGCCGAACGACGAAAGGCAGGGCGATGGAGAAGGTGGCGTTTCTGGGCCTGGGCGTGATGGGGTATCCCATGGCCGGGCATCTCAGGGCGGCGGGTTACGATGTTTCGGTCTTCAACCGGACCAAGGCGCGCGCAGACGCCTGGGTGGCGCAGCATGGCGGCGCAGCCGCGGCCACGCCCGCCGAAGCCGCGGAGGGCTGCGCCATGGTGTTTTCCTGTGTCGGTAATGACGACGACGTGCGCCAGGTGATCCTGGGCCAGGATGGCGCATTCACCGCGATGGCGGCGGGCAGCATCCTGATCGACCACACCACGGCCTCCGCCGTGCTGGCGCGCGAGCTGGACGCCGCGGGCAAGGAACGCGGGATCGGCGTGCTCGACGCCCCGGTCTCGGGCGGGCAGGCGGGTGCCGAGAACGGCAAGCTGACGGTGATGGTGGGCGGTGACCCGGCGGTCTTCGACCGGGCGGAAGCCGCCATGAATGTATTCGCCAAGGCAGTGCGGCTGATGGGACCGGCAGGCCACGGCCAGCTCACCAAGATGGTCAACCAGATCTGCATCGCCGGCGTGGTGCAGGGGCTGTCTGAAGGCATCCATTTCGCCAAGCAGGCCGGACTCGATCCGCGCGCCGTCGTCGATGTCATCCGTCATGGCGCGGCGCAGAGCTGGCAGATGGAGAACCGCTACGAGACCATGACCGACGGCCGGTTCGAGCACGGCTTCGCCGTCAACTGGATGCGCAAGGATCTCGGCATGACGCTCGACGAATCCCGGCGCAACGGCGCCCACCTGCCGCTCACCGCGCTGATCGACCAGTTCTACGGCGAGGTCCAGGGCCTGGGCGGCGGCCGCTGGGATACGTCCAGCCTGATCGCCCGGCTGGAAGCGATGACCCGGCGCGACTGATGGAGCTGTTCCGGCGCATGTTCGCGGCGGCGGTCGAAGCGGCCCAGCCGGAGCATTGCCTGCCGCTGCATCTGCCTGTGCCGCCCGCCGGGCGAACCATTGTCGTTGGCGCGGGCAAGGCCAGTGCCGAGATGGCACGGGTGCTGGAGGCACATTATCCCGCGCCGGTCGAAGGATTGGTCGTTACCCGCCATGGCCACGGCGCGCCAACGAGCGGCATCGAGATCGTCGAGGCGGGGCATCCGGTGCCCGACGCCAGCGGCGAACGGGCGGCGCGGCGCATTCTGGGCCTTGTCGGCGGATTGACCGCTGACGATCTTGTTATCTGTCTGCTGTCCGGCGGCGGCTCGGCGCTCATGCCGCTGCCGGCGCCCGGCCTCACGCTTGCCGACAAGCAGGCGGTAACGGCCGCCCTGCTCAGGGCAGGCGCCCCCATCGGCGAGATCAACTGCATCCGCCGCCACCTCTCGGCGATCAAGGGCGGCAGGCTGGCGCAGGCAGCCCGGCCCGCGCGCCTGCTGACCCTGGCCATCTCGGACGTGCCGGGCGACGACCCACTGGTGATCGCGTCCGGTTCGACCGTGCCTGATCCCACCAGTTTCGCCGACGCGCGCGCGGTGATCGCCCGTTATCGCCTCGACGTGCCCGAGGCCGTTCGCCGTCACCTCGAGGCAGGCACGGACCCGGTCGCAGCGCCTTGGGGCGATTATGTGCTGGTTGCCCGGCCTGCCGATGCGCTGGCCGCGGCGGCTACCGTCGCCGAGACAGCCGGCTACAGGGCGGTACTGCTGGGCGATGCGGTAGAGGGTGAGGCGCGGGAGGTAGCGGGCCGGCATGCGGCGCTGGCGATGGATTATCTCGCGCGCGGAGACAAGGTGGCGCTGATCTCGGGCGGCGAACTGACCGTCACCATCGCCGGCGACGGCATCGGCGGCCCGAGCCACGAATATGTCCTTGCCCTGCTGGTCGCTTGCGGCGGGGATCCGCGCGTGTCCGGCATTGCCTGCGACACCGACGGCATCGACGGCGCCGCCGATGCGGCGGGTGCGTGGTTCGACGGCGGCACGCTGGCGCGCGCGGCGTCGGCCGGCATGGCCCCGGCGGACGCGCTCCGGCGCAACGATGCGGGTCGCTTTTTCGCCGTCATGGGCCAGCAGATCGTCAGCGGCCCGACGCACACCAACGTCAACGATCTGCGGGTGATCCTGGTCGATCCGTAGGACGCATGTGCCGCGGGCCGGAGTCCGCCGGGTCCCTGCATGCAAAGGCCCGCCTTGCAGCGGGCCCTGGCGATCGGTCCGGCGAACTTGCGACCGGCTGCGGGACGTTACTCGGCGGCGCGGGTGGCAACCAGCGGACGCAGCTCGCGCAGCCGCGTCTCAAGATAATCGAGCATCCGCTCGCTGTGCACGTTCGGGCGACCGTCGGCCAGGTTGAGGGCCATGCCGTCCAGCACATATTGCAGCAGGTCCAGGGCGGTCTCGAGACCTTCCGGATCGTCGCGCCATTCCGGGAACAACTCGCGTGCCGTGTCGGTCCATTCCTCATCGAACGCGGCCTGCGCCGGATCGAGGATTTCGGCCAGCTCGGGATCGGTCCGGCCGTTCACTTTCAGCTCGACGAAGGCGAAGAACAGCGGATGGGTCACGTGCGCCCAATAGGCCCGAAGCGCCGAGCGAAGCCGGTCCTTGCCCGGCTGGATCGCGGCGATGGCCTTGCGGAATGCCCGCAGCCTCTTGGTGTGCAGATGGTCGATCGCCGCCTTCACCACCTCGGCCTTGGACGGGAAGTGATGCAGCATGGCGCCGCGCGACAATCCGGCCCGATCGGCGATCAATGTCGTCGTCGTCCGTGCATAGCCGACTTCCACGAAGCAGGCGATCGCGGCTTCAAGCACCCGGCGCTGGGTTGCGGCGCTCTTCTGCGCCTGCCAGCCCATGGCCGCTGTCTGGCCATTGTCGAGGTTCAGGTCGCGCCGACGCGCGCGTCTCAGGACTGGCACTCTGGTTCTCCATCCAAACAAATCCGTCAGGACTGTCTAAAAAAGACAATCTGACGAGAATGTAGCTTTTTTCACTGCACTCGACCACAAAAACCGACCGGGGCCATGCGCATGACTGCGTTGAACTTTTGCCTTCATGTGCGACTGAGCGACGTGGCGCGCACCAAGGCTTGCGCTGGACATAAAACAAAAGACTTGGACATCAATCATCGAGGCTCTAGTTTTCCCCAGCGGTGACGCGAAGCTGCCCTGCGCGAGCCATTGGAGAGCATCCCGACATGGAAATGAACGGCGAATACCACATCCCGGCTCCGCGCCAGCGTGTGTGGGAAGCGCTCAACGACGCCGAAATCCTGGGCCGTTGCATCCCGGGCTGCGAGTCGATCCAGAAAACGTCGGATACAGCCATGTCCGCGGTGGTCCAGGCCAAGGTCGGTCCGGTCAGCGCCAAATTCACCGGTGACGTGACCCTTGAGGACATCGACCCACCCAACGGCTACACCATCCGCGGTGAAGGCAAGGGCGGCGTCGCCGGCTTCGCCAAAGGCACCGCCAAGGTGGCGCTGACCGATGAAGGCGACGGCACGCTGCTGACCTATGTGGTCGACGCCCAGGTTGGCGGCAAACTGGCCCAGGTCGGCGCACGGCTGGTGGCGGGCACCATCAAGAAGATGGCCGATGAATTCTTTGGCACCTTTACGGCGATCGTCGCCAGCGCGGAGCAGGACCAATCGGGGAGCCAGTCGCAGTCCCAGGGCCAATCGGCGCCATCGCCCGCTTCGGTCGCGCCGGCCATACCGGTCATGCCAAAGAAGCGTGGGGTCTCGCCATTCACTATCGGCGTTCTCGTGATCGCTGCCATTCTGGTGATATACTTCTTGGCGAAGTGACGGGATTCGGGGAGTTCTCAGGGATTATGGGGATAGCATGACGGTAAAAGTTACAACAACGGTGAACGGCAAGCCCGTATCGGGCGACGTGGAACCGAATACGCTACTGGTGCATTTCGTGCGCGAGAATCTGGGTCTGACGGGCACCCATGTGGGCTGCGACACCAGTCAGTGCGGTGCCTGCACGGTGCATTTGGACGGCCAGCCGGTCAAGGCGTGCACCATGCTGGCGGTACAGGCGGAAGGCCATCAGGTCACCACCATCGAGGGCATCGGCCAGCCGGGCAACCTGCACCCCATGCAGGCGGCGTTCCAGGAGAATCATGGCCTGCAATGCGGCTTCTGCACGCCCGGCATGATCATGGCCGGGATCGGCATCGCCGATCGCGCCAAGGGCACGACGCTGTCGGAAGAAACCATCCGCATCGAGCTCGAGGGCAATATCTGCCGCTGCACCGGCTATCACAACATCGTCAAGTCGATCGCCGCCGGCGCTCGCGACATGTAGTCACCGGACGGCGAACCGGATTTTCGCCGAAGACTGAAGCGGGGAGTCGGCGATGACGGCAGAGACCGGAATCGGCGCGCGGGTCAGGCGCAAGGAGGACGTTCGGTTCATCACCGGACGCGGGCGCTATACCGACGATATCAACCGTCCAGGACAACTCCACGCAGTCTTCGCGCGCTCGTCCCATGCCCACGCCCGCATCGGATCGCTGGACATATCGGCGGCCGAGGCCTCGCCCGGCGTCGTGGCCGTGCTGACCGGGGCCGACCTGGCCGCCGACGGCATCGGCTCTCTGCCGTGCGGCTGGATGATCCATTCCCGCGATGGATCGCCCATGAAGCAGCCACCTCATCCGGCCCTGGCGCAGGGGATTGTGCGTTATGTGGGCGAGCCCTATGCGGTGGTGATCGGCGAGACGCGCAGCGCAGCGCAGGCGGGCGCGGACCTGCTCGATCCCGATTTCCAGGATCTGCCGGCCAATGTGGACACGGCTTCGGCGCAATCCGCCGCGCCGATCCACGACGGCATCGCCAACAACCTCTGCTACGACTGGGTTCTGGGCGACGAGTCAGCCACCGATGCGGCGTTCGCCTCGGCCGCGCATGTCGTCGAGCTGGACATCATCAACAACCGGTTGATCCCCAACGCCATCGAGACCCGGGCGGCGCTGGGCGATTATGATCCCGGCACCGACGTGCTCACCCTCTTCACCACCAGCCAGAATCCGCACCTGGCGCGCCTTGTGCTGTCGGCCTTTGTGGGCCTGGCGCCCGAGCACAAGTTGCGGGTGGTGTCGCCCGACGTGGGCGGGGGCTTCGGCTCGAAGATCTTCATCTATGCCGAGGAAACCGTCTGCGGCTGGGCCTCGAAGCGGCTGCGCCGGCCGGTGAAATGGACCGCCGACCGATCGGAAGCCTTCCTCAACGACGCGCACGGACGCGACCATGTGTCGAAGGCGCGGCTGGCGCTGGACGCGACCGGGCGGTTCCTGGGCCTGAAGGTGTCGACCATCGCCAATCTGGGCGCCTACATGTCGACATTCTCATCGTCGATCCCGACCTATCTCTACGGCACGCTGCTCGCCGGCCAGTACACCACGCCCGCGATCTTCGTCGAGGTGAAGTCGGTATTCACCAACACCACGCCGGTCGATGCCTATCGCGGCGCAGGCAGGCCCGAGGCCACTTTCCTGCTGGAGCGGATCGTCGAGACAGCGGCACGTCAGCTGGGCATGGATCCGGCCGAGCTGCGCCGCCTCAACATGATCCCGAAAGACGCTTTCCCCTACCAGACGCCGGTTGCGCTGGTCTACGACACCGGCGATTACCAGGCCTGCCTGGACAAGGCGCTGGCGCTGGCGGACTATGCCGGCTTCCCGGCGCGCCGGGCCGAGGCGAAGGCGCGCGGCAGGCTGCGCGGCATCGGCCTGTCCTGCTATATCGAGGCCTGCGGCCTGGCGCCGTCGCGCCTTGCCGGGCAATTGGGCGCGGGTGTCGGGCTCTACGAATCGGCCGAGATCCGGGTCAATCCCACCGGTAATGTTACCATCTTCACCGGCACCCACAGCCACGGCCAGGGCCATGAAACCACCTTCGCGCAGGTGGTGTCGAGCCGGCTGGGCATCGGGCTCGACCAGATCGAGGTGGTGCACGGCGACACGGCGCAGGGCCAGTTCGGCATGGGCACCTATGGGTCGCGCTCGCTGGCCGTGGGCGGCTCGGCGCTGATGAAGGCCAGCGACAAGATCGTGACCAAGGGCCGCAAGATCGCCGCCTACATGCTGGAGTCCGAACCCGAGGATATCGACTTCGACGACGGCGTCTTCCGGGTGCGTGGTACGAACAAGACCAAGACCTTCGGCGAGATCGCGTTCGCCGCCTACGTGCCGCACCATTATCCGCTGGAGGAACTGGAGCCCGGCCTGCAGGAAACTGCGTTCTACGATCCGGAGAATTTCACCTATCCGGCTGGCGCCTATGTCTGTGAGGTCGAGGTCGACCCCGAGACCGGCGCCACGCGGATCGTCAAGTTCACCGCCGTCGACGATTTCGGCCAGGTCATCAATCCCATGATCGTCGAGGGTCAGGTTCATGGCGGTATCGCCCAGGGCATCGGCCAGGCCATGCTGGAAGCCTGCCGCTATGATTCCGAAAGCGGCCAGCTGCTGTCAGGCTCGATGATGGATTACGCCATGCCGCGCGCCGACGACCTGGTGAATTTCGACCTCGACGTGGTGCGCACCGACTGCACCCACAATCCGCTGGGTGCGAAGGGCTGCGGCGAGGCGGGCGCCATCGGTTCGCCGCCCGCCGTGATCAACGCCATCACCGACGCCATCGGCGTGCGGACACTCGACATGCCCGCCACACCGCTTAAAGTATGGACCGCATTGCAGGCCGGGACCGCGGCCACCAAAAGGAGCTGAGGATGTACAATTTCAACTATCACCGTGCCGGAAGCATCGACGCGGCCGCCGCCAAGCTGGCGGAGAGCGGCGACGCCAAGCTGCTGGCCGGCGGCATGACCCTGCTGCCCACCATGAAGCAGCGTCTGGCCCAGCCCAGCGACCTGATCGACCTGAACGAGATCGCGGACCTGAAGGGCATCTCGGTGTCGGGCGGCACGGTCACCATCGGCGCCATGACACGGCATGCCGACGTGGCGGCCTCGGCCGAGGTGAAGCAGGCGATTCCGGCGCTGGCCAAACTGGCGAACCTGATCGGCGACCCGGCCGTGCGCAACCGCGGCACCATCGGCGGCTCCATCGCCAACAACGATCCCTCGGCCGATTATCCGGCGGCGCTCGTGGGCCTTGGCGCCACTGTGGTGACCAACAAGCGCGAGATCGCCGGCGAGGACTTCTTCACCGGCATGTTCGAGACTGCGTTGGACGAGGGCGAAATCGTCACTGCCGTGCGCTTCCCGGTGCCGCAGAAGGCCGCCTATTTCAAGTTCCCGAACCCGGCGTCGCGCTATGCGGTGGTCGGCGTCATGGTGGCGAAGACGGCGGACGGCGTCCGCGTGGCCGTGACCGGCGCCGGACCCTGCGTGTTTCGCCAGTCCGCCATGGAAAGCGCGCTGTCGTCCAACTTCAGCGCCGATGCGCTGTCAGGAATCAGCCAGGACGCCGACGGCCTCAATGAGGACATCCATGCCTCGGCCGAGTACCGCGCCAATCTGGTCGTGGTCGGTGCGAAGCGGGCGGTAGCCGAGATCGCGTAGGCCGTCCGCCGCCTTCCGGACGTTGAAGGGCGAGGCAGCATGCAGAAGTTCGGGATCGGCCAGCCGGTGCGCCGGGTTGAAGATGTGCGCTTCGTCACCGGCGGCGGCGGCTATACCGATGACCTGACCCTGCCGGGACAGGCATACGGCTACGTTCTCAGGTCGCCCTGGGCCCATGCGGCAATCTCGTCGATCAACGTCGCTGACGCCCGCGCCGCAGATGGGGTGCTCGGTGTCTGGACGGCTGCGGACCTGTCGGCGGCCGGTATCGGCGAGCTTCCCTGCGCCATCAGCGGCGTGCTGCGGAACCGGGACGGGTCGACGCTCGACGTCGGGGGCCGCGTGATCCTGGCCCGCGACCGCGCCATGCATGCCGGCGACGGCCTCGCCTTCATCGTGGCAGAAACACTGGCGCAGGCAATGGATGCCGCGGAACTGATCGCCGTCGATGCCGAAGAACTGCCGGCCGCCGCAAACCTGGCCGAGGCAGTGAAAGAAACAGCGCCGCGCCTGCGCGATGCAGCGCCCGGAAATGTCTGCTTTGACTGGGAAGGCGGTGATGCCGCTGCGGTCGACGCCGCGTTTGCCGGGGCGGCGCATATCACGGCCATGGATCTTGTCCACAACCGCCTCGCACCCAGCCCGATCGAGCCGCGCGCCGCGCTGGGCCATTGGGAGTCCGGACGCCATGTGCTGCGCACATCCACCCAGGGCGCCAACCTGTTTCAGCGCGTGCTCGCGCCCGTCCTCGGCGTGGCGGAGGACGCCCTTCGGATCATCACCGCCGATGTGGGCGGCAGCTTTGGCATGAAAGAGTTCATCTATCCGGAACATGTCCTCGTGCTGTTTGCCGCCAGGAAGCTGGGCCGGCCGGTCAAGTGGACCGGCGAACGCTCGGACGCGTTCCAAAGCGATCTGCACGGCCGGGATATGATCAGCCATGCCGAGATCGCCTTCGACACAGGCGGCCGGGCAATCGCCATGCGCGTCCACAACCGGGCCAATATGGGCGCCTATGTGTCGCTGTTCGGGCCCGGTATCCAGACGCTGGGCGGCGCGCGGCTTACCGGCGGCGTCTATGCCATCCCGTCGATCAGCGTCAGGGTGACCGGCTATTATTCAAACTCGGTGCCGGTCGACGCCTACCGGGGGGCGGGCCGGCCGGAGGCCGCCTATGTGATCGAGCGCCTGATGGACAAGGCAGCGCGCGAGCTTGGGCTGACGCCCGACGAGATTCGCCGGCGCAACTTCATCGGGCCCGATCAATTGCCCTACAGCCATCCGCTGGGTTTCGTATTCGACAGCGGTGCGTTCGAGGCGAACATGGACGAGGGGATGCGTCTGGCTGGTTGGGCAAGCTTCCCCGGCCGCCGCGAGGCGGCATTGGCGCGCGGCAGGCTGCGGGGCATCGGCATGGCCTGCTATATCGAGAGTTCGGTAGGTTTCGGCTATGAAGCGGCCGAGATCCGCTTCCCTGAGGACGGCACGGTTGAAATCATTGCCGGCACCATGTCGGCAGGGCAGGGCCATGAAACCGTCTGGGCGCAGATCGTCACCGAACAACTGGGCGTGCCGTTCGAGGCGATACGGCTGATCCAGGGTGATACGGACCGGGTGAAGGTTGGCGGCGGCACCGCCGGCTCACGCTCGACCTATATGGTGGCCGGCGCATTCCGGCTGTCGTCGGATCAGGTCATCGGCAAGGGCAAGGCGCTTGTCGCCGCTCTGCTCGGGGAAGCGCCCGAGGCCATCGAGTTCGGCGAGGGCCTGTTCCGGTCGGGCAGCTCGAACCGGTCCATGTCGATCATGGAAGTGGCGTCCGCCGCGCGCCGCGCCGATGGCCTGGACGCAGATCTGCGGAGAGTGCTGGCCGATGGACTGGATTCTGGCGCCACCTTCAATCACGACGTTTCGACCTTTCCCAACGGCTGCCACGTCTGCGAAGTCGAGGTCGATCCGGATACCGGGAAGGTCGAAACAGCCCGATACCTGGTGGTCGATGATTTCGGCAGAATCCTGAATCCCATGGTGGTCGACGGACAGGTTCATGGCGGCATCGCTCAGGGACTGGGACAGGCGCTGATGGAACATTGCCTGCACGATCCCGATACCGGCCAGCTGATCACCGGCTCGTTCATGGACTACGCCATGCCGCGCGCCGACGATTTTTGTGACATCGAAACCGTCTATAACGAGGTGCCCTGCACCACCAGCCCCTATGGGGTGAAGGGCTGCGGCGAAGCCGGGACGACCGGCGCCTGCCCGGCGATCATGAACGCCGTCCTCGATGCCTTGTCCGTGCGGGGCGTGACCGGTCTCGATATGCCCGCTACGCCGCTCAGGGTATGGGACGCGTTGCGCCGCGCCGGGTAGGGGTCAGTCCGTCTTCCCGAACGCCTCGGGTGTGTCGAAGTCCCGCAGGATTCCCTCATCGTCCATGGGCACCTCGCACAGCTTGTCGGCGTAGGTGTGCAGCAGTTCGCGGGCGCCCTTGTCGCCGGTGATCGCCAGCATTTCCGGGAAATACCGGCGCGACCACAGCACCGGATTGCCCCATTTGCCGTCATGGGTCGGCACGCAGATGGTGCGGCCCTCGTCCTCGTCATAGGCGGCGATCAGCCGGTCGATATGGTGGGCGGTTACGAAGGGCATGTCGCCGAGCGCTACCACGGCGCCATCGGCGTCCGCGGTGACCGCCGCAATGCCCGCTTTCAGGCTGCCGGCCATGCCCGCCGCGAAGTCCGGATTATGGATGAAGCTGACGGCGAGGCCGGAAAGCGCCGCCCGAATTTCGGCTTCATCGCGCCCCGTCACCACGGTTATCGGGCTTGCCCCGCTGGCCAGCACGGCGTCGACGGTCCGGCGGATCATCGGCGCGCCGCCGATCTCACGCAGCAGCTTGTTCCGGCCACCCATGCGGCTCGACATGCCGGCCGCCAGCACAATAGCGGCGATTCGCGGTGCGCGGCCGGCCCTGGTGGGCTCGCCGGTCGCCTGGGCGCGGGGCAGGGGCCGCACGCCGATCTCCTTCAGCAGGCCGCCGGCGCCCATGCGCATGATGTCGCGCGGCGTCACCGTCAGGCCGGCGGCAAGGCGCTGCAATACGAAGTCGAAGCCGTTGACCTTCGGCGAGCGCGCGCAGCCGGGCATGCCGACCACCGGTACAGCGCCCACATGGCCGAGCAGCAGCAAATTGCCGGGGTCGACCGGCATGCCGAAATGATCGACCGCGCCGCCCGCAGCCACGATACCGGCGGGAACCACGTCGCGCCGGTCGGTGGTGGCGCTGGCGCCGGCGACCAGGACGATGTCGCAGCCCGCCTCCAGCTGCCGCCCGATGTGGTCGGCGACGTCGCCCGCATGGTGCGAGCACTGGGCCGACAGGACAAGGCTGGCGCCGACATTTTGCAGCCGCTCGGCGGTCACCTTCACCAGCTTGTCCGACGGCTTGTTCTTGCCGCCCGGAATGATGGTCTCGACCAGTCCCGCCTTCATGCCCGAATAAGGCGCCACGCGCAGCAGGCCGCCATCGGCCAGCATCCCCGTGCTGCGCGCGAGCACCGCGCCCTCGACGGCGAACGGGATGATCTTCACCGTCGCCAGCATCTGGCCCTTGCGCACGGGCTCGTAGGGCGGCAGGGCGGCGATGGTGACGGCTTCGTCCAGCAGGTTGAGCGCGTCGAGCCGCTCGCGGTCGTAAACCAGCACGCCATCGGTCTCGGCGAACAGATTGCACCGGCCGGTGAACGCGGCGCTCTGGCGAATGTGCTCGCCGGTGGCGATCGCCGCGACCTGCGCCGCGGCCTCGTCCTCGCCCACGTCGCCGGGCTCGAGCCTGAACCCCGACACGGAGACGATGCCCGCGGCGTCCAGCGCCGCAATGTCGGCGGCGGTGATCCGGTGGCCCTTGGGCAGCTTGCGACCGCCCGCGAACTGGCCATGGGCGAGGATCGCGCCCTCGGCCTGACCGACAGGCATGTCGGCGTAGATCATTTCATGGCGCCGCGCAGGACGGCGATGATCTGGGCCAGGATCGAGACGGCGATCTCGGCCGGCGACTGGGCGCGGATATCGAGACCGATGGGGCCGTGAATCCGGCCGATCTGGTCGTCGGTGAAACCGGCTTCCTTCAGCCGCGCGACCCGTTTCGCCTGAGTGCGCGTCGAGCCCAGCGCGCCCACATAGAACGCGTCGGACGCCAGCGCCACGTCGAGCGCCGGGTCATCCAGCTTGGGATCGTGGGTCAGGGTGACGATGGCGGTGCGCGGGTCGATTTCCAGGTCGCGCATGGCCTTGTCGGGCCATGCGGTCGACAGCGTCACACCGGGGAATCGCTGCGGGCTGGCAAACGCCTCGCGCGGGTCGATGACCGTGACGTCGAAGCCGGCCCGCGTCGCCATGGGCACCAGCTCCTGGGCGATATGCACGGCGCCGACGATGGCGATGCGGCGCGGCGTGTTGAACACCCGGACGAAATCGTGCTCGCCAATCGGCTGGCTCCTGTCGTCGCGCAGGGCGTTGCGGACGGGCTCGGGCGCCGAGGACGCGTCGAACAGCTGGTGCCTGCCGGTTTCCAGGTCGGTGGTGAGGGCGACGGAAGCCTTGCGCTCGGCGGCGGCAAGAACCGTGTCGATCTCGCCGGGCGCGGGCTCGACGAACACCCGGATGGTGCCGCCGCAGGCCAGGCCCACTTCCCAGGCCTGGTCATCCGAGACGGAGAATTCCAGGTTGCGGATCTTGCCGTCGTTGATCGACTTGCGCGCTTCGCCGATCACCGCGCCCTCGATGCAGCCGCCCGAGACCGAGCCGACGAAGTTGCCCCGATCGTCGGCGGCCAATTGGCTGCCGACCGGAAAAGGCGCCGATCCCCATGTGCTCGACACCGTGGCGATGGCGACGCCCCGCCCTTCCTTGCGCCAGTCCCGCGCGGTCTTGAGGACCTCGATGGACATGGCTTGTTGCCTACTCCGCTGCCTGCCGTGCGCCGGCGTGGACCGCATTCCACACCCGCAGCGGCGTGGCGGGCATGTCCATGGCGTTGACGCCGTAGGGCAGCAGCGCGTCGACGATGGCGTTCATCAGCGACGGACAGGCGCCGATGGTGCCGGCCTCGCCGCAGCCCTTGATGCCATAGGGATTGGTCTTGCACAGAATCTCGTTATACGAGAAGTCGATGTCGCACATGTCGTCGGCGCGGGGCATGCCGTAATCCATGAACGAGCCGGTGATAAGCTGGCCGCTTTCGCTGTCATAGAGCACGTCCTCGGTCAGCGCCTGGCCAATGCCCTGCACCACGCCGCCATGCACCTGGCCGGCCACCAGCATCGGGTTCACCAGCCGTCCGAAATCGTCCACCACCGTATAGCCGACGATGTCGACCTTGCCGGTGTCCGGATCCACCTCGACTTCGCAGATATGGCAGCCGTTGGGGAAGGTCGAGTTGTTGTACTTGTACTTGGCGGCGCTGTTCAGGCCGTCGACGAACATCTCTTTCGTCTCGGCCGGCAGGTCCAGCTCGTTGGCCTGGCGGGCCTTGGCCGCCACTTCCAGGATGCCGACCGACTTGTTGGTGCCGGGGACGCGGAACAGACCCTCGCTGAACTCGATGTTCGGCGCGTCCTCGTCGAGCATCAGCGACGCGATGATCTTGCCTTTCTTGATCACCACGTTGGAAGTTTCCTGGAAGGCGCCCGCTGCCATGTAGAGGGAATGCGAGCCGCCGGTGCCCTGGCCGGATTTCACCCGGTCGGTGTCGCCCTGCACCAGCTTGATGTTCTCGAACGGCACGCCCAGCTGCTCGGCCACGACCTGCGCCCAGGCGGTCTCGTGACCCTGGCCGTTCGACATGGTGCCGGTGACGATCTCGACCGTCTCGTCCTCGAGGAACAGGATCTCGGCCGCTTCGGTGGGCATGCCCAGCGTGGTCTCGATGTAATAGGCCATGCCGATGCCGCGGGCCTTGCCCTTGGCGCGCGAGGCGGCCTTGCGCTGGTCGAGCGTCGACCATTTGGCGTTGCGCTTGGCGTCTTCCATGTTGCGCTCGAACTCGCCGCTGTCGAACACGAAGCCGAAGGGATGCTGGTAGGGCATCTGCTCGGGCGTGACAAAATTCAGGCGGCGGAACTCGTCGGGCGCCAGCCCCAGTTCGCGCGCCGCCTGGTCCATGGCCCGCTCGATGATGTAGGCGGCCTCCGGACGCCCGGCGCCGCGATAGGCGTCGACCGGCACGGAATTCGACATGTAGCCCTTCACGTTCACATAGACGTTCGGGATGTTGTAGACGCCGCCCAGGATGCGGGCATGGGCGATGGTGGGAATGAACGGACCGTTCATGGACATGTAGCCGCCCATATTGGCCTGGTTGACGACACGGAATGCGGTGACGCGGTTGTTTTCGTCGATGGCCAGTTCGGCATGGGTGAACATGTCGCGGCCGCCGGTGTCGCTGGTGAAGGCCTCGATGCGCTCGCCGTTCCATTTCACCGGCCGGCCCAGCGCCTTGGCGGCGAACAGCACCAGCACGTGCTCGGGATAGATGAAGGTCTTCATGCCGAAGCCGCCGCCCACATCGGGTGTGAAAACGCGCAGCTTCGAGGGGTCGATACCGAATACGGCGCCGGCGATGCCGGCCTGCATGCCGTTGGCGCCCTGGGTGCAGGTGCTCAGCGTGTAGTGTTCTTCACCGGGGGTATATTCGCCAATGGCGGCCCGCGGCTCCATGGCGTTGGTGGCGATGCGGTTGTGCACCAGGTCGATCTTGCTGATGTGCTTGGCGCCAGCGAAGGCGGCCTGCGAGGCGGCGTCGTCGCCCATCTCCCAGTCGAACGCCAGGTTGCCCGGCGCGGCGTCCCAGATCACCGGCGCTCCCGGCGCCACGGCGTCCTTCAGGTTGGCGGCCGACGGCAGGTCTTCGACGTCGATCTCGATTAACTCGGCCGCGTCCTTGGCCTGGTTGACGGTCTCGGCGACGATGAAGGCGATACCGTCGCCCACATAGAGCAGCCGGTCCTTGGCCAGCGCGGGACGGCCCGGCGCGAAGATGTTGCTGCCGTCCTTGTTCTTGATGAAACCGCCGGCAAAGCACGGAATATCGTTCACGCCCGCTGCCGCCAGGTCGGCCGAGGTGAATACTCCGATGACGCCCGGCGCGGCTTTCGCTGCCGTGGTGTCGATGGACTTGATTACCGCATGGGCATAGGGCGAACGGAGCACGTAGCCGTGGGCCTGCCCCGGAATGTTGATGTCGTCGGTGTAGGCGCCGCTGCCTGTGACGAAACGGACGTCCTCGGTGCGGCGGACTGGCTGGCCGATGCCGAATTTCTGCATGTCGAATCGCTCCCCTGGAGATTTCAAGTGGCCTGAGCCATTGGGCCCGTAGTCTGCCCCGCGAGGGGGCAGATTGCCAAGCATTCCTTTGGCCGGCGGAATGCCGTTTCGGGCGCGGGAATCAGCGTGCGTGCGGAATGCTTTACGAGTTCAATCATTGTTGCCAATGCGTTACTATCGGCCTGCTTGGGGCACTCAGCGCGGGGGGCGCGGTTCATGGCGGGTGCGGCAGACATATTCATCAGCTACGCCAGCGAGGATCGCGGCGAGGCCGAGAAGCTGGCCAGGCGGCTGGAGAGTTTCGGCTGGACCACCTGGTGGGACCGGCGCATCCCGCCCGGACAGGATTATGCCAAGGTCATCGAGAACGCGTTGGTCGGCGCACGCTGCGTCATCGTGCTGTGGTCGAAGGATTCGGCGGCCTCGCGCTGGGTGGTGAACGAAGCGGGCGCTGCCGCCGACCGGGGTGTCCTGGTACCGGCGCTGATCGCGCAGACCGACATTCCCTTCGAGTTCAGGCGCATCCAGGCCGCTGATCTGATTGGCTGGGATCCGTCGGTCCAGAGCGAATCGTTCAACCAGCTGGTCGATGCCGTGGCCGGTATTCTCAAGACGCCGCGGCCAGCGCCCCAGCCGATGCCGACGCCCACGCCGCGGCCGCCACCGCCGCCGCCCGCGGCCAAAAGCAACAAGCGACTCTGGCTGCTGATGGGCGCAGGATTCAGCCTGCTGTGCGCCTTTGCCGGCTGCGCCGACGTGATGTCCACCGGCGACGAGGATACCCTGATGGGCGCGCTGTTCCTGCTGGGCCTGTCGGTCTGCCTGTTTGTCATGGGATTGAGGGCGAAGTGAACATGGACAGCGGATATGAGCGGCTCGAGGACCAGATCGGGTGGTACGACCGCAAGAGCCTGTGGCATCAGCGGCAGTACAAGTATCTGAAGGTCATCAGCATGGTGGCGGCTGCCCTGGTGCCGCTGACGGCGGCGGTGACCAACTGGCCCTTCATTCCCGGCGCTCTGGGCGTGGTGGTGGTCATCGTCGAGGGCCTGCAGCAGATGAACCAGCATCACCGCTACTGGGTCCAGTACCGCCAGACCTGCGAACAGCTGCGGCGCGAGAAGTTCCTCTATATGGGACGCACCGGCAGCTACAACCTGCCCGACGCCAAGGCCTACCGGCTGCTGGTGGAGAATGTGGAGGCGCTGGTTTCGGACGACAATGCGTCGTGGATGCAGGGCCGGCGCGAATCCGAGCAACGGAGCCGCGACCAGGAACCGGAGCGCGGCATTCCCGCGCCGGCGCCGCAGGGTCCCTAAACGGGCCTGGGCGGCACCGTCCGCAGGCGGTAGACGATGGCGTGGATCGACGCCATCACCGTTATTGCCAGCACCGAGAACAGACCTGCCGCCACATTGGCGGTCATCGGCGCACCGATCACCGCCAGCACCCCGGACACCAGTGTCTGCACCAGCAGCAGCAGGAAGCTCGCGGCGGCAAGCAGGGCGCCGAAGCGGAAGTTTTCTTCCATGCTGGCCGGCGCGTGCTTCTGTCCCTTGGGAATGTCCATGCAGGCCTCCACCAGCCGGCGCGACAGCAGCGCGAACAGGAACGAGATCACCAGCGTGGCCAGCACCTGCCGGAATGCGCCAAGCGGCAGCAGCGCGATGAAGCCGCCCAGGCCGGCCAGGGCGAACAGCAGCGCGACGCGCACCATGCGGATCGGCCAACGGATCGGCTCGCCCAGGATCGCCGCACGCGGACCCACCAGCGTCAGCCGGACCCAGAACACGAAGATGGCGCTGCTCAGCACGATGACGGCGGCGACGCTGAGCATGAACTTGTCGCGCAGCGCGCCGTCGATCTGCTGCATCTGATCGGGCGGAATTTTCGAGATTTCCAGCATGGCGGGGCCAAGGCCGAATATCAGCGGCGGCGCATAGGCCGCGGTGATCGCAAACAGGATCAGCACGTGACGCCAATGCAGCCGGTAAACTTCGCTGAGGATTGCGAGGACGGGGAGCATTTTGTTCGGCGACTGGATCATCGGCCTCGATTTCAGGTTACGGCATACAGGCGGTAGGCAAGGCCGGTCTTCGTATAGCGTCCGGCGCCAACCGTCACCAGATTGTTTAGCCAGCCGAGTTCCACGGAAGCGGTTTCGAACACCGGCGCGACCCGCCAGTAGTACTTCCCGGGATCGACCGCGTGATTGCGCGCCGGATCGAACAGGTCGCGCTTCAGATGCGGCGGCGTCACCAGCCGGCCGAAGTAATACACGTAGATAAGGTCGCCGTTGTCGGCCTGCCAGACTGAACGTACGTCGAGCGCCACGGTGGTGGTATCGTTGCGCGCGGTCATCGGGTAGTCGCTGCCCGAATGAACCTTTCCTTTCAGGCGCGGTCCCTCGAAGGATCCGCCGCCGATATGGAAGACGGATCGGGTGGCGAACGGGCCCTTGGTCGTCAATCCCACCGTGTTCGGCGCCAGGTCGATGGCGACGTCACACAGGTGTTCAAGTCCAGCCGAGAGACCCTCGAACAGCGCGCTATCCACTTGCATCCTCCCCAGATCGGACTTCTTGTTGCGAGCAGGATAGGCCGGTCAGGTGCAGAAGGGGAGCCCGGTGAGGTCGATACATATCCGCAAGGCCGACCAGGACGACATTCCGGTGCTGCAGGCCATCCAGCGCGATGCGGGCGAACTGTTCCGCACGGTCGGCATGGACGATGTGGCCGATAGTCCGCCCAAGGACGCGGCCGAGCTGGCCGGCGCCATCGATGCCGATCTGATATGGGTGGTTTGCGCCGGAGACGGCATGCCCACCGGCTTCGCACAGGTGCTCGACCATGAAGGTGTCGCCCATCTCGAGGAGATCTCGCTGGGCACCGCCCATGGCCGCCGTGGCCTTGGGACGGCGTTATTGCGTGCGGTGATCGGCGACCTCGCAGCGCAGGGCTACCGGCGCATGACCCTGTCCACCTTCGCGCACCTGCCGTGGAACCGGCCGTTCTACGAAAAGCTCGGTTTCGCCGTGATAGCCGAGGCCGAGTGGACGCCAGCCCTGCGCCAGGTGCGCCGTAACGAGGCGGCCATGGGCCTCGACATCGCCTCGAGGGTGATCATGGCCGCCGCGCTTTAGGGCGTCAGAGCGATGTGCCGCCATCCAGCATCAGCTCGGTGCCGTTGGCGTAGCGCGATTCGTCGGAACACAGGAACAGCACCCCGGCGGCGATGTCCTCGGCGGCGCCCAGCACGCCGAACGGGCTGACCTGACCCGGCTGAAACTGGGTGTGGGCGCCCTGGCCCATGGCGCCGTCGAGCACCGTGTTGGTCATGGGTGTCAGGATCGGGCCGGGGAAGATGCCGTTCACGCGGACGCCGTTGCCCTCTTCCTTGCAATATTTGGCCTGCGAACGCATCAGCGAGCGCACCGCTGCCTTCGACCCGCAATAGCCCACGAGGCCGGGCGAGGCGGAATAGGAGGCGATGGAGCAGAACTGGATGAGCTGGCCGCCGCCATTGCCGGCGAGCAGCGGGATGCTGTACTTGCCGGCGAGGAAACTGCCATCCACGTTGATGCGGAATACCCGGTTCCAGTCCTCCAGCGGCATGTCGACCGGATTGCCGGTGACGACCACGCCGGCGCAATTGACCACGATGTCGAGCCGGCCGAAGTGACTGCGGGCCGCTTCCAGGTTGGCGGCCCAGTCGGCTTCCTTGGTCACGTCGTGCTTCAGGAAGATGGCCTTGTCGCCGAATGGCGCGGCGGCCTCCTTGCCTGCTGCCTCGTTGATGTCGGCCAGCGCGACCCGTGCGCCTTCACGTACCAGCCACGCGGCGGATTCCTTGCCGATGCCCGAAGAGCCGCCGGTGATGTAGATTACCTTCCCGTCGCAACGCCCCATCATGTCCTCCCCAAATTTGGAACAGAGTTTAAATTAGCGCGGGAAACGGCCAAGGGGAAGCCTAGAAACTGACGCCGACTCCGCCGAACAATGTGCGCGGCAGGCCGGGCTTCAATTCCTGACCGTTGAAGGCGCTGAACCGGCTGTTGGTCGCGTAGCGCGCATTGGTCACGTTATGAAGGCGCACGAACAGCTCGACGTTCCTGACCACGAACATATTGGCGGCAAGGTGCAGCAGGTCGTGGCCTTCATAGACTTGGGTGTTGTTGTCATCCATGAAGTACTTCCCGGCGTGCTCCCAGGAGATCTCGAAGCGGCCGCCATTGAGGAAGGACGGGCGCCAGACGACGCGGGCATTGCCCACGTCCCGCGGCGACCGGTTGATCTTGTTGCCCGACAGGTCGGCGCTGGCTACCGGGAACCACTCGATGAAGTGGTTGTCGGTGCGCGCATAGGACACCGACGCGCTGAGCGTATCGGTGATCTCGGCGGTCATGCCGATTTCCACGCCCTTGTGGCGCGTGTCGCCGGCGTTCTGGATGTCGCGCACACCGGTGGTGTTGTTGGTGAACACCAGGATGTCGTCCTTGATTTTCATGGTGTAGAGCGACAGATCGAAGCTGAAACGCTCCCATCCGCCGCGAACGCCCACTTCGATGCTCTCGGCCTTCACCGGCTTCAACTCGGTCGAGCGCGAGGACGTGCCCGGCCGGAACAGCTGTGTCGTGGTCGGTACGCGGAAGGCCTGGCGATAGGAAACGAAGGCGTTCAGCCTGTCGGTGACGTCATAGGTGAGGCCGGCCTTGGGCGTGAAATTGTTGTAGTGGAAGCTCTGGCTCGGCGGCCGGTTGTGCGAGTCCCGGGGATCGATGATTGTCGGCAGGTTGTTGGTGTAGTCGTAGTGAGTGTAGTCGTAGCGCACGCCTGCCGTGGCGCGCAGCCGGTCGGTGATCTGCCATTCGCCGTGGATGTAGGGCGACAGGGTCAGCGCCTTGACCTTGAAATCGTAGATGGTGTCCAGGTCGGTGTAGCTGACATAGAACCGGCCATTGCGTACCGGCAGGATCTGGGTGTCGGTCCGGCTGCCCGAGGTGTAGTCCACGTCACTGCCGACGATGAGCCGCAGCCTGTCGGAAAAGTCGTGGCGGAGCTTGAGCTGGGCACCGACCGAGGTGGCGCTTTCATCGAAATAGGCCGGATCGAACGCCAGCTGGAAGAACGGCATCAGCTTGGTCCGGCCCCAGCGCATATAGGGATTGAGACTCAGCAGGCTGTCACCCAGGTCATAGTCGATCCGGCTCGAGAACCGCACGCCTTCCACCAGCCGGAAGTCGATGGGCGAGAGGTTGATCCTGGGCGTGTTCTTGAATTCCGCACGGCTCAGATTCGAGCCCGGAGAATCCTGGTTCACCCGCGTCAGGATCAGCGTGTTGCGCACCGTCAGCTTGCCGCCGTTGTCGATGTTCCAGGTGAAGGTGCCCATCTGGTTGTCGGAGTCGGTGTGGTCGCGCCAGCCGCTGTCCTGCACCAGGTTGATATCGGCGCGCAGGCCGTGGGCGCCGGTGGTGCCGCCCAGCGAGATCAGCGCCTGCTTGTAGCCGCGCGTGCTGCCCTGGAGCTTGATGCTGCCCGAGAAGTCCTCGGGCGGCGGCAGGGTGAAGACACTGATGATGCCGGCGACGGCGTCCGAGCCGTAGAGCGCCGTGCCCGGGCCCTTGGTGATTTCAAGCCGCGAGATCTGCGACATGTTCATGTCGAACAATGCGTTGGTCTCGAAGAAGCCCGGCGCCTGCTTGGGGATGCCGTTCTCCAGGTAGAGATAGAGCGGGTTGAAATTGATCGGCTGGCGGATCGACGTGACATGGTGGTTGCCGCTCAGCCAAGCCTGGTAGACGCCGGGAATGCGTCCCATGATGTCGGCGGGATGCACCACATGGGCCTCGGCCAGCGCCGCGGCGTCGATCACGCCGGTGCTCTCGGGCACCTTGGTGCGATCCGTCGCCTCGCGGGTGGCGGTGACCACCACCTGTTCGCCGGAGCGGCGGACGAGAGGAACCGATTCGGGAGATGCAGCCAGGGCACCGTGACACAGCGTCGCCGCCGCGAAGGCCGTTACGCTCGATCCATAAATCCGCCTAATGTTTCGCTCCCCATCCGGTTCGGCGCAGAGTTAAGGGGAGGTGCGGATGGGTGTCAAGGCGCGCACCCGTTGCCTGTCAGCCACGGAAACCGGCCGCTAGACCGGTTCATCCCTTTGCGTCGAACTGTATGTGCAGCTCCTTCAGGCCCCGCAGGGTGAATCCGGGCAGGTGGCTGTAATCGTTCTTGCCCGGTGCCGGCCGGATGTTGTCCAGCCGGTCCAGCAGGATCTCGAAGGTGCAGAGTTGCTCCAGCCGCGACAGGGCCGCGCCGGGACAATGATGCTCGGCCTGGCCGAACGCCAGGTGCGCGGCGGCGTTCTTGCGGTCGAGATGGGGGCATGCGGCGTCCGGAAACTGTTCCTCGTCCCGGTTGCCGGCGGCGAAGCGCAGGTTCAGCACCGAGCCCTTGGGAATTTTCACGCCCCTGATCTCTGTGTCCTCGGTGGCGCAGCGCATCAGGCCCATGGTCGGGCTTTCCATGCGCAACACTTCCTCGACGAAGTTGCGCACTTTCGACCGGTCGGCCTTCAGCTGCGCATAGATGTCGGGGAAACGGAACAGCAGCCAGATGCCCGAGGTGAGCGCGAAGGTGGTGGTTTCGTTGCCGCCGATCAGCAGGTTGTCGGTGATGCCGATGATCTCGTTGTCGGTGAGCGGGCGCTTGTCGTTCCCTTCGCCGACGGTGCCGTTGACCAGTGCGGTCAGGACGTCGTCGCGCGGGTTGCGGCGGCGATCCTGGGCCTGTTGGTGGATGTAATGCTGGAACTCCACACCCATCTCGGCGACGTATTTCTCCTGTTCGAGGTTCAGGCCGCGTGCAAAGGGCCGCACCCAGACCTCGGACCAGTGCTTCAACCGCGGCAGGTCCTCCATGGGAAAGCCCAGCATCTTGGTGATGACGTTCATCGGCAGCGGCATGGCGAAGTCGCGCACGAACTCGCATTCGCCCTTGCCGATCCAGCCGTCGATCAGCCCGTTGATGAACTGGCGGATGAAGGGTTCCATCACCTTCACGCCGCTGGGGCTGAAATAATGGTCGAAATTGCGCCGGTACTGCTTGTGGACCGGCGGATCGGTGACCATGGGCTGGAAACGGGGCCAGCCCTGGTTTTCGTAGATCTCCACCGCCTCGGGAAATTTGATCAGCGGGTCCGAACTCAGGCGTGTCGCATAGGTCGAGAACAGGTTGGGCTCGCGCGAGATCGCCTGGATGTCGGCAAATTTGGTCACCACGAAGAAGCCGCCTTCCTCGCACCAATAGACCGGTTCCTCCCGATGGAGGATCTCGTAGGCCGAATACCAGTCCTCCTGCACGGCCGGATCGAACAGGCTCAGATTCTTCAATGCGGTGCTCATTGGATCGCTCTCCCCTTGTGGCGGCCATGACGCGAGTCGCTCGCAAGCCGCATCGCCCGGGCCGCGGCGGCCTTGTCTTCCTCTCGGTCGCGGATACCGTATCCTGTATCAGCCGCCGCGTTGCGCCGGTCATTGCAATTGTGGCAGATTGCCGGTTGCCCGGCACGCTCGTTGCACGATAAATTAGACCTCAATCTAGTTAATATAAAGTCGAGGCTGACTTTCCAAGGCCGGCGGCGTCAGGGAGTGGATTCAAGGTATATGGCGACTTCAGTTGCTCTTGCCGGCACGCGCCGCAGACGGGTGCGCAGCCTGGCCACAAGACAGGAAATCATCGAGGCGACGATCTCGTGCTTCGTCGATATCGGCTATTTTCGAACGACCACCACCGAGATCGCCAAGAAGGCCGGCGTGACCCGCGGCGCCGTACAGCACTATTTTCCCACCACGCAGCATGTGCTCGAGGCGTCCATCGATTATCTGCGCGAGCAGTGGCTGGAACGGTTTTTCGAAGGCGCCACCCGGACGCCGGTCGGCAAGGACTATATCGACCAGGCCGTGGACAATACGTGGGAGAACGTCAACAGCCGCATCTCGATCGCCTGGCGGGAACTGATCGCTGCCTCGCGCACCGATGCCGAGTTGCGCGCGATCATCGAGCCGGCCGCCGCCGAATATGAAAAGGCCCGTCTGGAGGCCGGCCGCCGCGCCTATCCGGATTACGCCCTGGCCCTGCGCGATGTCTTCGAGCGCTGGCGCGACACGTTGGAGTTCCTGGCCGAAGGCATGAACAACTCGGCCATCGTTCACGACCGCGAACGGCGGATCAAGGTGCAGCTCGACGCACTGAAGAAAGAGTTGCACGCGGTCTGGGAACAGCACGGCGACAAGGTCCGCATCCGCTAGACCGGCGGCGGGGAATCTCCAGGGGGCGGCGCTGGCGACGGCGCCGCCCCTTGCATGTCCTAGAGCAGCTTGTCCTGCCAGGCCTCGGCATCCTTCAGCGCCTTGCGGAAGTAGCGCAGGCCGAAGCCGATGCATATTGCCGCGATCGAATAGTTGATCGCGGCCAGCACGGAAATAGACACGCCCAGCGTGTCCTCGCGCCCGTAGATCAGCAGGTCCAGCGCCGGTGGCAGCTGGGGTGCGACCAGGTATGAGAGGAAGTTCACCGCGATCATGTAGAACGCGATCATCTGGCCGCGCAGTTCGTTCGGCGCGATCTGCTGCAGCGCCGACGAAATCAGGCCGGGTGGCATGGCCATCAGGAACGTCACCGGGATCAGCAGGGCGATCGCCGCGTAGGCACTGGGCAGCAAGGTCAGCACGACCGCGCTGGGGCCGAGCAGGCAGGTGCCGATGAACACCAGCCGCAGCGTGCCGTCCTTGCGGCCCTTGCTGATCCAGTAACCGGCGAATCCGCCTGCGAACACGCTGCCGCTGATGCCTGCGACGATCGAGATGATGCCGTAGGGAACGCCGACCTGGGTGCGCGTCAGGCCATGCTCGCGAACGAAATATTCGTAGATCCACAGCATCAGCGACCAACCCTGGGTCGACAGCGCGAGATAGCCGGTGAAGATCAGGACGAAAAAGGCGCGCCGGCTCTTCACGAAGCTCCAGACCACGCTGAACGGCACGCCTTTGCCGTCGGCCTCGGTCTTGCCGTGGCGGCGCGGCTCGCGGATGGTGAAAAACAGCAGTGCAACGACGAGACCGGGAAGGCCGACGAGCCAGAACACCGCCTGCCAGGAATAGATCTCTCCCAGCACGGGCACGCTCATCTGCGGCCGGGCTTCCAGATAATCGATCAGCGGGCCGCCGACCAGGCCGGCAAGGCCCTGGCCGAGGAACGGCGCGGCGCCCACGACGCCGATGGCCAGCGGCAGGCGTGCTGCCTTGAAATAATCGGCCATCGTCGAATACGCCGCCGGCGCCAGCGCGGCCTCGCCGACACCGACGCCCATGCGCGCGGCGAACAGCGTCACATAGGAATGGGCGGTGCCGCAGACCACGGTCATCAGGCTCCACGCGGCGATGCCGCCCGCCATCAGGTTTCGCCGGTTATAGCGGTCGGCCATCCAGCCCGCCGGGTAGGAAAGCAGGTTGTAGAGCACGGCGAATGCCGCGCCCATCAGCAGACCCATCTGGGAATCGCTGATGTCCAGGTCGCGCTTGATCGGACCGATCATGACGTTGAGAATCTGTCGGTCGATGATCGAGAAGGTGGACGCGAGGGTGAGGATGAACACCACCCAGACCAGATAGCCATTGCCGTGTTTGGGCGTGCTTGCGCCCGGTGCCTCACTGCTCACTGACGCTGGCTCCCCTGGTTCCCGTTGGCCGGTTTTGCGCAAGCCTAGCGGGCCGGCGGGCGCGGTCAACACTATTCGGCAGGTGTGCCGGAACCGTCCACATCCAGTACGGCCGCGCCTTCAAACCGGCCTGCGCGCAAGTCGTCGAGGGCGTCGTTGGCCTGCTCGAGCGGATAGAGATGCGTCGTGGTCCGGACCGGCACCTGGGGCGCCAAAGCGAGAAACGCCTCCGCATCGCGGCGCGTCAGGTTGGCCACCGAAACCAGCCGCCGCTCGTCCCACAGCAGACGATAGGGGAACGAAGGTATGTCGCTCATATGGATGCCGGCGCAGACCACGGTGCCGCCCGGCGCAACCGCGTCGAGCGCCGCCGGCACCAGCGCGCCGATGGGCGCGAACAGGATGGCGGCGTCCAGCGCGACAGGAGCACGCATGTCCGATCCGCCGGCCCAGGCACAGCCCATGGCCCGGGCAAAATCCTGGCCGGCGGTGTCGCCGGGCCGGGTGAAGCCGTAGAGTTCGCGGCCCTGCCAGACGGCGACCTGGGCGATGATATGCGCGGCCGCGCCAAAGCCGTAGAGGCCGAGCCGGCGGGCGTCACCGGCCATGGTCAGCGCCCGGTGGCCGATCAGCCCGGCGCACATCAGCGGCGCGGCTTCGGCATCCGTATAGAAGTCGGGGATGGCGAAGCAGAATCGCGCGTCGGCGACCATGTAATCGGCGAACCCGCCATCCAGCGTGTACCCGGTGAACTGGGCGCCGGGGCAGAGGTTCTCGCGCCCCGACAGGCAATAGTCGCAGGCGCCGCAGGTCATCCCCAGCCATGGCACGCCGACGCGCGCGCCCACGGCGAAGCGGTCCACGTCCGGACCCAGCGCCGCCACGGTGCCGATGACCTCGTGGCCGGGCACCACATGTGTCCTGGGCCTGGTCAGGTCGCCGTCGACCACATGCAGGTCGGTGCGGCACACCGCGCATTTGCGCACACGGACCAGAACCTGGCCGGGCCCGGGCACGGGGCGATCGCGCCGGCAAAGACTGACGCATCCGTCGCCGGGCTGGCCAAGCACCATCGCTCTCATGGTCGTGCTCATGGACAAAGCTTTCGGGTGGACCTTGTCTCGCTTCCCCATTATACGCCCGACAGCGTCAAAATGGAGACGATGACATGGTCAAGGCGGTAATCTGGGATTTCGGCGGCGTGCTGACGACGAGCCCGTTCGAGGCGTTCAACCGGTACGAGGCCGATCGGGGCCTGCCGCTCGACCTGATCCGCACCATCAATTCGACCAATCCGGACACCAACGCCTGGGCGCTGTTCGAGCGCAACGAGGTGAGTCTCGACGAGTTCGACCGGCTGTTCGATCTGGAAGCGCACCAGCGCGGCTACCACCTGCCGGGCAAGGACGTGGTGGCGCTCCTGTCGGGCGACCTGCGGCCCAGGATGGTTGAGGCGCTGCGCCGGATCAACGAGCGGCTGGTCACCGGCTGCATCACCAACAACGTTCGCCACGGCTCCGGCGCCGGCATGGCCCGCACCGAAGAGCGCGCCGCCGAGGTGCTGCAGGTGATGGGCCTGTTCAAGGTGGTAATCGAAAGCTCGAAGGTGGGCGTGCGCAAGCCCAGCCCCGAAATCTACCGGATGGCCTGCGAGGCGCTGGAGATCGAGCCGGCGGATGCCGTCTATCTCGACGATCTGGGCATCAACCTGAAGCCCGCCCGGGCGCTCGGCATGCAGACCATCAAGGTCATCGACCCCGACGTCGCCCTCGCGGAACTGCAGGACATCGTCGGCTTTCCGCTGTCCTAGGGCAGCCGCTCCAGCGATTCCAGGCGCGGCGGCTCGTGCGCCCAGCGCTGCAGCCGGCCCATCTCGCGTCCGGTCTGGAACAGCGCGCCCATCTCCATGGGCACGAACTTGATCGGATTGGTGTCGGGCGCATCGTCGGGCAGATAGGCCAGATGGAAGCTGGCCTTGGCTTGCCGGGTGCGGACATAGGCCCGGTAGACGCTGTCGCTGGTATTCGACTTCATCATCTCGATGACGGCGCGCGGCACCAGGCTGGTGATGTTGGCGTCCGTCGGCCCGTCGCGGCGGGCATAGTCGATCTTGCCGTTGACGATGGTCCACACGTCCTGTCCGCCATCGCGAGCCAGCATGAACGAATGGAACAGCAGCGACGAGCGGATGGTGCCGTCCACATGCAGCGACGGCGTCTCGGTCCGGCTCTTGATGTAGACCGGCTTGAAGATGCCCGGAATGGCCGCTGACGCCAGCAGGATCTTCCGATACAACGCCGCCTTGCCGGGCGATTTGCTCGCGGCGATCTTGCCCATGTCCCACATCACCGGCACGCCGGTGTCCAGGTTGGTGGTGGCGACGAACAGGCGCCGTCCCCTGGCGTGTTCGCGCGCGACGCGCTCGATCACGCTGTCGTTGATGGTTCGCTCCAGCGCCTTCTCCAGCGGCTTCTGGTCGAACGCCGACCCCTTCAGCAAGCCGCTCACGCCCCGGTCCCGATAGATCTGTTCGTTGTCGACGGTGGTGAACAATTCGCGGAGCTGGCCGTCGAATTCGGTCCCCAGAAAGGCGAAGGTGGCCATCAGCGCGCCGGTCGACACGCCGGTGACGATATCGAATTCCGGCCGCGCGCCGGATTCGGTCCAGCCGACCAGCACGCCGGCGCCGAACGCTCCGTGCGAGCCGCCGCCCGACAGCAGCAGGATCTGCTGGTGACGGCCGGGCACGGCCTCGGGCGCTTCGTGGCGCGGCACCGGCAACGGCTCGCCATCGGGCGTGTTGGTCGCCACCTTGGCCGACAGCGCCAGCGTCAGGTCGTCGGCGGTATCCTCGGGGCGCGACGCGCAGGCGACGACGCACAGCGCCACGGCGAGGATCGCAAGTCGTCTGACGGTGCTTTTCACGGGTGTTCTTTCCGGCCACGGTGGGAGAGTGCGGACCATGCTACCTCGACTAACGCCGCCGCGCTGGATGTAGGTCCATCGGGTGGCTAATCTTCCTGCGCATGGATAACCCGCTGCAGCCGCATCACTTCGCCCGCGTCGACGAAACGCCGGACACCTGGTTCTACCAGCCACCGCGGATCGTCACCCACATCGACGAGCCAGCGTGCGCTGCGCTTGCCCTGTTCTACAAGGAGCGGTTGCCGGCGGGCGGGCGCATCCTCGACCTGATGTCGTCCTGCGTGTCGCATCTGCCCAAGGATGTGGTGTTCGACCGGGTGATCGGCCACGGCATGAACGTCACCGAGCTGAAAGCCAATCCGCAGCTCATCGGCGGTTTCGTCCAGGACCTCAACAAGAACCCGGCGCTGCCCTTCGCCGACGCGACGTTCGACGGCTGCACCGTCGCCGTGTCGGTGCAGTACATGACCCGGCCGGTGGAGATTTTCTCCGAGGTGGCGCGCATCCTCAGGCCGGGCGCGCCGTTCATCCTGTCGTTCTCGAACCGTATGTTCCCGACCAAGGCCGTGGCGATCTGGCGGGCGCTGGACGACCATCAGCATGGCGGACTGGTGAACCTGTATTTCCGTCTGTCGGGCGGATTCGGGCCGGCCGAGTTCATCGACATCTCGCCGTTCCCCGGCCGGTCGGACCCGCTCTACGCCGTGGTCGCCGAGCGGGCCTGATCCGTCAGTCCGGGCGCGGCGCGCCGGGCGCCAGGTCGTTGGGGCCGGGGATGTGGGTTACCGGCTGCGTCACATAGGGCGCTTCCAGGATCGCGATTTCCTCGTCCGACAGGCGCGTGTCCACCGCCTTCAGCGGATCTTCCAGTTGGCCCAGCTTGGTGGCGCCGATGATCGGCGCGGTGACGCCGGGCTTGGACAGCAGCCAGGCGATCGCCACCTGGGCCGGGCTTTCGCCGCGCGCCGCCGCAACCTGCCTGACCGCATCGAGCACCGCGTGGTCGGCGGGGCGGTTATAGCGCGTGCCGCCGCCCATATTGGACTTGGCGCGGGTGGTGCCGGCCTCGCGGCTGCCGGCCAGGATGCCGCCGGCCAGCGGGCTCCACGGAATCAGGCCGACACCTTCCTCGGCGCAGAGCGGGTTCATTTCGCGCTCTTCCTCGCGGTAGAGCAGGCTGTACTGGTTTTGCATGGTGACGAAGCGCGACCGGCCCAGGCTGTCGGCCATGTTCAGGTATTTGCCGAACTGGTAGCCGAGCATGGAACTGGCGCCCACATAGAGCGCCTTGCCCGCCTTCACCACTTCGTCCAGCGCCTCGATGGTCTCTTCCATGGGCGTGTGATAGTCGAACCGGTGGATCTGGTAGAGATCCACATAATCCATCCCCAGCCGCTTCAGGCTGTCGTCGATGGAGTGTCGGATGTGCTTGCGCGACAGGCCGCCCCGGTTCGGACCCTTGCCCATGGGAATATAGACCTTGGTCGCGACGACGATCTCCTCGCGCTTGCGGACATATTCCTTCAGCGCCTTGCCCAGGATGGTCTCGCTCTCGCCGCGCGAATAGACGTCGGCGGTGTCGAAAAAGTTGATGCCGCCCTCGATCGCCCGCTTGACGATGGCGAAACTGGCGTCTTCCGGGATCATCCAGTCGGCCATGCTGCCGAAACTCATGGCGCCCAGGCACAGCCGCGACACCTGCGTGCCGGTCGATCCCAACCGTGTGAATTCCATATCAAAACCTTTCCCCGTTTGCCGGCGCGTTCACCGTACGCTGCCATACTCATCCAAAACCGGTGGCTTGGCGACCGGTGAAACACTGGCCACCGGATGGCCGCGCCACTACATTTGCCCGGGCGGACAACCGGGATGCACGGCGATGATCGATCACTTCTCACTTCCTGTCAGCGACCTGCAGAGGTCCAAGCCGTTCTATGTGGCGGTGCTGGGCGCGCTGGGCTACCTGTCGCTGCGGGCGGATGTTTTCGACGGCTACGCGGCGTTCGGCTTCGGCGACGATCCGGACGGCGAGCCGCCATTCTGGATCGGCGGCCCGACCGCCGAGGGCGTGCCGGGGCCCCAGATATCGTTCGGCCAACACATCGCCTTCACGGCGCGCAGCCGCGACCTGGTTGACGCGTTTCATGCCGCGGGCCTCGCCGCCGGCGGCGCCGACAACGGCCCGCCGGGGCTGCGGCCGCAATACCACCAGGACTATTACGCCGCGTTCCTGCTGGATCCGGACGGCCATCACATCGAGGCGGTGTGCCACCGGCCGGCCTAGGCGGTCATCGCTTGGGAACGCCCCCTTTCGGGGCACGTAGAATCGTCACGCAGACGCGTCAGACTGCGCGGCCAGCATCAGCAAGGAGAGACGTCATGTGGACCGAGCGGGAAATGGACGACTTCTACGACGAGTTCGAGGCGCTGCTGCTGGCTCACACCATCCTTGTGCGCAGCCTGGTCAAGCAAGGCGTGCTGGATCAGGACCAGTGGAGCGGTGATATCCGAATCGCCACCGACGACGAAAAGCTGCGCCCGGAAGTGCGGGCGACGCTCGGCCGCATCCTCGCCAGCGTCAAGAGCACGCGGCTGGCACCGGCCAACTGACCCGCGCCGTTACAGCCCCCAGTTCCGGAAACGTTCCGGCATGTTCCTATAGTACGGGTAATATTCGAAGAACGGCTGGGCTTCCCGGAGAACCCGGTCGTAGGACGGCCACGCCAGCAGCCGCTCGAAATAGGCGCTCAGGTTCGGATAGGCGGCGAACGGTTCCAGTATGGACGCGTAAAAGAGGCCCGGCGCCGCGGCGCAATCGGCGATTGTGAAGTCGTCGCCGACGGCCCAGGTCTTGCCGGACAGTTGCCGCTCGATCATCGGGTAGGCGGCGTTCAGCCCGTCACGGGCATCGGCCACGCCCCGCGGGTCGCGCTCGCCTTCGGTGCGCATGGCGTCGGCGCCGATCTTCTGCATGGGTAGTTCGATATAGAGATCGAACAGACGGTCCCACAGCCGCGCCTCCAGGCACCGGCCGGCGTTGGCGGGCAGCAGCTTTCGGGTCCCGGGATGGTACTGATCGAGATATTCGATCTGGATGGAAGTCTCAACGATGGCGCGGCCATCGTCCTGGAGTGCGGGGATCTTCCCCATGGGCGAGATTTCCAGATAGGCCGTCCGCTCGGCTGGATCGCCCAGATTGACCATGACCGGCTCGAACGCCGTGCCGCTTTCATAAAGCGCGATCAGCACCTTGTGGCAGAACGACGACAGCGGGTGATAATGAAGGACAAGTGCCATATGAGCCTCCGATTTAGAAAGCAGGACTATCCGATGGCGAATAGGCGCAGATCAACTACATCAACGGTATCGACAATGGTTGGCGGGCAGCCCAAATGCGTTTAGGCACTAGCATTGCCGCAACCAACCGGAAAATTCCATGACCGCACCCGCCATCCGCCTCAATCCCCGCATGCATATACGGGCGCTGTCCGGGCATCCGTGGATCTATTCCAACGAGATCGGCATGGATGCGGATATCCGGTCGCTGCCCGCCGGCTCCATTGTCCGGTTCCAGTCGGCCGAGGGCAGGGCGCTCGGCACCGGCTATTTCAATCCCCACACGCTGATCGCCGGGCGCGTCCTCGCCCGCGATCCGGACCAGAAGATCGACGCCGCGTTCTTCCGCGACCGGTTCAGCGCGGCGCTGGCCTTGCGCGCCAGGCTGTTCGACCGGCCGTTCTACCGGCTGATCCATGCCGAAGCCGATGGTCTGCCCGGCCTGATCGTCGACCGGTTCGGTGGCGTGGTTGTGGTGCAGGCGAACACGGCGGGGATGGACGCGCTGATCGATCCGGTGGTCGCCGCGCTGCAGGAGACGGTAAAGCCGGACTGCATCGTGCTGCGGCTCGACACGCCGGCGCGCCAGACCGAGGGGCTCAGCCAGGAGGTGCGCGTGGTTCACGGCAAGATCGACGGGCCGTCGGCGCTGGAAGAGAACGGGGCGACGTTCTTCGCCGATCTGGCCGGCGGCCAGAAGACCGGCTGGTTCTACGATCACCGCGACAACCGCGCCTTCGTGTCGAAATTTGCAAAGGGCGGCAAGGTGCTCGACCTCTACGCCTTCGCGGGCGCGTTCGGCGTGCAGTGCGCGGTGGCGGGCGCCAGGGAAGTGGTCGCCATCGACCGCTCGGAACCGGCGCTGGCGCTGGCGCGGCAGGCGGCCGAGGCGAATGGAGTCACGCCGATCATGGACATTCGCCGCGCCGAGGCGTTCGACGCCATGGAAAGCATGGCGCAGGGCGGCCGGAAATTCGATGTGGTCGTTGCCGATCCGCCCGCTTTCGTGAAGTCGAAGAAAGACCTGAAGCCGGGCCTGAAGGGCTACCGCAAGATGGTCAAGCTGGCGGTGCCGCTGGTGCGCCCTGGCGGCGTGCTGCTGGTCGCGTCCTGCAGCCACAATGTCAGCCCGGAAGCGTTCGCCGAGGAAGTGGCGCGCGGCCTGGTCGATGGGCGCCGCTCGGGCCGCATCCTGCGCTCGGCGGGCGCGGGACCGGACCATCCGGTGCATCCGCTGCTGCCCGAAAGCGCCTATCTGAAAGCCATGGTGCTGCAACTCGACTGAGCCGTCCGGATGGTGCATAAGGGTTTTCCGCACGCGCGCTTAATTTGCGCGATTGATCATCAGGGAGACGGCACATGACCGAGGTCTGCATCATCGGTATCGGCATTCACAAATTCGGTCGCACCGAGGGCAAATCCGGCCGCCAGCAGGGCGCGCACGCGGTGCGCGACGCGCTGAAGGACGCCGGCCTGGAGTGGCCCGACATGCAGTTCGCCTTCGGCGGCTCGGCGGCCTCGGGCAATGCCGATTCGCTGATCAACGAGCTGGGCCTGACCGGCGTGCAGTTCGTCAATGTCTCGAATGGCTGCGCCACCGGCGGCAGCGCGCTGATCTCGGCCTACACCGCGATCAAGTCGGGCCAGTACGATGTCGGCGTGGCCGTGGGCTTCGACAAGCATCCGCGCGGCGCGTTCAATTCCGACCCGGCCAGCCGCGGCCTGGAGCACTGGTACGGCGACACCGGCCTCAGCCTCACCACCCAGTTCTTCGCCATGAAGATCAACCGCTACATGGCCGATCACGGTATCTCGCACGAGACGCTGGGCATGGTGGCGCAGAAGGCGTTCCGCAACGGCGCGCTCAATCCGAACGCCTGGCGCCGCGACCCGGTCGATCTCGACACGGTGCTCAATTCGGACATGCTGTCCTACCCGCTGACCAAATACATGTTCTGCTCGCCGGCCGAAGGCGGCGTGGCGCTGATCCTGGCCAGCGAGGAGGCCGCGCGCCGCTACACCAATCGGCCGGTCCAGCTGCGCGCCTGCACCCTGCGCACCCGCCATTACGGCGCGTTCGAGGTGTTCAGCCCCTATCTGGCGCTGGACCGCGCGCCCAGCCCGACCGTGTTCGCCTCGAAAGCCGCGTTCGAGATGGCTGGCGTCGGTCCCGAGGACATGGATGTCATCCAGATCCAGGACACCGAATCCGGCGCCGAGATCATGCACATGGCCGAAAACGGCTTCTGCAAGGACGGCGACCAGGAAAGGTTGATCCGCGACGGCCACACCGAGATCGGCGGCAAGATGCCGATCAACACGGACGGCGGCTGCATCGCCAATGGCGAGCCGATCGGCGCGTCGGGCCTGCGGCAGGTCTACGAGGTGGTGCTGCAGCTGCGCGGCGACGGCGGCGCCCGCCAGGTGCCGAACAGCCCCAAGACCGGTTACACCCATGTCTATGGCGGCCCGGGTGTTTCGGCCTGTACCGTGCTTCAGGTCTAGGCCAGAATTATATCGTAGTATAATATAGCTCTCGCATCATCAGGGAGAGCGTCCATGACCGAGGTTTGCATCATCGGCGTCGGCCTGCACCCGTTCGGGCGCACCGACGGAGTCAGCGGCCGCTCGCAGGGCGCCTTCGCCGTGCGCCAGGCGCTGAAGGATTGTGGCCTCGACTGGGAAGACATGCAGTTCGCCTTCGGCGGTTCGGCCGCGGCGGGCAATGCCGATTCGCTGGTCAACGAGCTGGGCCTGACCGGCATCCAGTTCGTCAACGTATCCAACGGCTGCGCCACCGGCGGCTCGGCGCTGCTGTCGGCCTACGCGGCGATCAAGGCCGGGCAGTACGATCTGGGCGTTGCCGTCGGCTTCGACAAGCATCCGCGCGGCGCATTCAATTCCGACCCGCGTAATTCGGGCCTTGAGACCTGGTACGGCGAGACCGGTCTGATGATGACCACCCAGTTCTTCGGCATGAAGATCAACCGCTACCTGGCCGAGCATGGCATCTCGCAGGAGGCGCTTGGGCTCGTGGCCGGCAAGGCGTTCCGCAACGGGTCGCTGAATCCCAATGCGTGGCGCCGCGATCCGGTGGACATGGACACGATCATGAACTCGGACATGCTGTCCTATCCGCTGACCAAATACATGTTCTGCTCGCCGGCCGAAGGCGGCGCGGCGCTGATCCTGGCCAGCGAGAAGGTCGCCCGCCGCTTCACGAACCGGCCGGTGTTCCTGCGGGCGGCGGCGCTGCGGACCCGGTATTACGGCTCGTTCGAGGTGTTCAGCCCCTATCTGGGCCTGGAGCGTGCCGCGAGCCCGTCCACCGTCGCCAGCCGGGCCACTTTCGAGATGGCGGGCATGGGACCGGGGGACATCGACGTGGTGCAGGTACAGGACACCGAGGCCGGCGCCGAGATCATGTATCTGGCCGAATGCGGCTTTTGCCAGGACGGCGAGCAGGAGAAGCTGCTGCGCGACGGCGACACCGAGATCGGCGGCCGCATGCCGGTAAACACCGACGGCGGCTGCATCGCCAATGGCGAGCCGATCGGTGCGTCGGGGCTGAGGCAGGTTTGCGAAGTCATCTCGCAGCTTCGCGGCGATGCGGGCGACCGGCAGGTGCCGGGCAATCCGAAGACCGGTTTTACCCACGTTCACGGCGCGCCCGGCCTGTCGGCCTGTACCGTGCTGCAGGTCTGATCCATGACGTTCGTCGAGGACGACGCCTGCGACGACAGCTTGCTGGCCGGCTGGATCGGCCTTTCGCTTGATTGGGTGGGCACGCTGCCGCCCAAGGCCTGATCGGTCAAAAACCCGGTGCGGCGCCGTGCGCCGCGTCCTATGGTTCGGACATCCGAAGCAGACCGGGACGACCAATGCCGCTTATCCGCTATATCGAACATGACGGCACCGAACACGAACAGGAGGTGGCCTTGGGCACATCGCTGATGGAAGGCGCGTCGCGGAACGGCATCCCCGGCATCCTGGGCGATTGCGGCGGCTCCTGCGCCTGCGGCACCTGTCACATCTATGTGGACGAGAGCTGGGTCGATCGGCTGGCCCCGATGGACGAAGGGCAGGAGATGATGCTGGAATATGCCGTCGACCGCCGTCCCACCAGCCGGCTGGCCTGCCAGATCACGGTCACGGCAGACATGGACGGCTTCGTGGCCCGCACGCCGGTCAGGCAGCACACGGAATAGCCACGCCCGACCCGAGGGCAACCTGCAGTTGAGTGTGTCGCGCCGCCGACATTGCAGCTAGGATTACCACAAGCACCTCATGCCGAGGCCCGGTTCAGGTGCGGCCGCGAGAAGGGGGCGTCTTGGGGCACAATCTTGTACGGGCAGGGGTTTGCGCGTCGCTCCTGGCGCTGACCTGTCTGACTGGCGCCCGCGCCGGGGATTTCGCCGCCGATCCGGGTGTCCCCGAAGCCAGTCTCGTCGCCGCCACCCGATCATCGACCTTGCCGCCCTCGCAGACGGTGGAAGCGTTCAACGCCGCGCCGGTCGCGCTGGATAACGCCGCCATGATCGGCGATGCCTCGATTGCCGCCGCACTCGCGGAAAACGACCTGTTCGGTCTGGCCGATGATGGGCCGCCAATGCCGCCGCCGACGATTTTCTCGGACCTTGCCGCCGCCGAGGCAGTCGGACGGGCCGTATCGGGGCAGACTTCGGGGCCGCTGGTCGTCGACAATGACGGGGCGGGGAGCGGCGTATGGCAGCTCATGCGACCGGCCGACACGCTTCAGGATGCTGCACGTTCCGGCGTTGCGTCAGTGCCCCAGGTACCGGAAAACGCGCCGGATACCGGTACGGTGGACGTCGCCCGAACTGGCGGCATTACCGGCGCCCGCATCGCGCGATAAACCGGACCGGCCGACAAAGCCATCTTGAGAGGCATCAATGCTGGCACCGCCAGCTTTTTGCCCGTAAAGTTTCGTTCGGCCATTGTTTGGCCTGCCCGCCAGGTTGTGAGGGACTGACCGGGTAAAACAGAATTGAGGGGGCTACCTTGAAGATGAATCGCATTCTTGCGACCGTCAGCGTTATGGCGCTGGCGACCGCTACGGGAATCACGGGCGCGCGTGCTGACAACGTTTTGTTCGACCTGACGGGGATCACGCCAAGTCTGTCGGCGGCTGCAGCCAGTGCGAGCGTGGTGCCGGTGGCGCAGGCCAACACCAACACCGACATAATTTCCACCAATACGATCACCTTGCTGGGTACCCCTGTGCTTGCCGGCGCACTCGATGTCGACTTCGGCACGATCACCGACACGGTGGATGATAACGAAATCTATGCCGATGCGATCGGCAACACGTCGACGACAGGCATCGACCTGAACACCGCGACGGGCTCCGGAACGACCAGCGCCGCAACGGCCGCGACGTTGCAGTACAATACCAACACCGGCACCTCGACCATCGATGCCACGGTCGCGGGCGCGCAGATTCGCGCCGACCTGCAGGATCTGGGTGTGGGCAGCAGCAGTACCGTCGATGCAAATACGCTGCGCGCCGACGCTGTCGGCAATGCCGCCGCGACCGAGATTTCGGGCAATATCAACCCGTTGCTGTCCAGCAGCGAGCTCGGCCAGTCGCAGGTGAATCCAGGCGGTATGGAATCGGGTGCTACCGTGCTGGCGTCCACCATGCAAATCAACCAGGACATCGATTCGCCGACCGCATTGCTGACGGACTCCCGTATCGGGTTGCTGGCGACCGTCGATGATCCTGCCGATGCCATCGTCAATACGCTGTTGTCGGTTTCGGACAATCTGGCACAGGCGCAGTTCACCGGGAATGAATCGTCGAACATTGTTGCTATCGACAATGGCAGCTCCATCACGCTGCAGGGTTCGGCGGGCGTGGCGAACTTCCAGCTCAACCTGGACAACGACGCCGATCCGTTCCTGGCCATCGTCGGCGATGATCCCGATTCCGTCGCGCTTGAAGTGGTGCTCATCGAAGTGGGCGATTACGCGAATGATCTGGGCATTGCCGACATCATTGGCAGCAGTGTGACGTTTACCGGAAACGATATGCTGGCATCGGTCACAGCAAGCAGCGCGGTCAATGCAGTGTCCCTTGCCGATGGCTTGAATCTGGACGGCTCCGCGGTGGACACGGATCAGCTGAACATCGCAGCCAGCGGTTTGGGCGGTGCGGTTGGCGCCGATCTTTACGTGCAGAACCTGCAGGCAACCAGCGTGGGATCGGGCGCTTTCGTCGGCAGCGGCGATCTCGATCCGATGCTGTCGGTTTCGATCGAGGATGCCAGCGGCGCCACGATCACGGCGGATGCCAACAGTATTGGCAGCGCTGCCACAGGCAACCGGGTTGCCAATACTATCGCGGTCGGCGACACCGCGCAGTTCAGCGGTCTGGTCGGGATCAACACCATTCAGCTGGATGATGCCCAGCAGTTTGCCTTCACGTTCACGGGCATGATCGTCGATGTGGCGACCTTCAACAGCGATGGCGTGGTGACTGGCACCGGCATTACCGCAGATGGCAACAGCACGTTCTCGACATCCATCGGCAACGCGCAGTCCAGCAGCTTCGACCTGACCGGCACCGACGTCTCCGGTCTGGGCGGGGGCTCCTCCGACGGTATCATTGTTGACCGGACCGCAGGGCTCGACACCATCGCTGCCGACTTCAGCCTGATGAATATCCAGCTCATGGACGGCGAGAATGCAGCCGGCACGGCCGGCGCGGTCGCGGGCACGGTCTCCACGCTCCTGGTGCAGGTGACGGACCAGGGCGGCGACGTGGACAGCGAATTTACGGATAGCAGCCTGAGCGTTTCGAACAACGGGTTCGATGCGCTGGCAATCGGCAACCTGTCCAGCGAGGCCAGAATCGGCATTGACGCGACCACGTTCAGCGGCACCATCGGCGTAATCAATGACCAGACGGTTCAGAACGAAGCGCTCCTGAACGCCTTCGTCGACGACATTGCGGGCGGGGTCGTTGAGGTGTTCATGACACCCGAGACCATCGCGGATGCCTCCCTGCATGTGGACGGCAATACGCTGACCACCCGCATCTGGGGCAACTTGGCCGACGCCACCACCAATGCCATCAGCATCAAGGGCGTAACGGTAGGCGACGGCGACGCAGGATCGGCGAACTTGCCGTTTGGCAGCGTGGTGCGTGATGGTGATTTCGTCAGCACCACCGAGGCCGCCGCCGGCATTACGCTGGTGAACGACCAGTCCGTCGAGGATCTGAACGACCAGCAGGTGTTCTCATCCAGCGATCCCGATGATTTCGTGTATGTCGAGTTCGGCGGCAATAGCGCGGATTCCTCGATCGCGGATTTCACGGCCACGGCCAACGGCAACTCGGGGCTGTCCAGCGCCATCCTGAACCAGGCCACCTCTGCGGTGACGATCACGGCCACCTCCCTCAACGGATCCACGGTGCTGATCAATACCCAGACAGTGGCCGACGAGGATGACGACGGTGCTTCTGCTGGGGTTCTTGCCGAAACGATCGACAACGACGTTCAGCTAGAGGCCTATGTCGGCGAACCGGGCATAACGCGAACGTCGCTGCAGATCGACGACAACCGGTTCAATGCGACTAGCCGGGCCAATCTGGCCAGCAACGCCATATCGGTCACGGCCCAGACCATGACGGTCGCGGGCGCCGTTTCCGGTGCCGACCAGACCAGTGTCGACCTGGGCGATGACAGCTTCGCCAGAGGCGAAATCCTGCTGCTGAACGACCAGTTCATCGATTCTCTCACCAATCTGGAATCCGATATCTCGGATACGGATACTTACATCAATGCCGAAACCCTGGATGGCGGCTCGCTTACCGACAGCGCATGGGAAGTGAACGGCAATGCCTGGTTTGCCCTGTCGGCCGGCAATGACGCCACGAACCGGATTACGCTGGACGTTGGGTCGTTCGACCTTAGCGCGGCCAATGCCGATGGCGGTGCGCTGAACGGCCCGGTGGCGACTCTGGCGTCAAACCAGAGCGGCATAGATGCGAGTGAAGAAATCAACGCATATGTCCGTGATGAATCCGACGCCTATATCGATCTCACAGGGGTCGGGGGAGATATCTCGGGTTCCGAACTATCGGTCAGCGGCAACGATTACCGGGCGCTGGGGCGCACCAACAACGTGGTCAATTCGCTTGTCGCGTCCGGGACGGTTTTCGACAATGGCGGCGTCTCGTCGACACCGACGGTGACAGCCGATGGCGACAGCATTCAACTGGACGAGACCAGCTTCGTTGTCGCCTCCCGCCAGATCAACGACTTCAATGTGGATGCGGTGATTGCTGACATCGATATCAGCATCTACGCCTACGACAACAACTCGATCTCGGATTCCGCCCTGAAGGTGGACAACAACACGCTGGTCGCCGAGGCGCGCGGCAATGATTCCGATAACAGGGCCGCTCTGGACTTCACCACCAACGGCGCCCAGACCTTCGTCGTCAATGTCCAGTTCTCCACCGAGAATGATCCCCTGATGAATGCCTATGTCGACGACATCTATGTCTCGGTCGACGCCAATAACGATATTGGTGAGGAAATGTCGGACACCAGCGTCAGTGTCTCGGGCAATGCCCTCGCTGGCCTGGCCAGCGCCAACCGTGCGTCCAACACGTTGACCGCCACCGGCACCAATGTGGTAAGCGGGTCTGGCGCCGCGCCATCCATTTCAGTCGATCAGAGCGGCGGGCCTGAGGTGAATGTCACGGCCGATTTCGGCATCGTTAATCTGCAAGGCGCCTGGGAAGTGGCCGCCGACGAGGACAACGGTGTTCTTGTTGAGTTCGGAGGCGACACTGGCGTCTACATCTATGCGGATGTGGATACGCTGCTGACCGGGGCTGTTAGCGTCGACAACAACCTGATGCTGGCGCAGGGTATTGATGACAGCGCGGTCAATATCCTGACCATCGATGCGTCGGCCAATGTGGGCCTCGCCGGTGACACGCCCGGCGCCACCATCGTGTCGCAGCAGCTCATCTCGGATGGCAATTACGTCGAGGTGTTTCTGGAAAATTCGCAGATCGGCGTGCTTTACGACGACACCTATCTCGGCGTTCAGGACCTGTCCGATGCCGGCAGTGCGGCCGTGTCCGTCCAGGGCAACCGGCTCATTGGCCAGGCGATAGGCGGGACCGTCACCAACACGCTACGCGTGACCGCCGGTGCCGGCATCCTGGGGGGCGGCGGTACTCCGACCGCGTCCATGGGCGATGTCTTCAACGATGCGGTGACGTTGAACGCGGATTTCACCGTGCTCAACGTCCAGCTATCCGGGTCTGACGGCGGCATTGATTCCGATATCGACAGCGAAGTCGACAACAACGACATCCTGATCACGATCGGCTCCGACATGCTGAACGATACCGTCATCCTGGACGGCAACGCCGTATCGGCCCAGGCAACCGGGTTTGCCGCGACCAACCAGCTGATCCTGAATGCGGGTGCGGCCAGCGACACCACCGCCCAGCTCGCCAATTACCAGGGCAATGCCTACGATACCTACAGCACGTCGGTGGAAGGCGATGCCTCCGATATCGTCATTACCGCGACGATCATCGATGGCGGCATGGAAACCAGTAGCCTGTCGGTTTCCAACAATCTGGTCGAGGGTAGCGGCATCGGCAATACAGCGATCAACGTACTTTCGACGACGGCCGGCGCCACCCTGCAGGAGAGCAGCGGCGCCGGGGTGACCATCGATCCTTCCGACACGGTTGCCATCGTGGTCGGCGGCGCCGATTACTCGGTTCTCAATCGTCAGTTCGTCGGCGAGGAAGATGGCTACATCAACGGCGGCGTCGATGGTGTCACGATCGGCGTCGACGACCTGTCGGGCGCGACCGGCGTCAATGACAGCGCTGTCAACGTGGACGGCAACTCGGTGCTGGCATCGGCTAACGGCAACGTCGCCATCAATTCGCTGATGCTGAGCACGGGCACGTTCCAGCATCCGTCCGCGGCGATCGCCACCCTGCAGACGACGCTCGATACGGAGATATCCGCCGACGTCGCCGATGTCAGCATCGGCATCGGGCTGGGCGGCGGCACCATCAGCGGCGCCAGCAACAACAGCACGCTTACTGTGCGCGGCAATACCGTAGGCGCGACCGCCATCGGTAACCGCTCGAGCAGCATCCTGGGCGCGAATTAGCCCCGGCATTCTGCAGGCATGAGGAGAAGAGGCCGGAGCAGCGCTCCGGCCTCTTTTTCATTCGGCTTGGCAGGTCACCGAGCCAGCCCGCGTATGAATTGCTCGAGAAAGGCGACATGCGACGGCACGTCGCCGGCGTTCGTGGCCATGGAATGCACCGACAGATGGGTCACGCCCTCGCGGCGCCACACCTCCGCATCCGCAAAGGCGTCGTCGAGCGTGCGTGCCGGGTTGCCGAAGTCTGGCCGGTCGTCGCCATGGGCGAACATGATCGCTTCGACGCCGAAGCCATCCAGCTCGCGGCCCGCCTCGGCCATGATGGTGCGAAAGCGTTCCATCAAGGGCGCGGCTTCGCGGGCAGGCGCATAGGGCAGCCATCCGTCGCCAGTGCGCGCGGCGCGGCGCATGGCAGGCGCCGTCGTGCCGCCGATCCAGATCGGCATGCCCTTGCGTGGCGGTAGCGGGCAGATGCCCGAATCCGTCACCGTGTGGAAGCGGCCCTTGAAGCTGATGGCATTGGCCTTCCACAGGGCGCGCATCAGGTCGATCTGCTCGTCCATCACCGCGCCGCGATTGGCGAAGTCGGCGCCCAGCGCTTCGTATTCAGCCTCGTTCCAGCCGCTGCCCACACCCAGCCGGATGCGACCACCCGCCAACACGTCGGCGATGGCGGCCTGCTTGGCGACCAGCGCGGCCTGCCGCTGCGGCAGGATCAGCACGGCTGACAGGAATTCCAGCCGCCGGCTGATGGCCGACATGTGGCCGAACAGCACCAGCGGATCGTAGAATGGCGAGAGGTGGGTGAAGGGCATGGAAAAGCCGGGGCGGCTGGCAGGATTGGAGCCCAGCACATGGTCGTAAACCACGATGTGATCGTAGCCCATCTCGTCGACAGCCTGTACGAAGTCGCGGATCGCATAGGGATCGTCGTTGACGTCGGTGAACGGGAAAACAGCGCCGAGTTTCATGCATCCTCCCCAGGATTTTCCGCAGGATAGCCGGAATCTGCCGTGCCGTCTGGCAAAGCGGCGCCAATACTGCCATTCTGCAAATTAAGCGCATGTGAATGGGGAGGCCGTCATGAACGTCCAGAATCCACAAAACCTGAAGCCCGGCGAGGCTCGCTGCCCCGGTCCAAGCACCCGCGACCTGATCCTGCGGGACGGATGGGCGGTGCCGGAAGAACTGGTCGCCGAATCTTATGAATTCCTGGGCGACGAGGACATTCCCTACGAGCGCTATACCTCACAGGCATTCTTCGATCTCGAAATGCAGAAGCTGTGGCCGAAAGCCTGGCAATGGGCATGCCGCGAGGAGGTCATTCCCCAGGTCGGCGATTATCATGTCTACGACATCGGCCCGTATTCGATCCTGGTGACCCGCGTCGCCCCCGACGAGATCAAGGCCTTCGTCAATTCGTGCCTGCACCGCGGCACCCAGCTGCGGCCGTCGGATTCGACCGGCAGTGTCCAGCATTTCCGCTGCCCGTTCCATGGCTGGACCTGGAACCTGGACGGCTCGCTGAAGGAAATCCCCTGCCGCTGGGATTTCCCCAAGGTCACCGACGAAGCGTTCAGGCTGCCCGAGGTGAAGGTGGGCCGTTGGGGCGGATTCGTGTGGATCAACATGGACGAGAATGCCGGCCCGCTGGAAGACTGGCTCGAGGTGCTCCCAAGGCACTTCGCCAACTGGCCGCTGGAGAACCGTTACACGGCGGTGCATGTGCAGAAGGTGCTGCCGGCCAACTGGAAAGCGACGCAGGAAGCCTTCGCCGAGGCTTATCACGTGCTCGAGACCCATTCCCAGGCGCTCTATACGGCGAGCGACGCCAACGCCCAGTACGATGTGTTCGGCGAACGCACCAGCCGCTTCATCCATACAGTGGGCATTCCCAGCCCGCACCTGGAAGGACCGGTCAGCGAGGAGGAAATCCTCAAGCGCATGCGCGGCGGGCAGGGGGATATGGAAATTCCGGAAGGCGGCACCGCCCGTTCGGTTGTCGCCGACCATCTGCGCGAGGCGCTGAGCGAGGCCTATGGCATCGATCTGGCCCAGGTCAGCCCGTCCGAGCTGATGGATTCCATCCAGTACCATCTGTTTCCCAACACCTACCTGCATTCGGGTGTGGTGCTGCCGCTGATCTACCGGTTCCGGCCCAATGGCATGGATGTGGGCAGCACCATCTTCGACATCCTGGTGCTGCGTCCGATTCCGGAACATGGCGAGGCGCCCGAGGCGGCCGAGACGCATTTCCTGAAGCCGGACGAGAGCTACACCACCACGCCCGGCCTCGATCCGGGACTCGCCGCCGTCTACGATCAGGACACCGGCAATCTGGAGATGCAGCAGCGCGGCTTCCAGGGCGCCAGCTACGGTCTGGGCAAGCGCGGCGAGACCCTGGGGAACTACCAGGAGATCCGCATCCGCCGTATCCAGAAGACGCTGGACACGTTCCTGAACGCCTGACGGCCAGTGTCTCTTCCGCGGGCTCCGCGGTAGCAGAACGGCGGCGCCAAGCCGGCATTGACGCGGGCCTCGCCAGCGTCGATACCTGGTGGCCGGAAAGACATCCTTTCCTTTCGGGTCAGATGCAAGCCATCCCGCGGACGGCGAGCCAAGGAGCGCGTACGGCACTCATGGAGACATTGGCGCCATTCCTGGCATTGGCCGTGCTGGCCGCGATGCTTGTTCTGTTCGTGACCGAACGCTATCCGCCCGAGGTGGTGGGTATCGGCGGCGCGGCCGTTTGCCTGGCGCTGGGTCTGCTCGACACCAACGGCCTGCTGTCCGTGCTGTCCAACAGCGCGCCCTTGACCATCGGCGCCATGTTCATTCTCAGCGGGGCGCTCGTCGTCACCGGCGTGCTCGACAAGGTAAACAGAATCATCCGCGCGCTGGCGGGCAGGGTGCCGTCGCTGGTGCTGCCGCTGCTGCTGGTCCTGACCATCGCCGCGTCGGCCTTCGTCAACAACACGCCCGTGGTGATGGTCATGATTCCGGCGGTGCTGGCGCTCGCCCAGCGGCAGGGCAAGTCGCCGTCGAAGATGATGATCCCGCTGTCCTACGCGGCCATCCTGGGCGGCACATGCACGCTGATCGGCACCTCCACCAACCTGCTGGTCGATGGCGTGGCGCAGGCGCAGGGCCTGCCGGCGTTCACCATGTTCGAGTTTTCGCTGGTTGGCATCGTCGTTGCCATTGTCGGCGGCCTGTTCATGGCGATTGCCGGACGCTGGCTGTTGCCCGACCGGACAACCGTGGCGTCGGTGCTCGGCAACCAGCGCAAGCAGCGCTATATCGCCGACGGCGTGGTGCCCGAAGGCTCGGCGCTGATCGGCAAGTTGCTCGGCGAGATCGACATGTTCCGCAACCGGGGCCTGCGGATCATCGACATCGTCCGCGACGACCGCTCGACCCGCGACCGCATGCACGAACTGGTCATCAGGCAGGGCGACCGCGTGGTGTTCGAATCGAACGCCGTCGAAGTGCTGAGCCTGCGCGGCGAGCGGCATCTGGACCTTGGGCCGGCCGGCGATCTGACCGCCGCCGGCGGTCGTCCCGCCATCGTCGTCGAGGCGCTGGTCGCGCCCACCAGCCCGATGATCGGCATGTCCACCACCGATCTGCGACTGCGCCGCCGATACGGCAGCTACGTGCTCGCAGTGCACCGGCATGGCGAGAACCTGAAGGGCATGACCGGCACCATTCCGTTCGAGGCCGGCGACACGCTGCTGCTGGAAGGCGCGCCCGAGGATCTTGCCCGCCTTGCCGAGGATATGGACCTGCTCAACCTGTCGGAGCCGGCCGAGACGCCGCTGCGGCGCAGCCACAGCCCGATCGCTCTGCTGACCGTGGTCGCCGTGATCGTGCTGGCCACTTTCGACATCATGCCCATCGCCGGGCTTGCCGTGATCGGCGTGGCGGTCGTGCTGCTGACCAAGTGCCTGAGCGCCAAGGAGGCGTTCGGCGCCATGGATGGCCGGCTGCTGGTGCTGATCATGGCCATGCTGGCGGTCGGCAAGGCGCTGGAAGATTCCGGGGCCATCGTGATGGTGGTCACCGCCGCGACTCCGCTGCTCCAGGATGTGCCGCCCTGGGCCGTGCTGGCCATGACCTATGCATTGACCTCGCTGTTGACCGAACTGGTCACCAACAATGCTGTGGCGGTGGTGATGACGCCCGTCGCCATCGGCCTTGCCCATCAGCTGGGATTCGATCCGCGTCCCTTCGTGATCGCGGTGATGTTCGCTGCCAGCGCCAGCTTCGCGACACCCATCGGCTATCAGACGAACACGCTGGTCTATGGTCCCGGCGGTTATCGCTTCGGGGATTTCCTGAGGTTCGGCGTGCCGATGAATATCCTCATCGGCATCACGACCGTCATCACGGTGCCGCTGATCTGGCCGCTGGCGCCGGCTTGACCCCGGGCGGCGGCCTGTCAGTCGCCGCGGCCGTCCTCGTCCAGTGCGATATATTGATTACTTGCCGGGCGATTTGACGGCTTTTCCCTTGCGAGCCGGCCGCTTGTCCGCCGCCGGCGGTTTTGCCGCCAGCGGCTCGCGTCCCGGCGCACCGGCGGCCGCGCCCAAAGCCGCCGTCTTCAGTTCCCGGAACGCTTCTTCGAGGCACTCCTGGTAGAAGGCGGGATCGGGCATCACCTCCCGGTCCGACATGGCGGTGATCGACAGCTTGCCGTTGTAGCTGAGGATGCCGTGGAACAGGGTCATGCCGTCCTGGACGATGCCCAGGCTGTACTGGTTCACCATTTCGGCGCCGCAGAAATAGAGCGGCATCTGTGGCCCCGGCACATTGGTCAGCACCGTGTTGACGATCGGCGCCACGCGCGTGGCAAGCCCCAGGGTGGATGCCAGGCGCGAGGCGAGGCCCGCCGTGACCGACGGCACGAACTGGGTGAAGTCGGTCATCAGCTTGGCGCCGATGGCGCTGGTCAGCTCTTTCGAATTGGCCGCCGAATCATGCACCGACTGGAGCCGCGCCAGCGGATCCTTCAGGTCCGTGGCCAGCGACACCAGCATGCCGGTTACCTCGTTGCCCGGCGCCGAAGCCATCGCCGAGGACGTGGGATCCTTCGAGGCGCGCACCGCAATGGGCGACAGGGTGATCAGCGGTTTGTCCGGCAGCTCGTTCTTGTCGAGCAGGTAGCGGCGCAGCGCGCCGCCGCCAATCGTCAGGATCACGTCGTTGATGGTCGCGCCGGCGACCGTATTCTTGATCTCGCGCAGGTCCTTGATCGGAAACGACGTGGCCGCGAGCACCCGGTGGCCCGAGACATTGCCGTTGAAGCGGGTGCGCGGCACCTGGCCGATCGCCTCGGGCACCTTGAACCGGGAACTGGACAGCCCGTCGAGCAGGCGCTGGGCCGCCGGCGACACTTCGCCCATCAGCTGCATGAACTTCATGGGCTGGCCGAGATTGTTCAGATAGGAGCGGGTCAGCAGCTCGAATTCGGTCGGCGCTTTTTCGGGCGTCCAGGCCACGGGATCGGGATCGGGCGCATCCGGCGTCGTCTCGTGGATCGCCGTCGCCATCGCGGTGCCGGAGACGCCGTCGATCAGTGCATGGTGGGTCTTGGTCACCACCGCGAAGCTGCCGGGCGGCAGGCCTTCGACATTGTCCAGACCTTCGATGACGTAGAGGACCCACAGCGGCCGCGCCATGTCGAGCGGCCGGTCGTAGAGCCGCGAGGTCTGGATCAGCAGCTGGCGCCAGTCGCCGGGCTTGGGCAGCGCCATGTGGCGCACGTGATACTCGATGTCGAATTTCGGATCGTCGATCCAGTAGGGGTGATCCAGGTTTCCCGGCACATGCATCAGTTTCTGGCGGTAACGCGGCACGAGATGCAGGCGCGCGGCCAGATGGCTCAGGATGCCCTTGAACGTCACCAGGCCGCCCGGCGCGGTGGACTGGTCGTAGATGTACATGCCGCCGACATGGTTGGCGGTCCGCTCGTTCTCCGAATACAGGAACGAGGCGTCGGTCGCGCTGAGCTGGTCCATGATTGTCTCCCTCCCGGGCGAAGCGGCCCGGTCCTCAAGTCTCCCCGGTCTCCAGCGTCCACCCAATCCGCCGTCCGCGCAAAGCCTAAATCTCCGGATTGCGCCGATGGCGCGGCCTGAGATCAGCCATGGCCGCTTGGAAGCCCGGCTGGTTCCATTTACACTTCTTAACGTGCGTCCAATTCGGTTCCCCCATATCAGAATATTGGGGCTATAGATGGCTGGCAGCGAAATCCACGACGTGTCCGACGACAGCGTTATTCAAGAACACCGCGCCTTGTTGCCAGAAGACACCGGTGCCCAACCGGCTAAAATTCGCTTCAAATTTGATGTTTCGACTGGCGCTCGTCCGGGTGCCGGAATCGCTTGTCGCTCCCGATTGGGAGACTGGACTGGTGGAAGCCGGCGTTTGGGTCGCGGCGTCTATCCGCCGGATGGGAGCCCCGCATGAAGCTCGGAGAATTTCTCGTCGCCCGCCGCATCGTCACCGAGGACCAGGTGATGCAGGCGCTGGCCCTCCAGCGCGAACAGGGCGGACAGATCGGCGAAAAGCTGATCGCCATGGGGGCGATCACCGCCGACCAGCTGTTCGAGGCACTCAACTACTTTCCGCAACCACCGCGCACGCTGGAAGACACCGGGCTTGGCAGCACCTTCATCCTCAATCACACCATCAGGGTTTTTCATTCGCTGGGCCTCGAGACCGTCGGCGACCTGACGGAACGGCTCAAGCTGCCGGCGGTATTGTGCGGTCAGCTTCTCGACATCATGCGCGAGCGCGGCCTGGTGCAGGTGCTGGGCTCGGGCGGCGACGATCCCGACATTCGCAGCACCCTGACGACGCGGGGACGCGAACTGGCGCTCGAGGCGATCGAGAACTGCTCTTATGTCGGGCCGATTCCGGTGACGCTCGATGACTGGATCACCCAGGTTCGAAAGCAGTCAATTCTGGCTGAGTCCATTAACCGGGACGTACTCGCCGCCAATCTGACCCACATGATCCTGCCCGATGGATTCATCGACGAAATCGGCCCGGCGGTGAATTCGGGCCGATCGATCCTGATCTACGGCCCGCCCGGCAACGGCAAGACAACCATGGCCGAGGCCATCGGCACGGCCTTTGCCAGCGTGGTGTTCATTCCTCACGCCATCGAGATCGACGGCCAGATCATCAAGATGTACGACGCGACCATGCACAAGGCGACGGGCGAGGAACCCGCGCCAAGCGCGGTGCGCAGCCTGATCAAGCGCCGTACCGAAACCCTCGATTCGCGGTGGGTCGCCTGCAAGCGGCCGGTGATCGTGGTCGGCGGCGAGTTGTCTCTCGAGATGCTCGACATGCAATACAACGCGAACGCCAAGTTCTACGAAGCGCCGCTGCACATGAAGGCCACCAATGGCGTCATGCTCATCGATGATTTCGGCCGTCAGCGGGTCGAGCCCAAGGATCTGCTCAACCGATGGATCGTGCCGCTTGAGAAGCGGATCGATTATCTGTCCCTGCAGACAGGCAAGACATTCCAGGTTCCGTTTGACGAACTGCTGGTGTTTTCCACCAATCTGGTGCCCGAGAACCTGATGGACGATGCGTTCCTGCGCCGGATTCCCTACAAGATCGAGATCGATCACCCGTCCAGGGAGATGTACGACGCCATTTTCGCGCTGGTGTGCCGCGCCTACAAGCTGGACTTGCCGGACGACCTGATACCCTACATTTTCGATGTCTATTACAGCCGCAACGGCAAGCCGCTGGCGGCGCACCATCCCAAGTTCATCTGCGAACGGGTGCAGGACATCTGCCGCTACATGGGAGTGACGCCCGAGTTGAAAAGGGAGTTCGTGCTCTACGCGTTGCGGAACCTGTCCTCGAACGCGGATGATGCGCGCCGACTCGCCGCCGTCGCCTGATCTGCGCGCCTTCACGGGCGAGGCGACGCGGACGCCGGAGCGGCCTACCGTAACGGTAGCGAACCAACCGGCCGGGGCGGGCGGTGCGGGTCCGCCACTGTCCCGAGTCACATATGTGACATGTTTTTCCGAGGCTTTAGTGGCACTTACGTCTGGACGGGGCTCGCCCGTTGGAGTACGTTTTTGCCATCGTAATGCCCAGATTGGCCGGAACCACTAGAGGTGACGCCGATATGGGCAGCGCCAGAAGGCGCGTAGAAGGGGGCTAGCCGAAGGGCTTCGGCGAGCATTACGCATAGAGGGGGACTACCTGATGCTTAAGTTGCGTGTACTCACCGGCGTGAGCGCTGTGGCGCTTGCCACCGCTTTCGGCATGTCGGGCGCGAAGGCAAACAACCTGATCGTCGACCTGACCGCGCCACCCGGCAGCATCTCGGTCGCGGCCGGCTCGTCGGCCTCCGCCATCGCCAATGACCAGTTCAACGAGAGCGGCGGCATACCGGCGAGCGTCGTGAACACGCTGGTTGGATTCCCCGCGGCGATCGCCACGTCTCATGACGTCGGCGGCGGCATCGTCGACATCACGGTGAGCGACACGAACGTGTTCGCCGTCGCCAAGGGCAACGAAGGCACGGTGGATATCGATTTCTTCACGGCCGACAACGGCGGTGTTCTGGGCGACGATGGTGCCGCCACCGCGGGCCTGCTGCAGTGGAACGACAACAACGACATCACCGCGACGATCACGACCACCGACATCCAGGTCGACGTGATCGACCTTGGCGCGGGCAGTTCTGCGGATACCAACGACAACAGCGTCACCGCCAGCGGCACGGGCAATCTTTCCGGCGTCTCGGTCGCCGGTACCATCAACTTCCTCCAGCTGAGCAGCGAGGCCGGCCAGGCGGACGTCACGCCGCTCGGTCTCAGCACCGGCGCGACGGCGCTGTCGAGCAGCGTCCAGGTCAACAGCGGCGCGCCCGCCATGGATGCGACCGTCACCGATACCCGGATCGGATTGCTGGCGCGGGTCGACGGCGTCGACACCACCGCCATCGTCGGCGTGCCGCTGGAAATCATCGGCAACGTGATCGGCGCGACCTTCACCGGCAACGACTCGGCGAACGAGGTTTCGCTCGAGGCGGGTGGCGCGGTCAGCCTGGTTGGTAGCGCGGGCGCGGCCAACCTGCAGATCAACGCCGGCGACTTCAACATCGACGCGCTGGTCGACAACGCCACCATCGAAGCCGGCGACTCGGAGAACTATGTCGATGACGAGTTCATCGCCGATCTGGACGGCAGTTCGCTGGCCCTCGACAACAACAGCATCGTCTCGTCGGCGACCAGCAACGCCTCGACCAACAGCGTGGCGCTCGACGACACCATCAGCCAGGACGGCCCGGCCGTTGCCGGCGACCAGGAGAACACCGTCGACTTCGGCGCGCTCGATTCGGCCAGCGTCAGCGGCGACCTGTTCGTGTCGAACGCCCAGTTCAGCTCGGTCGGCGTCAATTCCACGGTGGATGACGGCGACGTGCGCGCCCAGACCGAGGATGTGGACGCTTCGCAGATCAGCGTCGATGGCAACGTGATCGCCGCCGACGCCGCCGGGTCGCGGGTTACCAACACGATCGAAGTCGGCAATGCCACGTCGCTCGATTCGCTGGTGGCCATCAGCAGCATCCAGTACACCACCGGGCTGCAGAGCGCGGAAGTCGATAGTGCGGACATCGAACTCGACATCGCGTCGGACGCGCCGAACGATGACGGCGACGTCACCGACTCCAGCGTCACCGCCGACGGCAACGAAATCTCGGCCGCGGCGATCGGCAACGCCCATGCCAGCACCCTCGACATTACCGGCGTGACCATCACCGGTGTCGGCGGCCAGACCGGCGATGCCATCGAAGCGGACCGTGACAACACCACCGGCTTCGTGTCGGCCGATTTCAGCATTCTCAATGCCCAGGTGCTCGACGGCGGGGGCGCCTCGGCCGAACTCGATGGCGTGGAAATCGATGTCGAGGTCGCGGACATCACCTTCACCACCTCCAGCCTGAGCGTTTCGGGCAACGAGTTCAGCAGTCTCGCCACCGGCAACCTGTCGTCCGAGGCCAGCATCCTGATCGACGCGGTCACCATCGACGCCACGGTAGGCGTGGCGAATTCCCAGACCGTCGAGGACGGCGCCACCCTCTCGTCGGATATCGATGCGGATGACACTTTCATCGAGGTCGGCGTTGGGCAAGGCAATGGCGTGGATGACGTGACGGTCGACCAGGCGTCGATCAACGTCGACGACAACCTCTTCTCCAGCCGGGTCTGGGGCAACCTCGCCGATTCGACGACCAATTCCATCATCATCACCGGCGTCACCGTCGGTGATGCGGGCGAAACCCTGCCCGAGGTTTTCATCGATCGTCTTTCCGATCCAGTGTCCTACACCGCGATCAATGCCGGCATCGCGCTCTTGAACGACCAGTCGGTCGAAGATCTGAACGGCAACACGGTGACCGCCCAAGCGGACGGGGATCTGATCGACATCGATGTCGGCGACGACGCCGGCGGCAATTCGCTGGTCCAGAATTCCGAGATCACCGCCAACGAAAACACCACCATCATCGCCGCGACCCTGAACCAGGCGACGTCTAAGGTCTCGGTCGACGCCGTGACGCTCGACGCGTCGTCGTCGCTGGTCAACGTCCAGACGCTGGCCGACGAGGACGGCGTGGACGGCTCGGCCCAGATGCTGGTCGACCAGGACGATCTGGATATCGACATCGACGTCATCGCGGCCGACAACCCGCTGCTCAACCTCACGGTTCAGGCGAACGACAACAGCAACAGCTCGTCGGCCCGTATCAACCTGGCCACCAACACGCTCGACGTGTCGTCCCAGACCCAGGTGCTCAGCGGCACGATCGACAGCACCGTGACCACCATCAGCGCCGAAGTCGGCCCGAACTCCACGGTCGTCGGCGAGAACACGCTGGTGAATGATCAGGCGTTCTTCGCCCTCGGCATCGACGGAGTTGACGTCAATATCGACGGCAGCGATATCACAATCGACCTGTCGGTAGACGGTAACGCCATCGAGAGCACACTCGCCGAAATCGACGGCAACAGCCTGTCGGGCCTTGCCGCCGGCAACGACGCGACCAATACCCTGATCGTGGACGTCGCGACCTTTGACCTCGACAACGCCGACCTCGATGGTCCCGATTCAGCCAATGGCCCGATCGCCACGCTGGTGTCGAACCAGTGGGGCCAGGGCGGCGATACGACGGGCGGCTTCTCCGTCGACATCGCCGACGTCAACTTCACCCTCGATGCCAATGATAACGCGACCAGCAGCATCGACAGCAGCGACCTGAGTGTCGATGGCAATACGGTCCGTGCGCTGGCGCGCATCAACAACGTGGTGAACACGCTCGATGCCAGCGGCACCAGCCTGGAGAATTCGGAGGCGGAAAACCCGATCCTGGCGATCACCGAGGATGGCGTCATCGTGCAGCAGGACACGTCAATGTCTCTGGCCTCGCGCCAGGTCAGTTCGGTCGGCGTGTCGACCACCATCAACAATACGCAGCTGGAAGTGCTGGCCGGCGGCGCGTCCCTGCCGCCCTTCTACATCGGCAATGGCGATCTGGTCGGCGACATCAACGACTCCAGCATTAGCGCGGATTCCAATCTGGTGGTGGCCGAGAGCCGGGGCAGCGACGGGTTCAACACGCTCTCACTCGATTATATTGTGAACGAGGCCCAGGCGTTCCTGTCGAACCTGCAGTACTCTGACGAGGATGTGGTCTATGACTCTTCCGTCGACGCTACCGAGATCGTCGTGCTTGCGAACGTGGACGGCTCGATCAACGACAGCTCGTTCTCGGCGAATGGAAACGCCGTGGCCGCTCTGTCGTCAGGCAACCGCGCCACCAACGATCTGAACAGCGACGGCACAAATGTGGTGTTCCGCAACAGCAACAACGTGTTGAACTACGACCCGACCAATACGCTCAACGCGCCGAACGGTGACGACGCAGACGTCGACGTGCGGAGTTCACTGGCGGTCGTCAACGTGCAGGGCGATCCTGGCGATGTCTTCTCCGAGGTGGATGTGGACTCCAGCGTCACCAATACGCTGATCGGCGTGATTTCCAATGGCATCTTCGACAGCGGTTCGATTGCCGCCGACAACAACCTCGTCCTGGCGTCGTCAATCCAGCACAGCGCGTCCAACTCGCTCAACATCACGGCCTCGGCGAACATCACCGCTGCGGGTATCGCCGACAACACCCCAGGCGCGTCGGTACTGTCGCTGCAGACCATCGGCGACGGCAGCGACACCACCGCCCTGGTCGACGGAACGGGCATCGTGGCAGTGGCCGATGACCCGCGCGGCGCCGGCAGCTTCACCGCCAGTGCCAACAGTAACGAAATCCGCGGACAGGCGATCGGCGGTTCCGTCGTCAATTCGCTGACTGCAGTCGCGGGGGCATCGATCAACGCGGGCGCGGGCGGCTCGTCGCCCATCACCGGTGGTACCGACCCGACGATCCAGCTCGACGCCGCGTTCAACGTACTGAACATGCAGTTCGGCGATGGCGCGACGATGATCGCCACTGTGAACAACTCCTACATCAGCGCGGCGGCGGCGGAGGACTACAACAACGACGCCGTAACGGTGGAGGACAACCTGGTCCAGGCCGAGGCACGTGGTTTCACGTCCATCAACGTGCTTTCGCTGGATGCCGGTTCGTCTAGCAACGCCATGGCGGCCCTCGCCAATGTCCAGGAACTCGCCAGCAGCACGGTGTCGGCGAGCATCGACAATGTGGGCATCTTCACGGGTAACCTCGACGAGGGTGCGACGGATAGTTCGCTGACGGTCGATAACAACATCGTCGAAGCCGTCTCCGGGGCTAACCGGTCGAGCAACCTGCTGATCACTTCCGCCGGGGCGACCCTGCAGGAGAGTTCAGGTGCGGGCGTGACGATCGATCCGGGCGCGGCGTCGCGTGTCGCGGTTACCGGTGCGGACTATGCTTTGGTCAACGATCAGCGGACTGACAACGTGACCGTGTCCTCGACGATCAGAGACGTGGACATCGGCATCGATGGACTGAACGAGACCACCGGTGTCGACTTCAGCGCGCTCAATGTCCAGGGCAACGAGGTTCGGGCCATCGCCACCGGCAACGAGGCGGTCAACCAACTGGTGCTGAATACCGGCACGTTCCAGCACCCAAGCTCGGTAATCGGCAATAGCCAGTCCAACGACGGCACAACCGTGACCGCCTCCGTCACGAACACGGTGATCGGGATCGGCGAAAATCTGACCCTGAATGCCAACAGCAATAACAGCTCGTTCACGGTCCGGGGCAACAGCATCGGTGCCACCGCGATTGGCAACTCGTCGATCAACGTGCTGCGCGCCGGCGACTGATCGCTTTTTGCGAGTAAAGAGTCGGGGCCGGAACCCTAGGGTTCCGGCCCTTTTTCTTTGGTTCGCCGCGCCGCTCCGGGATGAACCGGAAAGGCCGCCCTATACCTGAAGCGCGGTCTGGCGCCAATCCGGTTCGGGCAGGTCCACATAGGCATTGTGGAGCGCGTCGGACCACATGTGCCGGATGGTGTTGAAATAGGGGTCGTCCTCCCGGATTGTCCGGTTGATGGTCAACGCCATCTTGTCCCGCTCGTAGACGACCAGGTTGAGCGGCAAGCCGACGGAGGTGTTCGACCGCAGGGTGGAATCCATGGAAATCAGCCCGATCTTCATGCCGCCGGTCAGCGGGGTGTCGTATTGCAGCACCCGGTCCAGGATCGGCTTGCCGTATTTGGTCTCGCCGACCTGGAAAAACGGCGTCTCCACAGTCGCCTCAATGAAATTGCCGGCCGAATAGATCTGGAACAGGCGCAATCCACGGCCCGCAATCTGCCCGCCGAGGATGAAGGAGACGTTGAAGGTGCGCGATTCGGCCTCCAGCGCCTCGCCATAGAGGGCATGGACCTGGCGCACCGCCGCGCCGACCAGCTGAGCGGCCCGGAACATGGACGGCACCGTCAGCAGGGTCTCGCTGGTGCCGTCCGAATCCGCAATGCCCTCCTTCAGCAGGTTCACGACGGTCTGGCTGACCGAAAGGTTGCCGGCGGTCATCAGCACGATGACCCGCTCGCCCGGCGTCTCCCAGACATGCATCTTCCTGAAGGTCGAAATGTGATCCATGCCGGCGTTGGTGCGGGAATCCGACACCATCACCATGCCCGATGAGAGCAGCATGCCGACGCAATAGGTCAATAGGGGTACTCCTGCGCACGAAACGTGACGACAGACTATGCCGCGCCGCCGCAGCGCGCAACGTAGCGGCGCGAGCCTATCCGGACCGGGTCTGGGTCATGCTGCCCATGGCCTGGGTCTGCGTGCCGGGCGTCTGCTCCTGCACCGTGGACTCGACGGTTACCGGCTCGCGGGTCAGCAGGAAATCCTTGGCGATCTGCATGCCCAGTTTGGCGTTTCGTTCGACGTAATCGGTCAGATATTCGTGCAGGCCCACATCGAAGATGTGCTCGATCTTGCCGAATCGCAGCTTGGCGTGGGCTTCGCCGGCCATGCGGTGACACTCCTGCCGCTTGCCGTAGGCCGCGCCGAGCGCGTCCAGGTGGGTGACGATCTCGGCCTGGCAGTGATGCAGCGACCGGGGCATGGCCTCCATCAGGATCATCAGCTCGGCCACCCGCGAGGGGACGACCTCGGAGCCGAACACCCGGCGATAGTTCCGTAGCGCCGACACCGAGCGGAGCAGGGCGGTCCACTGGAAGTAGTCGAGCGCACCGCCGACCTGCTCGCCCTGGGGCAGCAGGACGTGGAATTTCACGTCGAGGATACGGGCGGTATTGTCGGCCCGCTCCAGAAACGTGCCCAGGCGGGCGAAGTGGAAGGAATCGTCCTGCAGCATGGTGCCCACGGTGACACCGCGAAACAGGCTCGACCGTTCCTTGACCCAGTCGTAGAACTGCCGGGCGCCGCGGCTGAGCAGACGGTTCTGGGTCATGTCGCGAATTTCGAACCAGGTTGTGTTGATCGCTTCCCAGACTTCGGTCGGCACGGCGTGACGGATGGCGCGGCAGTTCTCGCGCGCGGCGCGCAGGCAGGAATAGATCGACGACGCGTTGTCGCGGTCGAGAGTCATGTAATAGACCGCATTGGTTTCGTTCGGCGTGCCGTAATGCTCGGCGAAATGCTCCTCGCCGCCCGATATGGTGATCGCGGACTGCCATTCGGTCCGGTGCTCTCCGGTCAGCGACGGCAGCAGCGACATGCGGTGGGCGACATCCAGGATGCGCGCATTGTTCTCGGATCGCTCGATGTAGCGGCCCATCCAGTACAAATTGTCGGCGGTGCGGCTCAGCATGGTCAATTCTCCAGCACCCACGTGTCCTTGGTCCCGCCGCCCTGGCTGGAATTCACCACCAGCGAGCCCTCGGGCAAGGCCACGCGGGTCAGCCCGCCGGGCACCATGCGGACCTGGTCGCCGGACAGCACGAAGGGGCGCAGGTCGACGTGGCGCGGCGCCACACCGCTGTCGACGAAGGTGGGGCAGGTGCTCAACGCCAGGGTCGGCTGGGCGATATAGGCCTGGGGCGTCGCCGTGATCCGCTTGGCGAATTCCTCGCGTTCCTCCTTCGTGGCGGTCGGACCGATCAGCATCCCGTAGCCGCCCGAACCGTGGACTTCCTTGACCACCAGCTCGTCCAGATGGGCGAGCACATATTTGCGGTCTTCATCGTTGCGGCAGGAATAGGTTGGTACGTTGTTGAGAATCGGCTCCTCGCCCAGATAGAACCGGATGATGTCGGGCATGTAGGTGTAGATCGACTTGTCGTCCGAAATGCCGGATCCCACCGCGTTGGCGATGTTGACGTTGCCGGCACGGTAGGCGCTCATCAGGCCGGGTACGCCCAGTGCGGAATCGGGCCGGAACGCCAGCGGGTCGAGGAAGTCGTCGTCGAGGCGCCGGTACAGCACGTCGACCCGCTTGGGGCCGGCCGGTGTGCGCATGAACACCTTCTTGTCCTCGACGAACAGGTCCTGCCCTTCGACAAGCTCCACGCCCATGCCTTCCGCCAGGAAGGCGTGCTCGAAATAGGCGCTGTTGTAGATGCCGGGCGTGAGCACCGCGATGGTGGGGTCGGATGTCAGGCCCGGCGCCACGCTGGCCAGCGTGCGCAGTAATTCGGTAGCGTAGGTGTCCACCGGCGCGATCCGCTGGTTGGCGAACAGTTCCGGAAACAGCCGCATCATCACTTCGCGGTTTTCAAGCATGTAGGCCACGCCCGACGGGGTGCGGGCGTTGTCCTCGAGCACATAGAATTCGTTTTCGCCGGTGCGCACCATGTCGATGCCGACGATATGGGCATAGATGTCGCGCGGCACGTCGATGCCGCGCATCTCGGGACGGAACTGGTTGTTCTTCAGTACCTGCTCGGCGGGCACCACGCCGGCGCGCAGGATTTCCTGATCGTGATAGATGTCGCGAATGAACGCGTTGATGCCCTTTACGCGCTGCACCGCGCCCAGCGACAACCGCGCCCATTCCTCGGCGCCGAATATCCGCGGGATGATGTCGAAGGGAATGAGGCGTTCGGGATCGCCGCCTTCGGTATAGACCGAGAAGGTAATGCCCAGCCGGCGGAATATGGTGTCGGCCTCTCGCCGCTTCAGATCGAGCCGGTCGACGGCGGCCTCGCGCAGCCATTTGTCGATATTCTGGTAGACGGATCGTACCGACCCGTCGGGCAGGGTCATTTCATCGAAAGCGGGCGGCTTGGTCATGCGATTCCGTTGGTCATCTCTGGTCGGCGCTGCGGTGCAGGCCTCTATCGCTCGAAGCAAACTCCGTGCCACGGCACAAGCTGAGCAAATCGGGCATTCAGGGGCATTTTGCAGGGTCCATTGTGGCGCATGATTGGACACAAAGATCAAGCATTAGGCGGCGGTGCCAGGGCTTGCCGCCCGGACCGTGGCCGTGAGCGGCGGATCCGGGCGGCATGCTGTCAAAATTGCGGCGTCATCCTGCCTTGATGCGGCTGAATTGCGGCGGGCGCCGCTCCATATAGGCGTTGACGCCTTCCTTGAAGTCGTCGCGCGCGGTGCTCTCGGCGATCCACTGGGTGGTCTCGGCGACAGCCTCGCCCAGCGGCATGGCCAGATGGCGGTAGACCTGCCGCTTCATCATCATCAGCGAGTAGGGTGCTGCGTTCGCGGACAGCTCGTTGATGTACGCATGCGCCTGTGCCGCCACGTCGGCCGCCGGGAATACCTTGTCCACAAGACCCATTTCCATGGCTTCGGCGGCCTTGATCTTGCGCGACGTCCACAGCAGGTCCAGCGTCTTCGACACGCCGATCAGCCGCGGCAGAATCCAGCTCACGCCGTATTCCGCCACCAGGCCCCGCTGGGAGAACGAGGCCGTCACCACCGCTTCCTCGCCCATGAAGCGCAGGTCGCACAGCATGGCGAGAACGAAGCCCAGGCCGGCGCAGGGGCCGTTGACGGCGGCAATGATCGGCTTGCGGACCGCCATCAGGTAGGAATGACCCTTGAGAAACTCCTCGCCCATCGCCGGATCGCCTGGCTGGGCCGCGAGGCCATAGTCCTCGTCGACCCGGTTGCCGGTGCCGCCCGAGGCGCCCAGTGCCGACAGCGCCTGCATGTCCATGCCCGCGCAGAAGCCGCGTCCTTCACCGGTGATGACGATGCCGATCACCGCTTCGTCCTGCTCGGCGGCGGCGACGGCATGCTTCATCTCGGTCAGCATGCGGCGGGTCAGCGCATTCAGCCGGTCGGGACGGTTGAAGCGAATCTCGGCGACCGGGCCGGTCACCGAATACAGAATTTCCTGATACATCCGTCGTGTCCTTTTCTATGCGATCAGATTGAAGCGGGTGCCGCCGATCAGCAGCATGTCCTTGCCGGCGAGCCGGCCACGCCGTTCGCCCTCGCGCAGCACGTGCGCCTTGTCCGCGACGGCGATGTCGATGCCGCCCAGGCCTTCACCGCGGCCATCCTGGTCGCCGGCGAAGCGAAGCGTCCCCAGATCCAGGGGAATCGACTGGCCGTCGGTGGGCCGCCCGAGGATCGCCGACCAGCGCGCCGCCAGCGCGCCGGGGTCGGGCGTCTGAATCTCGGCAGCAAGCAGGCCCGTTGCCACTTCGGTGCGCCGGGCCGTGCGCCAGTTTTCTCCGGCCGGGTGCCACGAGCCGTCCGGCTGCGCGAAGCCGGGCGCCCAGTCGATTTCCAGAAACGAGCCGCCGGTATCGCGCGGGTGCAATTGCAGGCCATCATAGTCGCTATGCAGGATCTGGTGCACCGTACGGATCCCGAGTCCCGCTACGCGGGCGTCGCGGCCGCGCGGATCCTCCGTCTGCAGGATCACCATGTAGCCGCCATCGCCGCCGCGCCGGTCGAGATAGCGCCCGGCGGTGGTGCCGGGACGGGTCGGGGCGACCACCTCGAGGAACTGGTTGCCGACCGGCACCACGATGTTCTCGAGGCCCCATTTGGCCACGGCCGGATCGCGATAGGCGACCTCCAGGCCGAAAATGGCCGACAGGTCCGCCTCGACAGATGCCAGGTCGCGCGCCACCAGCGCCAGTTGCCGCAGCTTGTAGCCGTTGGTCATCGTCACGCCTTGGGCGCGCCCGCAGCGTAGGGCTTGAGCGCGGCGGCGATGAACTTGTGGGTGGGCGTCGGCACACCCAGTTCCTCACCCCATCGGGCAACACTGGCGCTCAGCCAGGGCAGTTCCATCTTCTTGCCGCGTTCCAGATCGATCAGCATGGATGCCTTGGTGTCGTAGGGCGCCATCCGGACCGATTTCTGCACCCGCGAGGCGGCCTTCTCGTGCAATTCAACGCCCTTGGCGCGGCCCACGCTGACCGCTTCCTCGACGGCCGCGTCGACCATGGCCGACAGCTCGGGGTCGGCCAGGATCGGTCCGATCGGCAGCCGCAACAGCGACGTCATGCCGCTCATGACCGTCAGCGGGATGAATTTCTCCCACATGGTGGTCAGCACCTTGTCGCTGAATTCCACGTCGATGTCCGATTCCCGGCACAGCTGCTCGAACGCCCTGCCGCGCGCACTCATGCTGCCGTCCACCTCGCCGAACACGATGCGCTGGAACTGGCCCATGTGGCGGATCACGCCGGGCGCCTCCAGATGCGAGATGATGTAGGTGGAACCGGGCAGCACCTTGCCGTGTCCCAGCACCTCGCCGATCAGGTCGGCGCCGCTGACCCCGTTCTGGATGGTGACGATATAGGTGTCCGGCCCCATCACAGGCTTGAGCTGCGCGGCAGCCTCGGAGGTGTCGTAGAGCTTGGTGGTGAACAGGACCACATCGACCGGTCCGATGGTGGCCGGATCGTCGGTCGCCCGGGCGGGGTCGACCCGCATCTCGGCGGTGTCGGTCTTTACCAGCAGCCCGTTCTTCCTGATGGCGTCCAGATGGGCGCCGCGGGCGATGAAGGTAACGTCGTGGCCGGCCAGCGCCATCTTGGCGCCGAAATAGCCGCCGACGCCGCCCGAACCCATAATGGCGATCTTCATGTCAGTCTCCTCAGCTGTAGGTCAGCACGCCGCGGATCGATTCGCCGCGATGCATCAGGTCGAAACCCTCGTTGATCTGCTCGAAGGGCAGGGTATGGGTGATCAGGTCGTCGATGTTGATCTTGCCGTCCATGTACCAGTCGACGATCCTGGGCACATCGGTGCGGCCCTTGGCGCCGCCGAAGGCGCTGCCGCGCCAGACTCGGCCGGTCACCAGCTGGAACGGCCGGGTGCTGATCTCCTGCCCGGCGCCGGCGACGCCGATGATGATGCTCTCGCCCCAGCCCTTGTGACAGCATTCCAGGGCCTGGCGCATGACGTTGACGTTGCCGATGCACTCGAAGCTGTAATCGGCGCCGCCCTTGGTCAGGCTGACCAGGTAGGGCACCAGGTCGCCCTCGACCTCGCTGGGGTTGACGAAGTGGGTCATGCCGAACCGCTCGCCGATGGCCTTGCGCGCCGGATTCAGATCGACGCCGATGATCCTGTTGGCGCCCACCATGCGGCAACCCTGGATGACGTTGAGGCCGATGCCGCCCAGCCCGAACACCACCACGTTCGATCCCGGCTCGACCTTCGCCGTGTTGATCACCGCGCCGATGCCGGTGGTGACGCCGCATCCGATGTAGCAGATCTTGTCGAACGGCGCGTCCTCGCGGACCTTGGCCAGGGCGATCTCGGGCAGCACCGTATGATTGGCGAAGGTGGACGTGCCCATGTAGTGGTGGATGATCCTGTCCCTGCCCAGTGAAAAACGACTGGTGCCGTCGGGCATCACGCCGCGGCCCTGTGTCTCGCGGATCGACTGGCAAAGATTGGTCTTGCCCGACGTGCAGTACTCGCACTGCCGACACTCGGGCGTGTATAGCGGAATGACATGGTCGCCCTTCCTCAGCGATGTCACGCCCGGACCTACATCGACCACCACGCCGGCGCCCTCATGGCCGAGAATGGCGGGAAACAGCCCCTCGGGGTCGGCGCCGGACAGGGTGAACGCGTCGGTGTGGCAGATGCCTGTCGCCTTCATCTCCACCAGCACCTCGCCGGCGCGCGGCCCGTCCAGGTCCACGGTCTCGATGCTCAGCGGTTTGCCGGCTTGCCATGCCACGGCGGCCTTCGTCTTCATCGGTACCTCGTTCTAGGGGGTTCTGGTGGTGGAATATTGCGGCAGATGCCGATCGAGCGCCTCGGTGAACGCCTGGATGCGCCGGGCATTGCGGCCCATATCGACGGCCCCGGTGCGCGATGCCGACCTGATGTCGAGGACGGTATAGCCGGCGGCATTGAGGCGTATCCTGATGACGATATCGTCGACGAAGCCAAAAATCGTCGACCAGTCGCCGGCCTCGATGCGCCCTTTGGTGGGATCGGCGGCGAACACGGTCCATTGCAGATCCTTCGCGGCCGCCTCGGCGGCCACGAACACCTGGCGCAGCGACTTGTCGAACACCAGGGTGCGGATCTCCGGATAGGCTGTGGATACCTTACCTTGCATCTGCGCGTCGTAGGCACGGTAGGTGAGGTAATCGCGGCCGGCATAATGGGCGACGCGCGCCACGTCGAATTCAGGCGGGTCCTTCGGCGATGTGGTGACGTCGTGGATGCGGGGCGCGTCCCAGCCGGGCAGCACCATCCAGTGCAGAATGGCGGCCAGGGAGGCGCCGCCGATCAGGACGGCCACGGCCGAGTTCAGGCCGCCCCTGACCCGGGCCGACGGCATCAGGGCCCGGACGATGCCTACCAGTCCGGCGGCAAGGGCGCAAAAAGCCAGTGTCGCGCCGACGATGAACAGGGCGATCGAGAGCAACTCGCCGAGCAGGCCGATCCGGTAGGCAAAAGG
>NZ_JBBYXK010000001.1:900000-1080000 GCF_039655875.1 Emcibacter sp. SYSU 3D8 | reverse complement strand
CCAGGAGACGCATTCCGGGTGGCTTCGACGCGGCTATCCTTCGGCTGCCGGCACCCTGACCAGCAGGACGGGCACGGGCGCCAGGCGGACCACCTCCTCGGCGTCGCTGCCCATCACCAACCGCTTCAAACCGCGGCGGCCATGGGTGCCCAGCACGATCAGGTCGGCGCCCCAGGTCTCGGCGTCATTGACTATGATCTTTGCCGTACCGCCGCCAAGATTTTCCACCATCTCGGTTTCGACGGTCAAGCCGTGCTCGTTCAACAAGGCCTTGGCCTTGCGGAGGATTTCCTCGCCCTCCTTGCGGAACGTCTCGAGAATGTTGCCTGCGTAGTATCCTTCGACCGCAACGCCGCCAACCGGCAAGAAGCCCTCGACGGCATGCAGCAGCCGAAGCCTCGTATCTTGGCCGGACAGCTTCATGGCTTCGCGTAAGCCCAGATTGGACGCGTCGCTGCCATCTACCGGCACCAATATTCTTTTGTACATGTAGGCTCCTCCAATTAGACCGCAGGGCGAGCAGCGCCCGGCCGAACGACCTTGTCCGAATCAATGGGTAGCGTTTGATTGTGGCGTTGGTCGGATACGAAACCAAGGCCGTGTTTTCGCGCACCCCGCCCCATATCTCCGGCCCCACGGCGACGAGCCCATTTGGCTCCCTCGTGACCGCCTGCACGCCACAGTCATTCAACGGTGCACGCAAGGGCAACTCCCGGTCAGGTCGAGGCCCCGCTACGGACGGAAAGGAGCCTCGGGAGCCCCGGTGTTGCAAGGGGACTCCTGGGTTCCTCCCACGGAGCAGTATTGGAGAGATACGTCAGGGGAACGGCGCGCCAGAATTATGCTCGGGGCCGGATCCGGGCGAGGATGCGTGGGCGTGATGGCGCCGCCATATAATTTACGTCGTAAAAAATGATATTGAAGTCTCGCCCTGCCTCCCCGACAATGGGGTGCAACCGCAAACAGGGAGATCATGTCATGTCAGCCGTTCTCGAAGAGACCACCCCCGCCCACCTGCGGGGCAATGGCCGGCCGGTCACCGAAGAACTCACCCTTACCAACCTGAAGGTGACGGGAACCATTCCTGCCGAGCTCGATGGCCGCTATGTGCGTGCAGGCGCCAACCCGCTCACCGGGAAAAGCGACCACCCGTTCCTCGGGGACGGCATGATGCACGGTGTCCGGCTGCGCGACGGCAAGGCGCAGTGGTACCGCAACCGCTATGTGCAGACCCCGTTCATCAGCAACCCGACGCTGAATATCTTCGATCCGGCCGTGGCCATGGACATGACCGCATCGAAGGCCAATACCCATGTGGTCGGTCATGCAGGAAAGATCCTGGCGCTCGAGGAAGGCCATTTTCCCTATGCCTTGGATGGTGACCTGGAAACGGTCGGTCCGACCGATTTCGACAGCGCTCTCAAGGGGTCGTTCACGGCGCATCCGAAGATTTGCCCGATAACCGGCGAATTGATCGCCTTTGGTTACTCGGCGATGCCGCCGTATCTGCGCTATTTGCGGGTATCGGCCGATGGAAAGCTCGTGCAGACCGAGAACATCGCCGTGGGTGGGCCGACGATGATGCACGACTTCAACATCACGAGAAACCACGTCATCTTCATGGACCTGCCGGCTGTGTTCAACCTCCAGGCAGCGATGAGCGGTGAAATGCCGATCAGGTGGGATGACAATTATCCGGCGCGTCTTGGCGTCATGCCGCGCAATGGCACGAACACCGATGTGGTCTGGTACGACATCAATCCGTGCTACGTCTTCCACCCGATGAATGCCTATGAGGATGGCGACAAGATCGTCCTCGACGTGGCGCGGTTCGACTATATCTGGCGCAACTCGAGCATGGATTTTCCCGATCCCGTGCTGTGGCGCTGGACGATCGACACCCGCACCGGAACCGTACGGGAGGAACAGGTGGACGACCGTCCTGCCGAGTTTCCCCGGGTTGCCGACAATGTCGTCGGCCTCAAGCACCGTTACGGATACATGATGCGGATGTCGCAGGCAGGCCTGGCGGGCGACCCTGCGAAAACGTCCGGCGGAATCCGCAAATACGACCGCGACGCCGGCACTTATTCGGACATCGATTTCGGCGCCGGCCGCCATGGCGGTGAACCGGTCTTCGCCCCGTCGGCCAATCCGAAGAGCGAAGACGACGGATTCCTGATGACCTATGTCCATGACGCGGACACGGACAGGAGCCAGCTGGTGATCATGGATGCGGCATCGATGGACGATACGCCGGTGGCGACTGTCGAGTTGCCGCGGATCCCGAGCGGCTTTCACGGCAGCTGGATTCCGGCATCGGTCGTACCCTGATCTGATTTGAGCGGTCTTGTCGGGCGGGCCCCGCTCCATGGTGAAACATGGCGCGGGGCCCGCCGGCAACGTCTTGACCCATGGCATTCCCCGCCCGGTATTGCCGGACATAGCTGTCCAGCGTAGTACCTTGAACACAACATCGAGCGGAGCAGAAGTGAATGCCAAGGGCGCGGACGGCCGAGGAGGTCCAGGAGTTCAGAGACAAACTCTGCGCCGTGGCGACGCGGCGCTTTGCCGCCCTGGGTTATGAAGGCGTCACCATCCGGGCGCTGGCGGCGGAAGCCGGCTGCAGCCCGATGACGCCCTACAATTATTTCAAGGACAAGGAAGAAATCTTCGCGGCCGTACGGGCCGCGGCCTTCGAACGCCTGGCCGATGCGTGCGAGGTGGCGGCGGCGACTGCCCCGGACGATCCCCGGCGGGCGGACGTCCTCGCCCGTGCCTATCTGAACTTCGCCGTCTCGGAGCCGGACGCCTACAAGATCATGTTCGAGCTGTCTCAGCCGGATGAGGCCGCCTATCCGGCGGTGGTCCGGCAGGTCGAACGCTGTCGGCGGTTCATGATGCAGCCAACCGAAATCCTGGTGCGGGAGGGCATCCTCGAAGGAGACCCGGAGAAGCTGTCCCAGATGTTCTGGGCGGGAATCCACGGGGTCATCGTCCTGCACATGGCGGGCAAGCTGGTGTCCGGCAGCAGCGTCGAGGAATTGTACGCCATGATGGTCACCACGTTGACGCGGGGAGCGCGTGGGCCGCGATTTCATGACATCGAACGCGCATTGGCGTCCGGCCTTTCCACCGGCTGAGTCATTTGCGCAGATCGTCCGGCGCGTGCCTCGCTGTCCGATAATTCCAGTCGTCCCCGGCGCCGGATGGGGTGTAACCGCAGACACCGTCGCGCCGAGCGCCTAGACTCCCGGTCGGTGTCCGGCGCAACGGACGTCAACAAGAGGGAGTAACGTCAATCCCGGCTGCACTGACCGAAAACCGCGCTGTTCGTCTTGGGGCGCTCGGCGCGCTCTATCTGGGGCAGGGGCTTCCCGAGGGTTTGCTGTATGTCACCGTGCCCGCGTGGCTGGCGGCTCAGGGTGTTCCGGCCGGGGACATTGGCCAGTACATCGCCATCATCCTGTTGCCCTGGAGCCTCAAGCTGATCAATGGGCCGGTCATCGAGCGGTGGACATTTCTTCCCATGGGGCGGCGCCGGCCTTGGATCGTGGCGGCCCAGTGCGGGTTGATCGGCGCCCTGCTGATGCTCCTGGCCATACCCGATCCTGCCAGCGGACTCGGCGCGCTGACGGCTCTCGGCTTCGCCATCAATTTCAGCGCCTCGTTTCAGGATGTGGCGATCGACGGCATGGCCATCGATGTCCTGCCCGAGGGCGACCAGGCAAAAGCCAACGGCATCATGTGGGGCAGCAAGATCATCGGCATCTCCGCGAGCGCCGGTCTCAGCGGTGCGTTGATGGCAGGCTGGGGGTTCGACCTGGCCGTCCTCTCGATCAGCCTGCTCATGTGCCTGGTCCTGCTGGTGCCACTGCTGTTGCGGGAGCGTCCCGGTGAACGCCTGCTGCCCTGGTCGGCCGGCGAGACATCGCCGACGGCCCGCGCGCTGCAGCTGGACAGCTGGTACAGCATCGGCGTGGATCTCTGGCGTGCCATCGTGCCGCGCGCCAGCCTGCTGTTTATCCTGCTGACGTTTTCAGCGCTGGTGGTCTATGGGCTGGATACGGCGGCGCTGCCTGTCCTGGCGGTGCAGGAACTCTCGTGGACGCAAGGCGACTTCACCAACCTTGCCATGTGGGCCGGCCTGGCGGCGGGACTCTTCGGCATGACGATCGGTGGACCGCTGATCGACAGGTTCGGCACGAAGCGAATCCTTGCCCTGGCGCTGGCGCTGACCGCAGCCACGCATCTGGCGATGGCGGCCCTGCGGCCGTACTGGACGGCCGAGGCGGTCATCACGGCCTACATGGCGGTCTACGGCGTCCTCTATGTGGTGATGTCTATCGCGCTCTATGCGACCGCCATGCGGCTTTGCGAGAAGCACGTCGCGGCGACCCAGTTCGCGATCTATATGGCGGTCGTGAATCTGGGCACATCCGCCGGCGCCGCGATTCTTGGGTCGCTGCGCGCCTTCGGCGGTTATCGGATCTCGTTCGTCTTCATGTTCCTGAGTTCGGTCTTCGCCCTTGGGGTCCTGGCGCTGTTCGCGCTGAGCGTGGGCCGTCAAACCGAGAAATCTACCGGCGCACCGCCCGGATAAGGCGCGGTCCCGTCAACCCTGGGGCTTCAGTCCAGCCGCCGCGATTCCGGCCAGGGCGCAGGCTTCGTCGGCGTCCGATGTATCGCCGGTGATGCCGACGGCGCCCATGGGCGTGCCGTCCTCGCCGACGACGATGACGCCGCCTGCCGCCGCGATCACGCCGTCCCGGGATGCCCGGTCGAGCGATGATACGAAGCCGGGCCGGATCTGCGACAGCTCCTCGATCTTGCGCGACGAGATGCCCAGCGCCAGCGCGCCCGACGCCTTGCCGATGGCGATCTGCGGCCGCAGGGTCGAGGTGTTGTCCTCGAGCTGGAAGGCGATCAGCTTGCCGCCGGAATCGAGCACGGCGACTCCCAGCGGGCGTAGATTCAGTTCGTGGCCCTTGGCGAGCGCGGCCTCGATGATGATGTTGGCTTGCGCGAGTGTGATGTTGGTCATGACGATCTCCCCTTTTCGGCAATTCCTTCCCCAACCGAAAGGTAGCGCGCGGGCGCGAGCGGCACTATGGGTTGGTTGCCGCCAGGAGGAAGAATCGCATGTCCGTCACTGTCGACTTCTATCTGGGTCTGGGAAGCCGATGCGCGCGCCTGGGCCGAGCACTACGGCGTGCCGTTCCAGGAACCGAAGGCATTTCGCACGGACCCTGCGCTGATGGCGCTCGCCTGCCTGGCGGCCGGTCGGCTGGACGCGCTGGTGGCTTGTTGCCGGCTCCTGCACCGAATGGTTTTCGTCGATGGCATGGTGATCGACGATGCCGCCATCGCATCAATTCCCGACACGCTCGGACTCGACGCAGACCGGTTCCTGCAGTCGTTGGCCGATCCAGCGACGGCCGCTTCGCATGAAGCCCTGCTCGACGAAGCGCACGGCCGGGGCGCTTTCGGCGTGCCGACATTTTTCCTCGGCGACCGAATGTTTTAGGGCAATGACAGACTGATGCTGCTCGAATCGGCACTCAAGAGCGGCTGACAAGCAGCGCATTGGCAGACGACGGCCGACGGTTACCGCCCTTCGCTTGATAATCCGAAGTCTTCGCGGAAGCGGTCCATTTGGTGCATCCGCTCATGCAAGATCGTCACTATTCCGATTTTCCCGCTCGACAGCCGTCGCCAGTAAACGAAGTGCCGCTCGTAGCGGAAGAAGTAGCCCTCTACGCCAAACTCCGCAGGGATGGGCCTTGACGCCACACCGTGTCTGTCGATTCGTTCAAATGCTCCGAATAATCCGGTGATGTACCGGTCCGCGTGGTCAGTGCCCCAGCGATCCCGCGTGTAGCGATAGATGTCGTCCAACCGGTGAGACGCCGCCTGCTGAATGCGGACGGCGGCCATTCTATCAAGTCCGGTTCCGAGCGATCACGTCCGCCGCAGTCAGGGGCTCGAATGAAGACTCTGGCGCCGAGAACGCGTGCTTGAGTTCGGCCTTAAGCCGGTCGAATGCTTCCTGTTCCACCCGCTCCTTGTCGCGGCGGATCAGATCACGAATATATTCGCTGACATTTTCGTAAACACCGTCTTCACCCACGTTGCGGGCTACGAAGTCGCTGAGTGCCCCGCCCAAACGGACTGTCATTGTTGTGGTACGGGTCATCACATCACTCCTTGATATGCCGTATTACATATAACCAATATTGATCACCACGGCAAACTTGTGGTCACCCCAGCGCTTCATGCCTCGTCTCGCGCATCAGCACGACGGCGACAAAGCTCAGCGCCGCCGTCGCCGTCAGATAATATCCCACATAATGCAAGCCGCCGACCGCGGCCAGCTGCAGGGCGATCAGCGGGGCGAAGGAAGCGCCCAGGATGCCGCCCATATTATACGTCACCGACGCGCCGGTGTAGCGCACATGGGTGGGGAACAGCTCGGACAGCACGGCGCCCATGGGCCCGAAGATCAGGCCCATGCACAACAGGGCGATGGACAGGAAGGCGGTGACCTCGAACGGCTGGCCCACGGCCAGCATGGGCTCGAGCAGGAACCCCATCAGTCCGGTCAGCATCAGGCCCCCGAGCAATACGGGCTTGCGGCCCCATCTGTCGCTGAGCCATGCCGAGATCACGATGCCCAGCGCCATGAAGGAGATCGCGACCAGCAGCATGGTGAGGAATTCCTCGCGGCTGTAGCCCAGCCGGGTGGTGCCGAAGCCCAGCGTAAAGACGGTCGACAGGTAGAACACCGCAAAGCATGCCACCATCGCCAGCGTACCAAGGATGGTGTCCTTCCAGTGCTGCCGCAACAGCGTGCCCAGCGGCACGCGCTGCTTCAGGTCCCGCGCCATGGCGTCCTGGAACACCGGGCTCTCGACCAGCTTGAGCCGGACATAGAGGCCCACCACGAGCAGGGCCGCACTGGCCAGGAATGGAATGCGCCAGCCCCAGCTGCGGAACTGGTCGTCGTCCAGCGTCGCCGCGAGCACCAGGAACAGGCCATTGGCGGCGATGAAACCGACCGGCGCGCCGAGCTGTGGGAACATGCCGAACCAGGCGCGCTTTTCCGGCGGCGCGTTCTCCACGGCGAGCAGCGCCGCGCCGCCCCATTCGCCGCCAAGACCGATGCCCTGGCCAAAGCGCAGGATGCAGAGCACCACCGGCGCAACCAGTCCGATGGATTCGTAGGTTGGCAGCAGGCCCACCAGGGTCGTCGAGACGCCCATGATCATCAGCGATGCGACCAGCATGGATTTGCGCCCGATACGGTCGCCGAAATGTCCGAACAGCGCCGAGCCCAGCGGCCGGGCGATGAACGCTATGCTGAAGGTGGCGAAAGCCACGAGCTGGGAGGCGCTCGCCGATTCCTGGGGGAAAAACAGCAGTCCGAATACCAGCGCCGTGGCAGTCGCATAGACATAGAAATCATAGAATTCGATGGCCGTGCCGATGAAGCTGGCGACGACGATCTTGCCGGTTGTGTTGGTCGGCGCGGCCGCGATGGCTGCTGTGGACATGTGCTGTTCCCCCTAAGCGCGCAGAACCATTGCATCATCGGGCCAGGCGCGCAACTAACCCGCCAACCGCTGACGCGTCCGCTCCACCACGTAGGCGACAGGACGGTGAAGGCGTTGCAGCGTGCGGGCGACGGTCCCCGCCGGACCGTAGGTCCAGCCGAGGCACTGCGGCGAGGGCAGGGCAAGGAAGCGCGCGATCTCCAGCCGCTCAGGCAATCCTGCCCCGGGCGCCGAAAGTGCGCGGCGGGCCGCCGACAATCCGGTAAGAGCGCCCGCGAGGGCCGCTTCGCGGTCAATGGGCCGGGCGCGGGCCGCCTCGTCTTCCAGCCGCGCGATCACGCCGGCGGGAATGGCGGCATCGAGTGCCTCGGCCAGCCCCCGGCATAGCACGGCGAAAGGCAACGACAGACGGCGCCGGACGGTTTCGTCCACGAAAAGCCGCCAGTCCACGTCCGGCGCGGTCAGCCAGACGTCGCAGGCCCAGCGAAGGTTGCCGCGGTCTGGCGTGGATGCGGCGCGCGACAGCGCCATGATCAGGCGGTCGGTGGCGCCGGCGCCGGGCGCGGCCCGGTCTCCCAGGTCGACTGGCTGGGCGCGCGCCGCGATGCCGCCGTCCGGCAGCTGGTGGTGAGGATGAAATGCGATGTCCTGCCGCAGATTGAGCATCAGCATCTCGGCGTGCTGGAACGCGCCGGGCGAACCGGTGAGCGGCGTAAAGCCGGCCCGGGCCAGTGTGCCTGCCGCGCTGTCCGGCGCCAGCAGGTCGATGGCGTGACAATGGCGGTGGCTCGGTACCGGATAGACCGTATGGGCGGCGACGATTCCGCCCAGCAGGACATAGGGGATGCCATCGGCCTCGAGCGCTTCGAGCGTACCGAGCAGGATACGGTGGATGATCCGCGTGCGCAGGTCCTCGCGCAGCGTCGATGCCTTCAGATAGATGCCCATGCCATCCGGTCCGGGCAGGGCGTGGGCCCGCGTGGACGCGTCGAGCAACGGCAGGATGCCCTTCAGGCCCCGCGTTTCGGTTTCCAGCTCGCGTTTGGGGTTTCCGACGGCACCGCACCATGCGGCCCAAGCCCGTGTCGCGGGCTCCTTCTGCAGCAGGCACGCGCGCAACAGCTGGACGTCCTGCCAGTCCGGCAGGATGGCGGCCGCGAGCGCCGCATTCGATGGCGGTCGCCTCATCTCGGCCTAGCCGCGACCATCCGGCCGCCGGCGCTGCATCCTCTTGCGGGCGATCACCATTCGGTCCTGAATCTCCTGGTCGCCTCGCTGGCGGCTGGCGTTGGTGTGGTGGATGCGCCGGCGCACCAGAGTGTCGGGAATGGTCTCGACCACGCCGCCCACATCCTTGACCCGGAGCATCCATTCCACCAGGTCGAGATGCCTGAGGGTGTCGTCGAGCGGCCCTGTGCGCTCGAACAGGCTACGCCGCGCGAGGACGGTGGGAAATGCGCCGGTCTGCCTGTCATTGAGCAAAGACGAGTGGGTTTCCGCCTCATGTTGCAGCTCGGGGATCCACCAGTGCTCGGTACCGCAGAGACTGAGGTCGAGTTCGGGGCGGTGCTCGAAGCGCGCCATCTGCACGGCAAGCTTTTCCGGCTTCCACTCGTCGTCGGCGTCCAGGAAGGCGAAAAATGATCCCGAGGCGTGCGCCATGCCGAGATTACGGGCCGACGCGGAACCGCCGTTTTCCTTGCGAAAAGCGCGTATCCGCGTGCCGAGACCGGCGATCATGCGCGGCGTGTCGTCGGTCGAGCCATCATCGACGACGATGATTTCTACCGGCCCCCAACTTTGCGCCTCGATACTGGCGACCGCTTCCTCGAGGTAAAGGCCGCCATTGTAGATCGGCACCACGCAACTGATCGACTCGGCCGACGGCATATCAGCGTGGGGCGGCGGGCAGAGGCGGATCCAGGGCTAGCAACTCGGCCATGTCGTCGTAGCGCATCAGCGCGGGACTCTGATAGGTGGCAGGTGCCTCGCCGGGCAGGGCGCTGCCAGACGGCGAAGGACCGTCGGCCGGAACGATCAGTTCCGCGGCGACGAGTTCCCCGACAAGCCGGGCAATATCGGCCTCGGCCGTGTTCCGGTCCAGGGCATATTGCGCGGCAACGGCGTCGATGACCGCGCCGATCTCGTGACCGCTGGCAATGCCGTCCCAGACCAGGCAGCCGACGCCGTCCATGCTGTAATAGACGCCTGTGCCCAGATGAATGATGACAGCCTCGCCATCCATGACCTTGGCGGTTACATCCGGCTCGTTGAGTTTGAATCTGGTGGTATTGCCCATGGTCGACCCCTCTATTTCCATTGGCTTATTAGCACGGCGTGCCCGCAAAGCAAATTGGGGCCCGTGGCTGATCGCTACGCCGATGCTGCCATGCGGCGATATAACGCGTCATGGCTATCGGTGGACGCCTCCAGGCTGAACAGGCGCAGCGCCCGTTCGCGGGCCTTCCGTCCCATGGCGGCGAGGCTGGCGCGATCGGAGAGCAGCCCAATCGTCGCCTCGGCCAGACCGTCCGCGCTGTTGCGCGGCACCAGGCGCCCGGTGACGCCATCGACGATGATCTCGGTCAGGCCGCCATCCTCGGTGCCGATGACCGTCCGTCCCTGAAGCGCAGCCTCGACGGCGACGAGACCGAAGGGTTCGCGCCAGCGGGATGGCATGATCACCATGGTGGATTCGGCCATCAATTGTCCGACGTCGCCGGGCCGGATCCAGCCTACGAAGTCGACGGATCCGGCGATGCCGAGCGACGCTGCCAGCGCCTCCAGCGCCGCCCGCTGGTCGCCATCGCCGGCAATTACAAGACGCGCATCCGGGTATCGGCCGAGAACGGCAACGAATGCCTGCAGCGCCAGGTCGACGCCCTTGTTGTGGATCAGGCGCCCGACATACAGCAGTCGCGGCGGCCCGGACAGGTCCGGCGGACGCACCGTGGCCGAGGGCTCGACACCGCAATAGATGACCGAGGTCCGCGCGGTCGCGTCCGGCACGGCCTGGTTAATGTCCGCCTTGACGACATGCGAATTGGCGATCAGCCAGTCCGACCCGGCGAATATGCCTTGCATCAGCGATCCATCGCGCCGGACCTCGTCGAGGGTGCCGTGGAAGGTGGTGACCATCGGCGACGGCTGCACCTTGGCTGTCCTCATATGAAAGAATGCCATTGGCCCGCAGAAATTGAGGTGCATCACGCAGGGGCCGATTTCCTGCTTCAGCCGCCGGACCTGCCCGATTGTGTCCAGCAACATCGCCGGATCGCCGGAGTCGATCGCGGCGCGCACGGGCAGCCGGTGGACAGGGATGCCGTTGATGATTTCCAGGCCCGGTTCCTCGCCTTCCATGTTCGACGTCAGCACACGGATGTCGTAGCCCCGCTCGGCCAGCCGGGGCAGCATCGCGGCACAGAATGTTTCGATGCCGCCGACGGTGGGCCAGTAGAGTTCGGACCAGAAGAACAGCTTGGGAGGAGGGCTCATTTCCCGGCGCTTTCCGCATTGGCGTCGAGTTCATCGAACAGGGCGTTTACCGCGTGGGGGATGTCGTTGACGTCGCGGCCCAGCTCCAGCCAGTAGGCAGGCACTGCGTCGACCAGCCCCGCGAGGCGGTCCATGGCGCCATGCACCATGATGGGCAACGACATGACCGAACTTGGCGCCATGGTCAAAAGCGCCTGACCCTTGGTGGCGCGCCGGTAGATGGTGTCCGGACGGTCGACGATCCTGGGCATGACGATGGCGGCGATGGGCACGCTGGCGGCGAGGCGCATGTCGTCGATGGGCGCCATGTAGACCACGGCCTTGTCCTCATAGTCGTTGCGCGGCGCCAGAGAGACTGCGTTCAGGTCGGGAAAGCGCTTGAGATGCTCGACATTGACGAGGCAGGAACCGAAGAGGCCATGACCGGCGAAACCGTCGGCGGTCTGCTCGAGGCCGATGAAGTCGTCGCCAAGATAGGTCAGACCGCCTCGGAAACAGGCAATCGACGAGGTCGTCTTGCCGCTGCCGCTTTTGCCGACGAACAGCACGCCTTTCATGCCGCCGCTGACCGCATCCTCGCGGGCGACAAGGCCGGCATGCACGAACTGGACCCCCAGATCCCACATCCAGGCCGCGAGCAGCCGATGGAAAGGGCGGGCGCGCTCGTCGAGCGACCGCCGGGCCAGGCCCTCGGCGCAGCCGACGATCCGGCCGGCGGCGCAGTCCTGCCAGTAAGCCCCGGTCGCCCGCTGCATCCCCAGATAGCGCCTGTCGTCGGACATGAAGAAATTGCCGTAGGGCGAGTCCAGCCGGCCGCGGTCGCCCATTACGGCCGGCACGCCGCATTCCTCGGCATTCCACATGTCGGCGGTCAGCGCCGGCGAATCGCACGGCGGCATGCGTAGATGACGCAGGGGCAGGTCGATCTCTTCCGCCAGCATGGGCCCGGCGACGCGCACGCGGACAGGTTGGCCGGCGATGCGGTAGAAAGCGGTCGTGCCGCCCTTGGCGAAGGCTGTCTCGAATGCGGCTGAAGCCGCATCATAGTCGGTTGCGATTGTGGTCAAGTAGTCCCCCTAAACGTCGTATTGCCGCCGTTGCCAGAGGCGGCCCAGAAGGTTGCCGCGATATTTGCGGGCAACCTGGCGGATATGGCGCAGTCGAGCCTTCGCCAGCTTCACCGGATGGCCGGTGCCGCAATGGTACAGCAGGTCCATGCGGTGCAATTTGAACGGCGCCATCAACGCTGCCCACATCCGCGTGACGGCCATGGTTCTTGGAGCCTTCAGCAGCAGGCTGGCGCGGTGCAACCGCAACCGCGCGGCGGGACCAGGAGGCGCGCGCAGCGGCCACGGCAGTCCGAGAAGGCGCTCGGCCTGCAACAGTCTGGCGCGCATGACACCGTCCATGCCCGCATCTGTCATCATCTGGTCCAGGGCGGCCCAATCGATGCTCTCGCCGTGCCGGCGGCAGATGTCGACCAGGTCCGCGAGTTGGCGCAGCCAGATCAGGCCCGTACTGTGGCCCTGATCCTGAACCTGAGAGTGGAAGATATTGTGCCAGACCCGGTGCGTAGGCGACAGCACGCGTAGCCGCGGTTCCGTTTGCAGCGTCCGGATGTCACGCCAGGCCATGTCGGCCGACAGCAGCGAGCGCTGCTGCCCGACGCGGTGGTGCAATTCCACCGCCACCACGCCGCCGGGACGTTGCAGCGCCGGGTGGGTGTAGGTCGTGTCGTCGTCCGCCTCGTCCTTGACCATGTATCCCTGGTCCAGCATGGCGTCGACCACTGTATCCACCTGGTCTGCTGGGAGCAGGAAGTCCAGGTCGCGCATGGATCGGCCACCCAGCATCTCGGGCGGGGCTTCGAACAGGTAGGCGCCGCCCTTGAGGACCACAGGGGCGATCCCCAGCCTTTCGCACAACGCCGTCACGTGCAGTGCATCCTCGCGAATGCGTTCGTTGAGCAGGGCATTCATGGTGTAGCGGCGGTGCAATTGCGCCCGAACCTGAGCGGGCATGGCATCGTCCAGCCCCTTGCGGGCCAGTGCGAGCCGGAGGGCCGGCGCGAGCATATCGGCGTCCGCCGTCTGGACCAGGCCGGCCCACCCGGCCGCGTCGTCCAGGCGGGGCAATGAGGCGCGCAACTCGGCAACGGCGTTGGCGGAATCGTCGACCGACAGACATCGGCACAACAAAAGGAAAGGTATCATCGAACGTTAGACCAGCTTGTTGACCGCCAGTTTACGAGTGATGCCGTAAACCGTACAGGGTTTAGTCCAATTTTTGCCCCGCCGGCGCCGCATTATCCGCTGGAGCGAGCGGCAATGGATTGCCTTCGCAGCCCGGCAACACCACGCCCAGCAGCGCGCCGGCCGTCGCTGCCAGATCCACCAACGGACGCGGTTCCGATAGTCCGGCCGCGGCGATGCGGGGCCCGGCGGCAAACAGGATGCCGCCCGCAACATGCGCTCCTGTCCTTGGCGGCGCGCCCTGCTTCCTGACCTCTCCAACCCTGGCGGACACCGCCGCCGAAACGGGCCGCGACAGATTCCAGAACACGACCAGGTCAGGCAGATCGTCCAGATGCGGGCCCTGATGAATATCGCCAATGGGCACCACGTCCTGGATCACCCGTTCACCCGATTCCGGATCGACGAGATCGCGCAGGCCGCTGACCAGCTGGCGGCAATAATCCTCCACTTCGTGGGGCCGCAGGAGACCGTGCGGGTCGCGGCCGGCCAGGTTCAGCCGGATGCCGCTGACGTGTTCGCTGGGCTCGATGGCGAAGCACCGTTGACTGGCCCGGTAGTGCGCACCCACACCGCGGGCGGTGCGAACGACAATCGATCGGGCGGGGCCTCCGGTCATCCGGTAGAGCGCCCTGGCAAACGGTTTGAGCATGCCGCGAAAGCGCTTTGACGCTGGTCTGGGCGTTGGATCAAGCCGCTCGAGTATCTCCGACAGCAGCTTCGCCAGTCCATAATTGGGCCCCATGCCCAACACAGAAAAGACCAGCACCGTGGTCTCCGGTCCGGCCCGGTCGATCACCGCGCGCAGCGCGTCGTCGATCGCGCGGTAGCTGCGCAACAGCGGATCGCCTGTCCGCGCTGCGATGTCTGGATCATGGAGCGGATGGTTCGCGTCATGTAGGTGCCAGCCGTGATGTCCCGCGCAGTGGCTCTCCTTGAACACGGCGAGGAACAGATCCCAGGGTTCCCGGTCGAGTACCGACAGGCAGAGGTCCCGTTTCATCCTCACGGCAATGTCGAGCCGGTCCTGCATGGCCAGGTAGCCATCGGCATCGAGCGACGGCTGGGTAAAACCGCACAGACTTTCCGGCGCGGGGCCGAAACCCGCGACGGTCGCTTGCGCAAACCCTTCGGGAACGCTCACCGACGCGCTGCGACACCTGCCGTGAACCAGCCAGTCGCCCAGATAGATGCCGTTGAGCGCCCTGGGCAGCGGACTCTTGGGCACGTCGATGATTGCCACTCTCTTGCCGGCCTCTCCCAGGCTGATCCAGAACGGCTCGTGCCGCAGATCGCCATCGCCGAAATCGGGCAATTCATAGTTCCCGGCCCGCATTCGCCGGAAGAAATAGCGCCCGTGGGTTGCCGGCGAGACGCCCGTATAGGCTGTCGCCCATGTGCCGTCGTCGCCACAGCCGGGCGGGCCCTCCAGCGGGCAGGTGGTGCCGCGTTGCCGCAGTGACTGGATGGTGGGCAGCAGGCCCGCGTCGCTCCAGCGCAGGAGCAGATCGGGGTTGGCCCCGTCCACGCCAAGCATCAATACCTTCTCCGGCATCCCCGCCCCCTGAACGGTGCCCGATTCGTCGCAATGCGGCGTTTGTCGCACGTTGCGCTGCGGCGTGGCCAGCGTCCACGATGGCGCGCCGCCGCCGCCGCTTATCATAGCGCGGTATTGCGCAAGACATGAGTTCTGGTTGGCAGGCGCCGGCGGAGCGTCCAAGCTGGCGCCCGGAACGGGAGCACATCATGGAAACGAGACATCTGGGAAACCTCTGGCCGGTCAGCAGCCTGACGCTGGGCGGCGGCGGCATCGGCAACGTCTGGGGCGCGACGACCCGCGATGAGGCGGTCGCGACGGTGAAGGCGGCGGTCGATTCGGGAATCACGCTGCTCGATCTGGCGCCCGGTTATGGTCGGGGCGAGGCCGAGACGGTGGTGGGTGAAGCCTTCGGCGGCCGGCTGCCTGACGGCGTGCGCACCACGACGAAGTACCAGCTGGGATCGCCGGCCGGGCACGATGTCTACCTCAAGACCGAGCAATCGCTGCGCCGCAGCCTGCAGCACATGAAGCGCGAGCAGGTGGATCTTTTCTTCCTGCACTCGAACATCTGTCCCGACGATTTCAGCTATCCGCGCTTCGCCGAGCGGCAGGACAGGTTTGCGACCCGCTGGAGCCTCTATCTCGATGCGGTCATCCCGGCCATGGAGAAGCTGAAGGCGTCCGGCCTGATCGGCGCCTGGGGGATCACCGGTACCGGCGTGCCCATGATGATCCGGCAGGCGCTGACGCATTCGGTGAAGCCGGCGGCGGTGCAGGCCGTCGCCAATCTGATGGATGCCGTGGGCAACATGAAGCAATACGATGAGCCGGGCGAACCCCGCGCCATCATCGACACTGCCAGACAGAACGGCACCGGCGTCATGGGAATTCGCGCCGTCGCCGCCGGATCGTTGTGCGCCGAGGTCGACCGCGACCTGCCCGACGACGAGGCGACCATCGTCGACTATAACGCCGCCGCGCCGTTCCGCGCGCTGTGCGCGACATGGGGCGAGGACCCGGCCATCGTCGCCCATCGCTATGCCCTGTCCATGAAGGGCGTCGACACGGTGGTGCTGGGCGTGAAGAACCGGGCCGAGCTGGCCCAGTGCGTCGAGGCTGCCGATCGCGGCGCGCTGGATATCACAGAGGTGGCGGCGATCGATGCATTGGGGCTAAAACGGCCCTGATGATTCGAGCGGACGCGGCAGATTCCAGATACCAGGTCCTGAAGGACGTTTTCGGCTTTGACGGCTTCCGGCCCGGACAGGAGGAGGCGGTCGACGCGATTCTGGCCGGGCAACATGTGCTCACGGTGATGCCGACGGGCTCTGGCAAGTCGCTGTGCTTCCAGGTGCCGGCGCTCGTCCTGGGCGGGCTGACCATCGTGGTCTCGCCGCTGGTGGCGTTGATGCAGGACCAGGTGGCGGCGCTGCAACTGGCGGGGGTGGCGGCCGAGAGCATCAATTCGTCACGCCACCGGGATGACAACGTCATGGCGTGGAAACGCGCCGCTTCCGGCCAGACCCGGCTGCTCTACATGGCGCCCGAGCGGCTGATGACCGAGCGCATGCTGGCGGCGCTGGCCAAATTGCCGGTCAGCCTGATCGCCATCGACGAGGCTCACTGTATCTCGCAATGGGGGCCGGCGTTCCGGCCGGAATACGAAATGCTGTCGCGGCTGCGCGACGTATTTCCCGGCGTCCCGATCGCCGCGTTCACCGCGACCGCCGATGAGGTCACCCGCGCCGATGTCGCCCAGAAACTGTTCGGCGGCGCCGTCGAGGCGCAGGTGCTTGGTTTCGACCGGCCGAACATCAGGCTTACCGTCGAGCCCAAGCGCGAGTGGAAGCGCCAGCTGCTGGCTTTCGTGAAGGGCCATATGGGCAAGAGCGGCATCGTCTATTGCCTGTCGCGCAAGAAGACCGAGGAAGCCGCGCGGCTGCTGGCTGAAAACGGCGTGCGCGCCCGCGCCTATCACGCCGGCATGGACAAGGACGAGCGGGAGGCCAACCAGAACGCCTTCATGACCGAGCCGGGTATGGTCATGGTGGCGACCATCGCCTTCGGGATGGGCATCGACAAGTCGGACGTGCGCTATGTGTTCCATGCCGACCTGCCGGGAAGCCTGGAAGCCTATTACCAGGAAATCGGCCGCGCCGGTCGCGACGGCGAGGCGGCCGAGGCGCATATGCTGGTGGGCCTGGGCGACATTCGCATGCGCCGCATGTTCATCGATGACGAATCCTCGGACGCCGAGCGCAAGCGCCGCGAGCATCAGCGGCTCGACGCGCTGCTCGGCTATTGCGAGGCGCCGACCTGCCGCCGCCAGATCCTGCTTTCCTATTTCGGCGAAGCGTCCGAGCCCTGCGGCAATTGCGACGCCTGCCTATCCCCGGTGGCGCTGGAGGATCGGACGGTCGATGCCCGGAAGGCGATGACCGCCGTCCTCAGCACCGGCGAACGCTATGGCGCGGCCCATGTTATCGACGTGCTGCGCGGCGCCCAGACCGAAAAGGTGATGATGGCCGATCACCACCGCCTCCCGGCCTTCGGCACCGGCGAGGCGGTGAAGAAGGAGGAATGGCGCTCGATGGTCCGCCAGCTCGTGGCGGGCGGGCTCCTGAAGATCGACATCGGCGGTTTCGGCGGCTTGTCCATGACGCCCAGGGGCCGCGCGCTGTTGAACGGCGAGGGGATATTCGAGTTCCGGCCGGAAGTCCTGAAGCCCGTGTCTCGAAAGAAGGGGCGCGAGGCGGCCGCTGTGGAGATGACGGAGGAAGATCACTCCCTGCTCGACGCGCTGAAGGAAGTGCGGCTGCGCCTGGCCCGCGACCGGCAGGTGCCGGCCTATGTGATTTTTTCGGACAAGACCCTGACCGACATGGCCTCGCGCCGGCCCCGCGACAGCGATGAATTTGCCGAGGTCAACGGCGTCGGCGCCGCCAAGCTGCGGGAATTCGCCGACATATTCCTGACGGCGATCCGGGATCATGACGCCGCCTGACCCTCAGTGTCGTCTGTCACCCGAGGCAATGCCCTTGCCGGACTTTGGGATTTGCCTGTGGCATGGGATAATCGAGGCTGCTTCGACGGAGAAACCGCATGAGCAGCATCGTGCGCTTCACCGCCGGCGGGTTCCGGACCGCGCTGGCCTGCGTGATGAAGGACTAGCTGTGCCGGCTGTGGCTGAAGTCTCTGGAGGACGGGCGGCGTTGTGCCAGGCAGTGCTTGACGACTTGCCCGAATGGTTCGGCATTCCCGAAGCGAAAGACGCTTATGTGGCGGGCGCCGACACTTTGCCGATGCTGTCGTGCCGCGCCGGCAGCGACATTGCGGGGTTCCTGTCGCTGAAGCCGCAGACGGCGGCAGCAGCCGAGATCTATGTGATGGGCGTCCGGCGCAGTTTCCACCGGCAGGGCATCGGGCGTGCCCTGACGGATGCGGCGGCCCGGTGGGCCGTGGGGCGCGGATTGCGGTTCCTGACCGTGAAGACGCTGGCGGCGGACAATCCCGATCCGCATTACGCCCTGACCCGGCGCTTCTACGAGGCCGTCGGATTTCTGCCGCTGGAGGTGTTTCCGGCGCTGTGGGATGAACGCAATCCGTGCCTGCTGATGGTCCGGCCACTGGACTGATCAGCGGCGGATTCCTGTCGCGAGGTCGTGGCGGTCAGGCGTTCTTGCGCGCGGCAGCGGCCCAGATGGCGCAGAGTATGACCGCGCCGACCAGCGCACCGAGGAAGCCCGCGGTTTCGCCGGGCGCGTACCAGCCCATGTACCGCCCCGCAAAGGTGGCCAGGAAGGCGCCGGCAATACCCAGTATGGTGGTGAGGATGAAGCCCTTTGGCTCGTTGTTTCCCGGGGTGATGAATTTGGCGATCACGCCGACGATAAAGCCGATGATGATGGTCCAGAGTATCGCCATAGCGACCGCCCTCCGTTGCGCAGGCGCCGGTTGCGCCGCGATCCGTTCAGGGTAGCAGAGTGGTCCAATGGACGCTATCGGCTGGCGTCCGGGCTCTGGCGGCTACCGGCGTTGTCCCCTGCGCCGTGGAACGCGATCTCTCTGTCGCTTGCGGCCGTAACTTAGCTGGTGTGTAGCACCTTGAACACACGGCTCTTGAACAGCCACCGGCCGTTCTGCTTCACGAACTGGTCATCGTAGCACCCGGTCACCCGGTAGGTGGCGCCGGTGGAGTCGGTTACCAGTTCGGAGGTGTAGGCCCGCCCGGCGGCGGCGTCGCCGGTCACGGTCACCGCGCCCAGGGACTGGACGTTGATGTTCATCGGGTAGTTCTTCATGGCCTCGACCCAGGTCGAGACGATGGTGGACTTGCCCGACATCATCTCCCAGCCGGGAAAGTCGGGCATCGCCCAAGACGAGTCCTCGGCCCATAGCGCGGCCCAGTCCTCCGCGTTGTTGCGGGTGACCGCGTCGCCATAGGCGGCGACGAGTTCGCCGATCGCCAGCCGGTCCTCGGCAGGTCCGTCAAATGACATGATTTTCTCCGGCCGCAGGAGCCCTAGCGGCGCCCTTCGATGTAGTCGTTCAGGACTTCGTGGAAGCGCCGCACCCGGGTTTCCTGACCGCTGAGAAACGCGTCGGTGTAGCCGCGTGAATGGAAACCGTTCTGCTGGCCCACCGCCACGCCCAGATCCTGGATCAGGAACGAGTCCAGCATGTCCGGGATCGGCGTGCCGCTGCCATAGGGGACGAATTCATAATCGGCCTCGCGCAGCGGACGGGTGCCGACGATGGTCGCCACCTCGGTCTCGCCTTCGATCATCGGCACAAGAGCCCAATAGTCGAACGTGCATTTCTCCGGATCGGTCGGGTGCGGCTCGGTGCGGAAGAAGTGCACGCCGTCCGCCGTGCCGGTCATGGTCACGTTGGGAAACAGGGTGTGGTGGAAATAGTCGGTCAACTCGTCGTCGGACCACTCGGCGTAATGGTGATAACCCTTCTGCGGCCCCAGCTTGCGGCGCTGCTCCTGCAGCGCCAGGCGGCCGTCGCGGGCGCGACCGGCGAAGTTCTTCGGATCGAGACCCCACTGCGCGAGCATGGCGTCCCAAGGTTGCTCGACCTCGTTGGGATGGGGCGCGCGCATGGATGGCTGGCCCTGCTCGATCATCCGGTTATGGCCGTTGGGATACATCTCGAAGATGGTGTTCTTGTAGTCCTCGTCCGTGGTGGTCGCCAGCTCCGGATGAACCGTCGGCAGGTGATAGGACTCGTTGAAATTGTCCGACGAGAACTTCCAGTTGGCGTCTACGTCGAAGGTGCGCCACACCACGCGGACCATGTTCTCCAGGTCGCGGTTGCGGAACAGAAACGGGATCGGGTCGAGGAAATCCAGCAGCGGGCGCGGATTCGGGTCCATGTTGTACCAGATGAAGCCGCCCCAGGTGTCGACCGCGACTTCGGACAAATGCAGCTTGCCGCAGGGGTCGCCGCCCTCGAAATCGTCCGGATCCTGCACCTGCTCGAGGGTGCCGTCGATACCCCAGCGCCAGCCATGATACGAGCAGACCAGCTCGCCGCCGCCCAGTGTGCTCCAGGCCAGGCGGTTGCCGCGGTGCTTGCAGGAATTGTAGAAGCCGCGGACCGAGCCGTCGGCCTGGCGGAACACCACCACCGATTCGCGCTTGAAGTTGTGGACCACGTAGTCGCCGGTCTCGGGAATATCGCTCAGGCGGCCGGCGACGTGCCAGACCCGGGTCCACATATGGTCCCATTCCTGCTTCGCGAATTCCGGCGAATAGTAGCGGTCGCCGGTGATCGGGTCGCCGCGCAGCCGGTCGTTGATTGGCAGAGTGCCGGTGTTGATGCCGGCGATTTCGTCTTTCCCCATTTTCCGCTCCTGATGTCCGTCCTGTCCCGTCATTGGACAAACGACCAATAATCTTCCCCGATGGACGCCGTCCTGTCAATCGACGGCGGCGTATATGTCAGTTGTTATAAACCGAGGAGAAGCGAAACGCAAAGCGGCGGGACCGAGGATGCGCGGGTTTCAATCTGGCGCCGGTCACCAGCTGGCGCACGACGCCGCAGACAGGTGCGCGCGAGGCGCGCGATCAATGGCAGGGAGGCGTGGTTCAGTTGGGCTGTTCGCCGGCGCGGCGCAGGCATTGCCGGCACGTCACGCCGACGGCCGTAAGTTCTACGTTGTGCCGGGGCACGAGATAGCCGCAGAGCGTGTAGAACGCGGGAAGCGCCGCGTCGTGGGCTTGCCGCTGCACGCATTGATGAATATCGCGGTCGACCATTGCTGTCAGTTTTCGGTCCTGGACCGCCGTTGACCTGAACGCCGCGCTCGTTGATTGTTGAGTTCTGCGCCGCACCGGGGTCCGGAACGCCGCAATGCAAGTATTGTGCATCTGTTGGTCCTCCTGAAGCGTCGGCAGCGCTGACTATTGCTGTCCGACCGGCAAGATTTACAGATGATTATGCTTGAAGCTTGCTGACAATTTGCTGAACGGCCCACAGGCGGTGTCAGGCGCAGGACCCTTCAAACGAAAACAGCGCCCCGAAAGGCGCTGTCCGATGGATCGCGGTGAGGCGTTCCTGTTACTTCTTCAGGCCGTCGAGCACGGCGCAGACGAAATCGAAGGCGGAGCAGGAGGCACCGGCTTCGGCGCTGACCTTCTCGAAATTCTCCGGACCGGCCGATTTCACCTTCTGGATCAACGCCGGGTCTTCCTTGATGAATCGAATGAACCGGTCTGCATTCTCGACTGACATGTCTCGTTCCCCTGTTTCCCTGAATTCGTGCTGCCCAACCAGCAGGTGTAAATGTTTTAAGGCATTTACGCGGGCTGGCCAAGAGGGCAGTGGGCGAAAGCTCGCCTACCGGTTCAGGTACTTGTCCATGGTCTCGTGGACACGGCGGATGCGCGATTCCTGGTAGCGGGCGAGGGTTTCGGCACCCTTTTCGCTGGCCTGCATGCCCTCGTGCTGCCACGCGAGAATCTGGGTATCCTGGTCGAGCACGTCGCCCATGAACTCGCTGACACCGGGCACTTCCTTGTAGGAATTGGCCTCGGTGATCTTCACCACCTGTGCCGGTTCGGGCTCCTCGCCGGGTCTGGCGGGGCGGAACACCATGACCTCGAGGGTGCAGCGATTGACGTCGTTGCCCAGCGGCCGGACCTGCTGGATCTGCGGCAGGCCGGGGCCGCCATAGATGAACAGGTTGGGGAAGATGTTGTACTTCAGCGAGTCGATAACCTCGGCGTCGGACAGGTGCGACAGGTCGAGATCGTAGTTGTCCTTGAAGGTCTTGCGCATCTCGCGCGCCATGACGATGCGGGCGGTCTCGCCGTCGCCCACCTTTACCCGCTTCTCGGCGGGCACGATCTCCGGATCGCCCAGCAGCGACCGGTCGAGCAGGTCCTGCTCGCTCAGGCCCAGCTTGGATGTGGGGCTGGACACGGCGAGGGCGCACAGGTCGCGGCTGACATGGTCGCCGAAGATATCGTGCTGCATGTTCCAGTCGCCGACCACATGGGTCATCTCGGGATGGACCAGCGGCGTGTGATAGGCCTCCATGAAGGCTTCCTGCGCGGTCTTCCAGTTGCAACTCAGTTCCTTCTGGATGTGCAGGTAGGGATACCAGTTGGTGAAGTCCCAGTTCCTGAAGTGCTCGGGCACGACCTCCAGGTAGTCGAGCAGGGGCACGGCGTTCAGGTCCATGTTGATGAAGATGAAGCCATTCCAGCTCTCGACCAGCGCCTCGGGCAGGCTGTTCTTCTCATAGTCGAGATGCGGGAATTCCCACGCGCAGGGCACTTCCTGCAGCTTGCCTTCAAGGCTCCAGGTCCAGCCGTGATAGGGACACTGGATGCTGGCGGAATAGCCCGACGAGGCTGACGGCTTCAGCTTGGTGCCGCGGTGCAGGCAGGAATTGTGATAGGCCTTCAGCCCGCCGCCGTCCTGGCGGACGATGACGATCGAATAGCGGCCGATGTCGTAGACGTAATAGTCGCCCGGCTCGCGCACATGTTCGTCACGGCAGGCGAACTGCCAGACCTTGCGCCAGATCTTCTGCATCTCGAGCTCGAAGAATTCGGGCGAGATATAGCGATGGAACGGAATGTCGTCGGTGCCCTGCGGCGGGTTCGACCGTTGCAGCAGCACCTCTGCAGGCGGCGTGCTGTCGCCCCGGATGATGTCCTCGTAGGACTTGCCGGGAGTCTTGCTCTCGATCTTGCCAACTTCCACGTTCATTCGCCGTCTCCCCGAACTGCCGAGCGTCGTCTGGTTACCAACAGGATGGTCAGTTTATACCGCAATATAGTTCTTGAGTCACGGAGATGTGCGGCCGCGCCGCCCATGGCGGCCTGCTAAAGGTGCAGCACGGCCTTGGAGATGATCTCGCGCTGGATCTCCTTGGCGCCGCCATAGATCGAGGCGGCGCGCTTGTTGAGGTACTTGCCCATCACCGCCGCGCCGTAGGACGGGCCGGGATAATGGTCGTCATTGACCATGCCCGACGGGCTGGGCGGCGGCAGCGGCGCGGCGTAGTAATCCATCGCCTCGACGGCCAGCTCGCTGATCCGCTGGTTGATCTCGACGCCGGTGGCGCTCAGCACCGAGCCTTCTGGCCCCGGCCGCTGGCCGGCGGCGACCGACGACATGATGCGCCGCTCGGTCATCTCGAGGGCCATGACGCCGATCTCCAGCCTGGACAACTCGGTGGCAAAATACGGGTCCTTGATCAACGGTACCTGACCGCTGACCTGGGCGGCGCACATGCGGCGCAGCTTCTGGATGGCGGCCTTGTACTCGCCCGACGCGCCGCCCGCCCGCTCGAATTCCAGCAGGAACTTGCCGTAGTCCCACCCCTGGCCCTCGTCGCCGACCCGCTGGCTCACGGGAATGCGGACGTCGTCGAAGAACACCTGGTTGACCTCGTGGTCGAGGCCCAGCGTGATGATCGGGTCTACCTTGATGCCCGGCGACTTCATGTCGACCAGGACGAAAGTGATGCCTTGCTGCTTCCTGCCGCTGTTGTCGGTGCGCACCAGGCAGAAGATCCAGTCGGCGACATGGGCGTTGGTGGTCCAGATCTTCGAGCCGTTCAGCACATACTCGTCGCCGTCGCGCACCGCGCGCATGTTCAGCGACGCCAGGTCCGAGCCGGCGCCCGGCTCGGAATAGCCCTGGCACCAGTAATGCTCGCCCGACAGGATCCTGGGCAGGAAGTAGTCCTTCTGCTCCTGGGTGCCGTAGGTGAAGATCACCGGGCCCACATAGCGCAGGCTCATCGGAATGAGGCGGGGCGCGCCGGCCTGGGCACATTCCTGCAGGAAGATATATTGCTGGGTCGGGCTCCACCCGGTGCCGCCATATTCCTTGGGCCAGAAATAGCCGATCCAGCCCTTGCGGTAGAGCCGGCGGTGCCATTCCATCACGACCTCCTTGTCCACCCAGACGGTCGTGGTCTTGGCGGTGGCGTCGCGGATGTCCTGGGTCAACTGCTCGTCGAGGAACGCGCGCACTTCCTGCTGGAAGGCTTTCAGGTCGTCATCGAATTCCAGGTCCATGGAAGTATACCCCGGTATAGTTTGATCGCGGACGTTACCGCCGATCGGTCCGGCGGTGCAAGCGGAACCCTAAAGCTCGGGCGGACGCTCGTTGGGATTGCCGTTGATGTAGTAGTCCACCCAGCGATGGAAGTACTGGTTGCCGCGTTCGTTGCGTCCGAACACCACATTCTCGAACGGCTGGGCGTTGAGGCTCTTCTGGATGCGCTCGCCGAGCACATAATCCTCGCCATAGGTCACGTCGTACAGGAACTGGGCGGTCGCCAGCAGCGAGGCCTCTTCCTCGGCATCCTTCGGCGGGCGCGGATGGACGTAATAGAGGATGGTGCGGTTCTTGTCCGGCGTCGGCCCGGGGATGATCTGCGCGATCTGACCGAGGCCCAGGCCCAGATACATGGAGATGTTGGGAAACAGGGTGCGCACGAAGGTAAAGCCCTGCTCCTCGAACTTGTGCAGGTCGTCCCGGCCGGCGTCATCCATGACCGCGATATTGGTGGTGCCGTAGGCGACCCGCATATGCGGCCCGAAGGCATGGAACTCCATCAGGTTGTTGAGGGTCACCTTCAGGATGGTTTCCTTGTGCAGGGTCGAGAAATGATAGCCCTCGAGATAGCCGTCGAATGCGATCTTCCAGTTGGCGCCGGTCATCTCCTTGGCAATCAGGAAGTGCCAGTTCTCGAAACCGTGCGGGGCCACGTCCTCGGTCATCCCGCCCAGCCAGTCGTCCAGATCCATGTCGATGCCGGGCTTCAGGATGGCGAAGATCATGCCGGCGCGCTCGTCGCAGGACAGCTCGGTCAGGCCGAAATCGTCCTTGTCGATCTGACCGAACTTGTGCGGCTCGGACACGGCGAACAGCGAGCCGTCGTTGCGGAACGTCCAGCCGTGATAGGGGCAGACGAACCGGTTGGCGTGACCGAGACCATGGACGGCGATCGGCGCGCCGCGGTGGCGGCAGGCATTGATGAAGGCGCGCGGCTTGCCGTCCTTGCCACGGGCGATCAGCAGCGGGATGCCCACCATCTCGAACGCCTTGTAGTCGCCGGGCTTGGGCATCTCGCAGGTCAGCGCCACCATCACGGGCAGCTGCTTGAAGATCAACTCCACCTCGCGCGCCCAGCGACGGGGATCGCTGTAGGAGATGACCGGCACCTCCATGATGCCCTCGGCCTGATCGGTGGTGTCGTTCCGGTGATGCGCGACGATGCGCTCGGCGATGGCGTTGTATTCTTCCGCGCGGTCCATGGTGTTCCCCGTATGGCTAGACGGCTCTGCCCATCCTAACGGATTGCCGGACTGGCGGCTATGGCGGCCACCGGCGTCTAGGCCGCCAGCTTGATGCCCTTGGCCAGGGCGACGGGGATGGGGATGGAGATTTCCAGCAATTGCTGGGCCTTGCCCTTGGCGAGCTGGTCGAGGCGAAGGGTCGCCATGCCGCCGCCGCCCAGCGCCTCGTGGCACAGGAAATTAAGGGCGTTCATGCCGGGGACGTCGAAGCGCTCGACCCTCGGATTGGCGGCGCCCCTGAACTCGTGGGCGAACCAGTCCTTCACGACATTCTCGGTCAGCGCGGCGCGGATAAATGGCAGGAATTCGGGGCGGCGGGCGATGATGCCGACGTTGAACTTGTCGCCCTTGTCGCCGGACCGGCCCCAGGCGATGTCGACCAGCCTGACCCTGACCGCGTCCTGCCCCAGGGGCGGCGCCTCGGCGACGGACGGGCGCTCGATGGCGGCGGGATCGAAGCCGCCCGCGGTGGTGATAGAAACCGGCTCGGTCTTGCCGCCCAGGTCGATGGCCACCTTGACCCGGTCCTTCGGCAGGGCGAACGAGAACAGGCGCACCACCTTGTTCACATCCGGCCTTCCGCCATGCCAGCCGGTATTGCCCACCATCATGGAGGTCATCGGCGCGGTGATCTCGCGGGCGAACAGGGCGCAGGCATGCTTGTCGGCGTGCTCGATGGAAATCTTGGAAATCACCTCGCGGGCGCCGCGCATGCGGGTGTGGGCGCCATAGGTGCTCTCCGCGCCCAGGGTCTCGATGTTGACGGCGCGGAACGGCCCCATATTGCGCTCGCGCAGCATCTCCTCCATGCGCTCGATCAGCGCCGCCGCCTGCCGCTCGGCCTTGGCGGCGGCGTTCATGCCCAGGATCGGCAGGATGCCGATGCAGCGGTAGCCGTCCTCGAAGGTGGCGCAGACCTTGAACGTGCCGGTGGGCGCACGGCCCCTGGCGCCGGAGACGCGCACCCGGTCCTTGCCCGCCTGTTCGATCTTCACCTCGGTCCAGTCGCAGGCCACGTCGGGCAGCAGATAGGCCTGCGGGTCGCCGATTTCGTAGAGAGTCTGTTCCGAGATGGTGCCGACCGTGACGAGGCCGCCGGTGCCCGGCGCCTTGGTCATGACGAAGCTGCCGTCGGCCTGGCACTCCGCGATAGGATAGCCGATATGGGCCCAGTCCTCGACCAGTTCCCAGTCGGTGAACAGGCCGCCCGTGGCCTGCGCGCCGCATTCCAGCAGGTGGCCGGCCAGGCTGCCAGCCGACATCATGTCGTAATCCGTGTCGGCCCAGCCGAATTCGTGCATCAGCGGGCCGAGGACCAGCGCCGAATCCACCACGCGGCCGGTGATCACCACGTCGGCGCCGCGCGCCAGCGCCTCGGCGATGGGCCGTCCGCCCAGATAGGCGTTGGCGCTGGCGATGCGGGTGGGTTCGGGGAACGCCTCGCCGGAATACATCTCGGTGATGCCGCTTGCCGCCAGGGCCGGAATCTGGTCGAGGATGTTGTCGCCCTCGACGATGGCGATGTTCAGCGCCACGCCGGCCTCGGCGGCCAATTGTTCCATGCGGGCGCGGCAGGCGCGCGGATTGACGCCGCCGGCATTGGTGATCAGCTTGATTCCCTGGCGCGCGATCTCACGCAGATTGTCCTTCCATACCCAGTCGGTGAAGTCGTGGGCGTAACCGCCGTCGGGATTCTTGGCGTGGGCCTTGGCGAGGAACGACATGGTCATCTCGGCCAGATAATCCAGCACCAGATAGTCCAGTTCGCCGCCTTTGATGAGCTGGGGTGCGGCCACCGAGCTGTCGCCCAGGAACCCGCCCGCCGAACCGATCCGTACAATCCTGCTCATCGTCTTCTCCCGCTCGCCTTCAGCGCGCCGTATTGATAACCTGCGCCCGCGCTGGTTCCATCGGCTGTCTGGCTATCGTATAACCGGCGCGGGGAAAACTGGGGAAGTAAACAATGACCTTGAATGTTCTGCTGGTCACCAAGGGCCATCCGTTCGACTACAACGGCTTCTACGCCATCTTCGACGAGAACCAGGAGCTGAACACGACGGTGGTCGAGCAGCCCGCGGCGCAGATCATCCTGCGGCCGGAATACGTCAAGGATTACGACGCGGTGGTATTCTACGACATGTGGGGCACCGAGCATGACGGCGCCCGCGCGTTCAAGCAGCCGCCTGAGCATTTCATCAAGACCATGGGCGCGCTCCTCGAGAGCGGCAAGGGCATCGTGATGCTCAACCATGCGCTGGTGCAGTGGCCGGGCTGGGACCTGTGGCGCAGCCTGTCGGGTACCTCGTTCATGCTGGAAGAAGGCGAACTCTACGGCGAGACGGTGCCCGGTTCGGGCTATCGCGGCGGCGGCGGCGAGCCGCACCGGAACGGCACCCATTTCCTGTCCGTGGTCGACCCGGCGCATCCGGCGACGAAGAATTTGGGCAAGGGCTTCACGGTAACCGACGAGATCTACATCAAGACATCGGGCTTCGAGAAGAACCCGGACATCGTGCCGCTGCTGCGCAGCGATTACGATTTCTCGCCGGCCAACTTCAATCCGCCGCCGCTTGCGCCCCAGGAACAGCAGGAAAACTGGAACCATCCGCACGGCTCCAACCTGATCGCCTGGGCCAAGCGCAGCGGCAACAGCCCGGTGGTGTGCAGCGAGGCCGGTGACGGTCCGGCCGCCTATTCCAACCCGGCATTTCGCCAGTTTCTCGCCGATTCCATCAAGTGGGTGGCATCGGACGAGGCAAAGGCGTGGGCGCGGAAGAAGTAGGGAGACGCCCTGTCGGCTAGCTGTTGTCCTCGACGGCTGCACCGGGGCCGTTTTTCTTGATCGAGTCGATGGCGTTCTGGGCCGAGGCCTTGGACGAGTAGCCCTCGGTGGAGAACATGGTCTCCGAATTGTATTTGAACTTCACGCGGTACTCGCCCGCCTTGTCCTTCCATATCTCGAACTTGTGCGCCATGGGCCTGCTCCTCGGTCATCGGAAAGGCGCAGCGTACCATGGCACCGCCGGATTATCGGCATCCATCGATCACGACACCGTGATCAGTGGAGCAATTCCAGGGTCCGCGGGTCGGGCTGGCCGCCGTAGAAGGCGCCGAGCGCCGCATCGAACAGCGCGCTGTCCGCGCCGCTCGCGGCTTCGCGGAACAGCGTGAGACAGGAGCGGAGCTTCATGTCGTCGGGCGCACCGAGAATATCGGTCGCCGACCGTCCCGCATGGCGGAGCATGAGTTGCACGCCCTCGCGCAGCCGCGTCCCCAGCACATCATCGGCCAGATAGCGCCGGGCGTGGTCCAGGTCCTTGATGGCGTAAACCTGCGCCCGGTGGCTGAAGCCCAGCCCGGCGATTTGCGGGAACACGAACCACATCCAGTGGGTCCGCTTGCGCCCGGCCGCCAGCTCGGCAGTCACCTGCGGCCAGACGGCGTCCTGTGCTTCGATGAAGTGGCTGAGGTCTGAGGAAGACATGCGTTGAAAATACCATCGTCATGGCGATGCGGCGACGCCGGCTGAGCAACCCGGGCGTTGTTGCCGCCGTACCGGGTTGCCGCGCCACTGTGCGCCCCGCAATGACGAAGGTTCTGCTACCCCAGCATCCGGTTCACCGCGCTGGTCACTGCCAGCAGCGAGGCATCGACGATGTCGGCGCTGACGCCGACGCCCCAGACGGTCTTGCCGTCGGCCTGCTGGGCTTCGATATAGGTGACCGATTTCGCCTCGGCGCCGTGGCCGATGGCGTGCTGGTGATAGTCGAGCACGTTGAAGTCGATGCCGCAGTTCTTCCTGACCGCATCCACATAGGCGGCGATCGGGCCGTTGCCGAAACCCTCGATATCCTGCTTCACGCCGTTGAACACCACTTCGGCATGGATGTCGCGCTGGTCGGGCCGGCCGGAGACGGGCAGGGTGCTGTGGCTGTGATACTCGATGGGTGCGTTGCGGTTGAGGTATTCGCTCTGGAAGGTCTCCCAGATCAGGGCGGGCCCGATCTCCTTGCCAGTCTCGTCGGCGATCCGCTGGATCACCCGCGAGAACTCGACCTGCAGCAGGCGCGGCGTATCGAGCCCGTAATCGCTCTTCAGGATGTAGGCGATGCCGCCCTTGCCCGACTGGCTGTTGATCCGGATGATCGCCTCGTAGGAGCGGCCCAGATCGGCCGGATCGATCGGCAGATAGGGCACCTCCCATACCTTGCTGTTCGAGGCGGCCAGTGCGTCGAAGCCCTTCTTGATGGCGTCCTGGTGGGAACCGGAAAACGCCGTGAACACCAGGTCCCCGGCGTAGGGATGGCGCGGATGCACCGGCAGCTGGTTGCAATATTCAGCGGTCTGGCGCACCTCGTTGATGTGCGAGAAGTCCAGCGACGGATCGACACCCTGGGTGAACATGTTGAGCGCCAGGGTGACGATATCGACATTGCCGGTGCGCTCTCCATTGCCGAACAGCGTGCCCTCGATGCGGTCGGCGCCGGCCATGAAGCCCAGCTCGGCCGCGGCGACGCCGGTGCCCCGGTCGTTATGCGGATGCAGCGACAGGATCATGCTGTCCCGCTTGTGGAAGTTGCGGTGGCACCATTCGATCTGGTCGGCATAGATGTTGGGCGTGGCCATCTCGACGGTCGCGGGCAGGTTGATGATCATCTTGTGCTCGGGCGTGGACTCGAACGTATCGATCACCGCCGCGCAGACGTCGCGGGCGAATTCCAGCTCGGTGCCGGTGAAGCTTTCCGGCGAATATTCGAAGATCCAGTGGGTCTCCGGGTTGGCGTCGGCCAGCTGCTTGACCAGCTTCGCGCCGCGCACGGCGATATCGGTAATGCCGGCCTGGTCCAGTCCGAACACCACCCGCCGCTGCAGGGTCGATGTCGAATTGTAGAGATGGACGATGGCCCGGTGGACGCCCTTGAGCGACTGGAAGGTGCGCTCGATCAGCTCGGGCCGCGCCTGCGTCAGCACCTGGATGGTCACGTCCTCGGGGATCATCTTGTCTTCGATGATCTTGCGCACGAAGTCGAAGTCGGTATCGGAGGCGGCGGGAAAGCCGACCTCGATCTCCTTGAAGCCCAGCTTGACCAGCATGCTGAACATGCGTGCCTTGCGGTCGGCGTCCATGGGCTCGATCAGCGCCTGGTTGCCGTCGCGCAGATCGACCGAGCACCAGATCGGCGGCTTGGTGATGACGGCGGAAGGCCATTGCCGGTCGGTCAGGGGGATCGGCTTGAACTGGGGGTATTTCTGGGTGGCGTCGATGGGCATGTTGGTCACGGTACTGGTTCCTCTGGATGCCGGCGCTCTCGGTGCGCTCTGGCGGAATGGGTCAATGGTTGCGGCGCACGGTGCTGCCGGTGTTTTGGCTCGCGGGCAGGCGCTCTGGCGCCGGTCAGGCCCGCGAACCGCCCATAAGTCGCAGAGCGCGCCCAACCGCCGCGCCGTTTTCGATACTGTGTCTGTGGATTTGAACCGTCACTGTCCTGCTTCCGATCGCGTGTTCGTCTTTTGGCCATAAGGCAGGCCTCGCCCCGTCCTAGAGGGACAGGCCGGTAAGTCGAAGCGACAGCGATTCAGCGGTACGGATCATGAGGACATAACTATCCATGCGCGTGCTCTTGTCAAGTCTGCCGAACGAAACCGAGCTATGCTGCGGGGCGTTACTTGGATCAGGGCGCATTGCGCGCGGCGCATCCGGGGGTAGGGCTTGATGAATTCCAAATGGCAATTTCTTCTCTGGCGCATTACGCGCCAGACTTGGTTTCGCAGCACGCTTTATTGTGTCCTCGGCGCGGTGACCGCCATCGCCGCCCTGATCGTTGGCCCGTTCGTTCCCACGGACTACGCCGACCGGATCGGCGCCGGATCCGTCGATACCATTCTGACCATCCTGGCGTCGAGCATGCTGGCCGTCGCGACCTTCTCGCTGACCACCATGGTCTCGGCCTACAATGCCGCCTCGAACAGCACCACGCCCCGCGCGGCCACGCTGCTGATCGAGGACAGCACCTCGCACAACGCGCTGGCGACGTTCATCGGCGCCTTTCTGTTCAGCGTCGTCGGCATCGTGCTGCTCAGCACCAGGGTCTATGGTGGCGGCGGGCGTCTGGTGCTGCTTGCGGCCACCATTGCCGTCATCGTCATCGTCGTCGCCACCTTGCTCGGCTGGATCAACAAGCTTTCCCGGCTAGGCCGTGTCGGCGAGACCATTGACGAGGTCGAGAAAGTGGCCCAGGCGGCGCTTGTCGACCTGGCGCGCGCGCCATGGATGGGGGGATGCGCCCTCGACGGCCTGCCGGAGGGCGCGGCGCCGGTTCACGTGGACCGGGTTGCCTATGTCCAGCATGTGGATCTCGGCCGGTTGCAGGAAATTGCCGAGTCGCATGACCTGCAGATTCACGCGCCCGCACGCCCCGGCACCTTCGTCGAACCCGAGCGGGCACTGATGTACGTCTCGGGCAAGCCGGACGAGTCGGCGGCGGACTCGCTCAAGGGCGCTTTCACGCTGGCGGGTGAGCGCACCTTTGTTCAGGACCCGCGCTTTTGCCTGATCGCGCTTTCCGAGATCGCATCCCGCGCCCTGTCGCCGGGAGTCAACGACCCGGGAACCGCCATTGACGTGGTGGGGACGCTGGTCCGCCTGCTGGTGCGGTTCGACCGGGAAGCCAGCGAGTCACAGGCCAGCCCGGCATATGACCGTATCCATGTAGAGCCGCTGTCCATGGACGATCTTATCCTTGACGGGTTCCGCCCCATTGCCCGTGACGGCGCCGGGAATATCGAAGTATCCATCAGGTTGCGCAAGGCGCTCCTCAGTCTGGCTGCCTGCCAAACCCCCGACCTGGCCAAGGCGGCGGCGCGCATGGCCGACGATGCGCTCGCCAGGGCGGCGGCGGGCCTCGTCATGGAGCAGGACGTGGCCGATCTGCGGGCGGTTCAGCGCATTTCGACGCGATTTGACCGATCGCGGTATTGATGGGTCGCCTTCCCGCGCCAAGCCGATATCATGGTGCTTCGCCACTACGTTCTAACAAGCCAGGAGCACACCTATGTCGAGCGAAGACCTTCATGCCCCGCGCGAGCGCCTCACCAAGGAAACCATTTCCATGCATCAGGCGATCACGTCGCTGATGGAGGAACTGGAAGCGGTTGACTGGTACCGGCAACGGGCGGACGACTGCGATGACGCGGAACTGAAGGACATCCTGCTCCACAACATGCGCGAGGAAATGGAGCACGCGGCCATGGTGCTCGAGTGGATTCGCCGCAACAATCCGGACTTCGCCAAGCAGCTCCAGAGCAACATGTTCAAGGACGGCCGCATTGCCGGCGATCATGACGATCACGACGAGGAAGGCTGATCGCGGTCCATGCCGCTACGGCGTGCCGATGGGCTGGCGGATTTGACACAAGGTCTCGGAACCGGCTGCCGGACATGGCGCGGGGAAACGCCAGCATGAGCGCTATGCCATGACTCCCGAGGACATGCGGCAGCACGTTGCCGCCATCTGCCGGGACGAAAACATCAGGGTGCTGCCCCATTCGCGCGGCGGACGGGCGTCCAGGACCCACAGGATCATCGCCATCAGGCCGGTGAAGAGCGCCATTACCTATGCGGTGGCGCTGCACGAGCTTGGCCACGTACTGGGGCCGTGGCAGTCGCAGCCGCGGCTCTATGCCGAGGCCGGTGCGTGGAAATGGGCGAGGGAGGTGGCCGGCATCTGGACGCCGACCATGGACGTGAAGATGTCCCGCTCGCTGCACAGTTATGTGCTGTGGGCCGAGCGCCGAGCGCCGAGGGTCAAGTTGCCCGAGGACGACCACGAATTCTGGATATTGCTCGGCACGCCGCCCGAGCCCAGGAAACGGGCGCCGGCCAAGCGCCGGAGGCGGATAGGCGTGCTGCGGATGATCTTCGGACGCTAGGCGCCGGTGCCGGCTGGCGCCGGCGGTCAGCCCAGCCCCAGCGCCTTGAGCAGCGCCTTGTCGACCACGCCCGGCGGCAATCCCTGGTCGATCCTGAACCGGGTGATGGCGGCGCGTGTATTGGGGCCGATGTCGCCATCCGCGGCGCCGACTTCCGGGTAACCCAGGTCGCGGAGCCGACGCTGGATGTCGATCACATCCGGTGCGTCGGGCTGGTCGCTGACGGGAATGGGTGTGCCAAGCGTGCGGCGGACCTTGTTCAGCCATGCTTCCCGGTCCTCCTGGCCGTTCAGTCCGCCGTTGATCCGGCGGGTCACGTTGCCGAAATTGCCGGTGTCGCAGATGTCATTCAGGCCTTTCCAGCGCCAGAAGCCGCAGGCCACGGTCAAGGCGTGCTCGGGCGCGAAGGCGTTATCGGGCGCGGCCTCGAGATCGAGGCCGGCGCGCTGTCCAACCTGCTGGTAGCCGTCACGGCCGGTGATCTGGATGTAGCCGCGGCCGCGATAGCGCCAGCCGTCGCCTGAGTCGCGGCCCCGATTGCCCATGCGCTCGCCATAGACGGTGTTGGCAAGCAATTCCGGATTGCCGGCGCATTGGCCGGCTGACGCGAGGGTCGGGAACCGGCTGGGCCAGACCTCGCACAGCCGCTTGGCGCGATAGTTGAGATTCTCCTGCATGATCGTAAGCCCGCCCGATTCGTGGCCGATCTGAGCGAGGAAGTAGTGCAGGCGCGTGTCGTTGCCGGTGATGCCGAACCGGCCGAGTACATCCTCGGCTTGCGCGGCGAAGGCGGCCAGATGCTCGGCTGGCGCGCGCGGATACAGCGCGCGAATAATGTCGATGGAAAGCATGTCCCCTCCAAACCCCCGGCGCCCATTCCAGGACACCAGTTTACCTGAAGTGGGGCGGCGAGTCCCGGTGCGGGGAGGCGTCAGGCGCTGAGCGCGGCGTCGAGCTGTTCCTGCGCGGCCATCCACGCGGTCTCCTCGGCGGCCAGTTCGGCCTTGATGTCATTGACCAGGCGGCTGAGCCGCTCGATCCGGGCCTTGTCGCCGGCGGCGTAGATCTTGGGGTCGGCCAGGTTGACCTCGGCCTTGGCCAGGTCGGCTTCCAGCTTGGCGATGCGTGCCTCGTGGTCGCGGACCTTGTTGCGCAACGGTGTCGCGTTCTGCCGCTGGGATTTCGAGACCACCGGCCCGGCGGACGGCTTGTCGTTGCCCTTGCGGCCGGAGCCCGGTTCTTTCTTGGGGCCGCGCTGAGAAAGCAGCAGGCGCTTGTAGTCCTCCATGTCGCCGTCGAACGGCGCGACCTTGCCACCCTGGACCAGCCAGAGCTGGTCGGCGACCGTCTCGACCAGATGCGGATCATGGCTGATCAGGATGACCGCACCCGGATAATCGTTGAGCGCGTGAACGAGCACTTCGCGGCTTTCGATGTCCAGATGGTTGGTGGGCTCATCGAGAATCATGATGTGCGGTGCGTCGAGCGCGGCCAATGCCATCAGCAGCCGGGCCTTCTGGCCGCCGGACAGCTTCTCGACCGGATTGAGCACGATATCGGCCCCGATGCCCGCCGCGCCGAGCCGCCCGCGCAGCTGGCTCTGGCCTTCGTTGGGCAGCTTGCGCATGAGGTGCTGCAACGAGTTCTCGCCCTCGACCAGTTCGTCGAGCTGGTGCTGGGCGAAAAAGCCGATGCGCAGCTTGGACGACTTGGTCAGCTTGCCGGCCATCAGCGGCAGCCGCCCGGCCAGCAGCTTGGCGAAGGTGGATTTGCCTTCGCCGTTGGCGCCCAGCAGGGCGATGCGGTCATCCTGGTCGAGGCGCAGGTTCAGATTCTTCAGCACGGGCAGGCCGTCATAGCCGACGACCGCGTTCTCGAACGTCACGAGCGGCGGCGCCAACTCGTCGGGCGCCGGGAAATGGAACGGCGCGACGGCGTTTTCGGACACCGCCAGGATCGGCTTCATACGCTCGAGCATCTTGACCCGCGACTGGGCCTGACGCGCCTTCGAGGCCTTGGCCTTGAAGCGGTCGACGAAACTCTGGATGTGGGCACGCTGGGCGTCCTGCTTGCGCTTCATGGACAGCTGCTGTTCCAGCTTCATCCGGCGTTCGCTGTCGAACTGGTCGTAGGTGCCGGTGTAGTAGGTCAGCTTCTGGCCGGTGAGGTGCAGGATGCCGTCCACCGACCGGTTCAGCAACTCCCGGTCATGGGAGATGATCAGCGCCGTGTGCGGATATTTCGCGATGAAGCTTTCCAGCCAGACCGTGCCTTCGAGATCGAGATAATTGGTCGGCTCGTCGAGCAGCAGCAGGTCGGGCTGCGAGAACAGCACCGCACCCAGCGCGACGCGCATGCGCCAGCCGCCGGAGAATTCGTGGCATGGCCGCTGTTGCGTCTCGGCGTCGAAACCCAGGCCCGACAGGATCTGTCCGGCGCGGCTCTCTGCCGTATAGGCGTCGATGTCGGCCAGCCGGATCTGGATTTCGGCGATGCGGTTCGGCTCGGTCGCGGTCTCGGCTTCCTGCAGCAGTTCGTGGCGCTCCACGTCGGCCATCATCACGGTCTCGAGTAGGCTGTGCTCGGTGGCCGGTGCTTCCTGGGCGACGCCGCCGATGCGGAAGTTGCGCGGCACCTCGATCTCGCCGTCGTCCAGCGACAGCTCGCTGCGGATCAGCCGGAACAAGGTGGTCTTGCCCGTGCCGTTGCGGCCGACCATGCCGACCTTGTGCCCCGTCGGGATCACCGCCGAGGCATTGTCGAACAGGCGGTTGCCCACCATGGTGAAGGTTATGTTCCGGATCGCCAGCATGGCGCGAACAAGTGGCGGTTCGGGCCGCAGATGTCAACGGCCGGGTCTCCATAAGACCTATGCGCGTGGCGCTTGGCGCGTGTCGGCAAGGACCGACAGGAACAGCGCGGCCGCCGCCAGCAGCTTGGCTATGGCGACAGTGGTGTGGCCGAACTCCCATTGCTGGCGAACCGGATCGACGGCGACGGCGCCCACATACGTGCTCCAGTCCGCCATGACCGCGTTCATCGGCGATACCTGCGCGAACCACAGCCCGAGGCCGATGGCCAGCATGATGGCGGCGGTGAGGGAGAACGCGAAAGCGGGACGGCGGGCGCGGACCAGCACGGCAAGGATCGCGCAGGCCCCAATGGCGCTGACATCGATGACGGCGCCGATGCGGCCGAACATGTCGTAGAGACCGTGGAAGGTGGTGACATCAGCCCAGAAAGTGGCTGGCCAACGGAGCCGGACCGGCATTTCGAGCACGTGGGCGAAGGACATGCCCAGACTCAGGCTGGTCAGCAGCAGGCTCAGGAATCTCCACCAATAGATCAGCATTGCGCACCTTGCGGTTCAACGCCTTGCCCCGGTCCGGGTTCCGCCGGTCTGTGCGGAGGGAGTATCCGGTCGGCATATTGACCCGCAGGCGATGGCATGAGTTGCCAGCGGCACGCCCGTTCCCCTAAGCTTGCGGCTCCATCAGGATAGGGGAGCGACATGAGCATCTACGACATTCCGGTTCGCCGGATCGACGGCAAGGAAGCCTCGCTGAAGGACTACAAGGGTGACGTGCTGCTGGTTGTCAATGTGGCGTCGAAATGCGGCCTGACGCCGCAATACGAGGCGCTGGAGAAGACCTTTCAATCCTACCGTGACAAGGGCTTCAAGGTGCTGGGTTTCCCGGCCAACAATTTCGCCGGCCAGGAGCCGGGCTCCGACGCCGAAATCCAGGATTTCTGCTCGACCACGTTCGACGTGGATTTCCCCATGTTCTCGAAGATCAGCGTCCAGGGCGCCGACCGTCACCCGCTCTACAAGGAGCTGATCGCCGAGCATCCCGGCCGCACAAACAAGCCCGACAGCCAACTCAAGAAAATCCTCGACGAGCGCGGCCTTGCCTCGAAGAACGAGACCGACGTCATGTGGAACTTCGAGAAGTTCCTCGTCAGCCGCGACGGCAAGGTGGTCGGCCGCTTCGCGCCGGACATCGCGCCGGACGATCCGGCGATCACCGGCGCGATCGAGAGGGAACTGTCGGCCTAGGGCCGACAGCACCCTTCATCCGGCACCACGCGCCATCGTCTCGCCGGGCGGGGAAGGGACTAACCGATCAGATGGCCCCCTCTCCTCGCCGGGAAGAGGGTAGGGTGAGGGGGCCTTTCCGCGTACCGACGGAAAGGTCGCCCATGCATATCGAATCCTTCGCCGTCGCCATGCCCGACGAGGCCATCGACGACGTGAAGCGCCGCCTGAAGGCCACGCGTTTCCCGGACGACTTCGCCAACGATGACTGGAAATACGGCACGCCGACCGCGTATCTGAAGACGCTGGTCGAGTACTGGATCGACGGCTACGACTGGCGCGCCGCCGAGCGGGAGATGAATAAATTCTCCCACTTCCGGACCGAGATCGACGGCGTCCCGGTCCACTTCATCCACTACAAGAGCCGCAGGAAGCACGCGATCCCGATCATCGTCAGTCACGGCTGGCCATGGTGCTTCTGGGACATGCGGCACGTCATCAAGCCGCTGGCCGAGGGCAAGCCGGCATTCGACGTCATCGTGCCGTCGCTTCCCGGCTTCGGCTTCTCGACGCCGCTCAGGGTGCCCGGCATCAACTGGTGGCGCACCGCCGACCTGTGGCACAAGCTGATGACCGAGGGTCTCGGCTACAAGAAGTATGCTGCGAGCGGCGGCGACTGGGGCGCACTGGTCACCAGCCAGCTCGGCCACAAATACGCCGCCAGCCTCCACGGCATCCACCTGATGCATGCCATCCCGCTGACCCTGTTCAACCACGAGCGGCCCTGGGACATCACCGGCGGCGCGCTGGTGCCGCCGTCGGTCACCGGCGAGCTGCGCGAGGCGGTCCATGCCCGCCAGCGGCGCATCGCCAGCCATGTGGCGGTCCAGGTGCTCGATCCCATGACACTGGCCAATGGCCTCAACGATTCGCCGGCCGGGCTGCTGTCCTGGCTGGTCGAGCGCCGGCGCGCGTGGGGCGACACCCATGGCGACGTGGAATCGCGGTTCCCGAAAGAGCATCTGATCACCACCACCATGCTCTACTGGCTGACCGGCAGTTTCCACACCTCGGCCCGCTACTATGCCGAGGCGGCGCACAATCCGTGGACGCCGTCGCACGACCGGATGCCGGCCGTCGAGGCGCCCACCGCCGTCACCTTCCTCGGCGGCGAGAAGGATCCGGCAGTGACGGATCCGGTGGCCGCCTTCAAGGGCAGCGAGCGGGCGAAGGTCTACAACCTCCGGCAGGTCACGGCACATCCGACCGGCGGCCATTTCGGCCATTACGAGGAGCCGGAAGCGGTCGTCGCCGCGATCCGCGCCATGTTCGGCGCATCGCGCTAGTGAGGCTGCGCCATTGGCCTTATGCTGACGGCGAAACGCCCGCCGTCAGGAGGATTCAGCCATAGCGAAAAGGGCCAAACGCGGCATCGGCCGCCGAATCCTGCGCCTGCTCGGGATGCTGGTGATCTTCGCGCTGCTGGCGCCGCCGGCGATCCTGCTGGCCTACCGCTTCGTGCCGCCGCCGTTCACGCCGCTGATGCTGATCCGGCTGACCGAAGGCTACGGCATCGACAAGGACTGGACCTCGCTCGACCGCATCTCGCCCGATCTCCAGCGCGCCGTGATGGCGTCCGAGGACGCCAAGTTCTGCACCCATGACGGCTTCGACTGGGAAGCGCTCGAGGAAAACATCGACAAGCTCCAGCAGGGGCGGCGCTCACGGGGCGCCAGCACCATTTCCATGCAGACGTCGAAGAACCTGTTCCTCTGGCCGAACCGGTCGTTCATCCGCAAGGGCATCGAGGCGTATCTGACGGTCTGGCTGGAGCTGCTGGTGCCGAAGCAGCGCATCCTCGAGCTGTATCTGAACATCGCCGAGTGGGGCAAGGGCGTCTACGGCGCCGAGGCGGCAGCCCGGCACCATTTCGGCGTCCCGGCGGCAAAGCTGAGCCCGCGCCAGGCGGCGCTGCTGGCGGTGACCCTGCCCAGCCCGTTGCGCTATAACCCGGGCAAGCCCGGCCCCTATCTGTCGTCGCGCGCCGGGGTCATCCAGGGCCGCATGTACGCGGTGCCCTACACCAAAAATGGCGTCTGCAAGGAGCATTGAAGCCATGACACTCCTGAGGCCGGACAGCATCTATCTCGGTACCGGGGCAGCGCCCCAATATCTCAGCCTGAAACGGGCCAACCGGCACGGCCTGATCGCCGGGGCGACGGGCACGGGCAAGACGGTGTCGCTGCAGATCCTGGCCGAGGGCTTTTCCCGCGCCGGCGTGCCGGTGTTCATGGCCGACGCCAAGGGCGACCTGTCGGGGATCTGCCAGCAGGGCGATCCGAAGGATTTCCTGCTCAAGCGGGCGGCGAAAATCGGCCTGGACGATTATGGTTTCGAGGCGTTCCCGGTGGTGTTCTGGGACCTGTTCGGCGAGCAGGGGCATCCGGTGCGCACGACGGTGACGGAGATGGGGCCGCTGCTGTTGAGCCAGATGCTGGATCTCAACGACGTGCAGGAAGGCGTGCTCAATATCGCGTTCCGTGTCGCCGACGAGCAGGGACTGCTGCTGCTCGACATGAAGGACCTGCGCGCCATGCTGAACCATGTCGGCGAGAACGCATCCGAGCTCACCAGCCAGTACGGCAATGTCTCCAAGGCGTCCATCGGCGCCATCCAGCGCGCCCTGCTGACCCTGGAGAATGAGGGCGCCGACGGCTTCTTCGGCGAGCCCGCGCTGGAACTCCGGGATTTCATCGTGCGTGCGTCGGACGGACGCGGCGCCATCAATATCCTGGCCGCGGACCGGCTGATCCAGTCGCCCAAGACCTACGCCATCTTCCTGCTCTGGCTGCTGTCCGAGCTGTTCGAGGAGCTGCCCGAGGTGGGCGATCCGGACAAGCCGGTCCTGGTGTTTTTCTTCGATGAGGCGCATCTTCTGTTCAAGGACACGCCCAGGGCACTGATCGACAAGGTGACCCAGGTGGTGCGGCTGGTACGGTCGAAAGGCGTCGGCGTCTATTTCATCACCCAGAGCCCGGACGACATCCCCGACGACGTACTGGGCCAGCTCGGCAACCGTATCCAGCACGCCCTGCGCGCCTTCACGCCGCGCGACCAGGCCGCGGTGCGGACCGCCGCGCAGACCTTCCGGCAGAATCCGGCATTCGATACCAGCCAGGTAATCACCGAACTGGCCGTGGGCGAGGCGCTGGTCTCGACACTGGACGAGCGCGGCGTGCCGACCATGGTCGACAGGGCGCTGATCCGGCCGCCGCAATCGCGGCTGGGGCCGGCCAGTCCGCAGGAGCGCCGGCAGGTAATGACCGCCAGCGTCATGTCCGGCCGCTACGACACGACCCAGGACCGCGAATCTGCCTATGAGCGCCTGACCCGGCGGGTCGAGCCGCGCGAGGACACGCAGCGGGGCCCTTGGGGCGGCGCCGGCCGCGGCGACACGCCCCCGCCACGCAGCGCCGAGCCGCGTCAGCGGTCTGCACGGCGCACGCCCTCGACCCGACAGCGCCAGGGCGTGGGCGAGACATTCGCCAAGTCGATTGCGTCTTCGGTGGGCAGGGAAATCGGCCGGGCATTGCTGCGCGGCCTGATGGGATCGCTGAAACGCAAATAGCGCGCTTTGATCTTCCCCGCCATGGTGCGGCGTGAGGGCCGCAGGCTGGAGACTTCTAGCGACGCGGCCGATTGAAAAAGATCAGCGAAGCGACCGCTCCAACCAGCAGCGCGCCGCCAAGCGCCGTTATCGGCCGATTCGCCACCCAGTCTTCAGCCGCCTCCACGCCGCGGATCGCCTCGTCGGTCAGCAAGGACAGGTCGTTGCCGGGCTGGCTGATCGGCCGTGTCACCAGATTGTAGAGAGCGAAGGCGAAGATGCCGCCGATCGGCAGCAGGCCCGCGCCGACGGCGAAGGCGGCCCATCCTGCTCCCCAGATCGGGGCGAGCGCCAAGTAGATCGCCGCGAGCAGAAAGCCCGCGGCGGTCGTGAAAATGGCGAAACAGGCGCCGGTTAGAAACAGACCGGCGGGAATCCTGCCCCAGGGAACCGCTGTCGTCGGACGCGCTGCCGCCGAGACCGTCAGGAATAGCGTAACGGCCTTGGCGAGCATGCCCATCAGCGGCGGCCGAGCAACAGTGCGAGGATCGCGCCAACGCTGAACGCGACGCCAAGGCTGGTAAGGGGCTGCTTCTGCACGTTCAGCCTGACCGAATCAACAGCCTGCTGGCTGCGGTCGCTCAGGATGACCCCGAGGTCTTCCAGCCGTTCGCGGAGTGCTTCGATTTCTGCCTTTGCTTCGGTCATTCCCGTCCTCGTTCCTTCTCGCAGGAGTTGCTGAGTCGATACGACCAGCGAGTCCCAATCCTTCTGCAACTTGCGCAGATCCTTCTTCAGGGTGTCTACATCGTCCGTCGTTGCATCCGCCATCGCGTAGTCCTTTCGGTTGTCGTTACTCCGGTCGCAGGGCGGCCATTCATGGGCCGCGACGCCCGAATGCGTTGAAGAGAAGACCGGCCAGGAACAGCACCAGGAACACTACGAACAGGATCTTGGCGATACCGGCGGCCGCGCTGGCAATGCCGCCGAAGCCGAAAACACCGGCAACGAGCGCCAAGACCAGAAACACCAATGTCCAGTATAGCATGTTTCCACCTCCTCTGATGACGAAGGGCCGGTTCCAGGGAACACGGCCCATTCGAGCCATCAACGCAGGTGAAGGACAACGGTTCCTCCAAACTTCGGGTAAGACATTACCAGCGCACGCCTATCCGGCTCAACGGCGATCTGTAGCCCCCGTGCGCGCTGATTCAATCAATTGACTAAGTCAATCGATTGAATATAGTCGGCGTCCTCTGGACAAGAGGAGGTGCGAATCATGCTGGCGGCTGGGGAAAAGGCGGATGCGAAGCAGCGGCTCATCGAAGCGGCGCTGAGAGTGTTCGGCGAGCACGGCTTCAAGGGCGCGTCGACCCGGGCGATTGCCGGCGCAGCCGGCGTCAATATCGCCGCCATTCCCTATTACTTTGGCGGCAAGGAAGGCCTGTATATGGGGGTGGTGGGTCATATCGCTGACCAGATCACTGCCCGCATGAGTCCCGGTCTTCGCGCGGCCGAACAGCTTGCCAGCGATTCCGCGACCACGCCGGAGCAACGCCGTCAGGCCATGCTGGCGCTTGGCGACCGTTTCATATCCATGATGGTCGGCACCGAAGAGGCCGCGCTCTGGGCGCGCATCATGGTGCGCGAGCAATTCGATCCGACCGAAGCGTTCGATGTGCTCTACAGCCGGGTCATGGCGCCGTCCTACATGGCGGTCTCCAGACTTCTCGGTCCGTTGCTGGGTCTGCCGGCCGAATCGGAGGAGCTGAAGCTGCGGATTTTTTCGGTGATCGGCCAGGCGCTGATCTTCCGCGTTGCCCGCACGGCGGTCCTGCGCCGGCTGGAATGGGATGCCTACACGCCTGACCGGCTGGACCAGATCCGCGCCGCGGTACGCGCCAACATCATCGCCATCATGGACGCCGGGAGGCCCGCATGAGGACGCTCGCATCGCTTGGCCTTCTCCTGGCCGGCCTGCTGGCCGCCTGCGGTGACGGCGGATCGCCTTCCTGGCAGGGCTATGTGGAAGGCGATCCACTGCTGGTCGGCCCCAAGAGTTCGGGCCAGCTGAGCAGGCTCGCGGTGGAGTCGGGCGCGCCGGTGGAGCAGGGCGCGCTGCTGTTCATCCTGGAGCCGACACGGTGATGGCCCGGCGCGACCAGGCAGCGGCGCGCCGGCAGCAGGCGCAGGCGCAGCTCGACGACCTGCAAAAGGGCCGGCGCCCCGAAGAGATCGCCGTGGTCGATGCCCAGATCCGCGAGGCCGAGGCGCGCATTGCCGTGGCCCAGCGCGAGTTCGAGCGGATCGAAAAGCTGGCAGCGAGCAAGGTCGCGTCCCTCAAGGCGTTCGACAACGCCAGGGGTGACCGGGACATGGCCGCTGCCGCCCTGGAGCGGCTGAAGCGGGAGCGCCGCAGCCAGCTGCTGCCGGCCCGCTCGGACGCCGTCGAGGCAGCGCGCCGCAACGTGGCCGCCGCCCAGGCCCAGCTCGCCGAGGCCGAGACGGCGCTGCGTGAGCGTTCGGTCTATGCGCCGAAGGCCGGCATGGTTCAGGATGTGTTTTTCCGCGAGGGCGAGGTGGTCACCGAAGGCCGCCCGGTGGTGGCCATCCTGCCGCCTGCCAACCGCAAGCTGCTGTTCTATGTGCCCGAGGTCGATCTGGCGCGGATCAGCCGGGGCGCCATTGTCGGTGTCGGCTGCGACAGCTGCCCCTCGGGCATGACGGCAAAGGTGACATTCGTGTCGGGCGAGGCCGAGTTCACCCCGCCGGTGATCTTCTCGGTCCAGAACCGGGAAAAGCTGGTCTACAAGATCGAGGCGGTGCCGCAGGCGAACGCCGCGGCACTGAAGCCCGGCCAGCCGGTTGATGTGGTGCTGGACCATGAACGGTGAGGTGAACGCCATCGAGGCGGCAGGCCTGACCAAGCGCTTTGGCGAGAAGACGGTCGTCGACCAGGTCTCGCTCGAGGTGAAACAGGGCGAGATCGTCGGCTTTCTCGGCCCCAACGGCTCGGGCAAGACCACCACCATCCGCATGCTGACCGGGCTGCTGACGCCTGACAGCGGCACCGGCAGCTGCCTGGGCTTCGACATCGTCCGCGAAGCCGACCAGATCAAGCGCAACATCGGTTACATGACCCAGCGTTTCAGCTTCTACGAGGATCTGTCGATCCGGGAGAACCTGGAGTTCGTCGCCCGGCTCTACAATTTGACGCCGATGCGGGATTATGTGGACCGGACCCTGGAGCGGCTGGGCCTGACCACCTGGGTGATCCGCGGCGTCGCCAACGGCGCGCTGGCCGAGGACCTGCGCCGCCAGCCGGGTGTCGAGCAGGTCGCCCAGTTCGGCACCACATTGCACGTGGTCGGCGCCGACGCGGTGGCCCTGCGCGCCGCCATTGACCGCTACGCCGACCGTCCGGGCATCGCGATCGCGCCTGGCGAGACCAGCCTCGAGGACGTGTTCATCCGGCTGATGAGCCAGCACGGCGAGGTGCGGTCGTGAGTATGGGCAACCGCATCAAGGCCATCCTGATCAAGGAGTTCATCCAGCTCCGCCGCGACCGGCTGACCTTCGGTATGATGGTCGGTATCCCGATCATGCAGCTCATCCTGTTCGGCTTCGCCATCAACACCGACCCGAAGCAATTGCCGACGGCGATCATCGCGCCCAATCCCAGCGCCTATACCCGCGACATCCTGGCGGGCATGCACAATTCGGACTACTTCCGCTTCAAGGAAGACACCTACACCGAGGCCGAGGCTGAAAAGGGCCTTCAACGGGGCGAGTTGTCATTCGTGGTGACTTTTCCAACCGACTTCAGCCGCGACCTGGTGCGCGGCCAGCGGCCGCAGGTCCTGATCGAGGCCGATGCGACCGATCCGTCGGCCGCCAGCAATGCCGTAAGCGCGTTCAACCGCATCGTGGACGACGCCCTGCGCGACGATCTGGTCGGACCCCTGGCGGTGGAGAAACGCGGCCGGCCCGCCGTCGATGTGGTCGTCCACCGGCTCTACAATCCGGAAGGCATCACCCGCTACAACATCGTGCCCGGGCTGCTGGGCGTGATTCTCACCATGACCATGACGCTGATGACGGCGATCTCGCTGACCCGCGAGGCCGAGCGCGGCACCATGGAGAACCTGCTGGCCATGCCGGTGAAGCCCGTCGAGGTGATGATCGGCAAGATTGCCCCCTATATCGGCATCGGATTCGTCCAGGTGTCGATCATTCTGCTGGCGGCCTATTTCGTGTTCAATGTGCCGATGATGGGCTCGTTCGCGGCGCTGTTCGTCGGCCTGACCGCCTTCATCGCCACCAACCTGGCGCTGGGCTACACCTTCTCGACCATCGCCCGCAGCCAGATGCAGGCCATGCAGATGACGTTCTTCTTCTTCCTGCCGTCCATCCTGCTGTCGGGCTTCATGTTTCCGTTCCTCGGCATGCCGCAATGGGCCCAGTGGCTGGGGGCGGTGTTGCCGCTGACCCATTTCCTGCGCATTGTCCGCGGCACCCTGCTGAAGGGCAGCGACCTGTGGGACATCCTGCCCAATCTGTGGCCGATCCTGCTGATTTTCGCGATCGTCTCGACCATCGCCCTGCTGCGCTACCGCAAGACACTGGACTAGCGGCGGATTCTTTCCGCCAATAGGCGCATGGACAATCTGGCGCATACGCTGGCCGGCGCCGCCCTGGGCGAGGCGGGCCTGAAGAAGAAGACCGGGCTGGGGATGGCCACGCTGATGATCGCGGCCAATTTGCCGGATCTCGACGTCATCGGCCTGTTCTTCGGTGAAAATCTGGCCTGGCGGCGCGGCTGGACCCACGGACCCATCGCGCTTGTTCTGCTGCCGCCCGTGCTCGTTGCAATCATGGTGCGGTTCGACCGCTGGCAGGCGCGGCGAGGGCGGCGGCCGGAGGACCGGTTGCCGGTCCGGTCCGGCTGGCTGCTGGCCCTTGCCTATGTGGGCATCCTGTCGCACCCGTTGCTCGATTTCCTCAATACCTACGGTATCCGCTGCCTGATGCCGTTCTCGGACCGCTGGTTCTATGGCGACGCGCTGTTCATCATCGACCTGTTCGTATGGGCTTCGCTGGCGCTGGGCGTCTGGTTCGCCCGCCGCAGGGGCCGGCGCGGGTCGGCGGCCGCGGGCCGCCCGGCCATTGCCGCGCTGATGTTCGTCGCCGCCTATTCCGTCGCCATGGGCACCGCCAGCGTGGCGGCCGAACGCTTCGTCGCCCGCGACGTGGCGGCGCGCGGCATGGGGACGCCGACGGTCGTGCTGGCCAGCCCTGTACCGGTCGACCCGTTCCGGCGCAGCATCGTCTTCGGAACAGGAGACGCCTACGGATTTGGGGAGTTGCGCTGGAATCCGGCGCCGCATCTGACGCTCGAGCCGGACCTGGTGCCCACCAACATGAAGCATCCGGCGATCATCCGCGCAGCCCGGCAGGAGAAGCGTGTCGCCGATTTCCTCTATTGGTCGCGCCTGCCCTTCGCCGAGATCGTGCGCCGGCCCGGCCAGACAGAGGTTACCATCGGCGACGCGCGCTACAACAGCCTGCCGAGTGGGCGCTTCACCGTACGCGCGAGCGTGCCCGATTGAGCGCCACTGCCCAGCCGAGCGCGGCAAGGCCGGCAGCCAGCATCACCGCCAGCACCACCGCATAGAATCCGGCACTCGCCTTGGGCGGACCCGACATCAGGTGATCGAGCGTCGGCACCAGCAGCGACGCCGTAAAGCCGCAGAATGCACCCCATGCCACACCCAGCGGCATCGGCCCCGCGCGCCCGGCAATGGCCGATGCCGCAAGCAGGGCGGCGGCGATCAGCAACTCGTCGAATGCCAGCGGCAGGAAGCGGGCGTCGCCCCACCAGCGCGCAATTTCGCCCGCAGCGAGCAAAAGGGCGGCAATGGCGGTGACGATTCGCAACGTATTCATGGGGAGTCCCTCGAGTTTTGCTGAAGTTCCGGCCCGGACGCCGTCAAGTCAAGCCGCCGCTGTGCTTGCATGTTGCAACCGGAAGGGCCGCGGCGATAATGCGGGCATGGCCAATGAACATCGCTCTGCATGTCCCATCAACCTGACCGTCGAGGTCATCGGCGACAAATGGAGCATGCTGGTGCTCCGCGACATGATCTTCGGCGGCAGGCGGCATTTCCGCGAATTGCTGACCAAATCGGACGAGGGCATCGCCTCCAATATCCTGGCCGACCGCCTGCGAAGGCTGGCCGAGCAGGGCATCATCACCAGGGCAGACGATCCCAGCCACAAGCAGAAGGCCGTCTACAGCCTGACCGAAGCTGGAATCCAGCTGCTGCCGGTCCTGTGCCAGATGGGCATGTGGGGGCGGCGGCATATGCCGGTGTCCGAGGACATGGCCCTGCGGTCCCGCCTGCTGGAAGAGGGGGGATGGCCGCTGATCAGGGCGTTGATGGACGAGCTGCGCGAGGTCCATCTCGGGATTCCGCGGCCTCCGGGCACCCCGTCGGTCTCGGCTCAGCTGCTGGCCGCCTATGAAGGGGCCGTTGCCAGTCTCGGCCGCACGCCCGATACACAGATTGCCAGCAATAAAAACTGATTGCAAAAAACAACTGGTTTTGAATAAGGTTCTGATTATCGGCGCGACTTTGCGCGTTCGACCCTCAAACTGGGGACATATCATGAAGCTCTACGAATTTGCGCCGACACGCTCGATCCGTGTCCGCTGGACCTTGCAGGAACTTGGCGTGCCCTTCGAGGCTGTCGTCGTCAACATGATGAAGGGCGAGCATCGCGCCCCGGCGTACCTGAAGATCAATCGGGCGGGGAAACTGCCCGCGCTCGTCGACGGCGATCTGGTGCTGACCGAATCCATGGCGATCATCACCTATCTGGCCGAGAAGTATCCTGAAAAGGAGCTCATTCCGGCCGATATCAGGGCGCGGGCCGAGTTCCACAAATGGATCATGTTCACGGCTACCGAGCTTGAGCAGCCGCTCTGGCGCATCTCGCGCAACACCAGTCTCTATCGCAAGGACAAGCGCCAGCCCAGCGACGTGACGCGCGCTGCCGAGGACTTCAAGCCCATGGCGCAGGTGCTTGACGAGCACATGATCGGCCGGGAGTTCGTTGTCGGCGACCGGGCGACGGTCGCTGACTTCGCGCTGGCCTATACACTGGACTGGGCCAACGAAGCCGGGCTGCTGGGAGAGTTCCCCGGACTGGTGCACTACATGGAGCGCATGTACCAGCGCCCTCACGCCGGCACGCGCATCGGCGAGGCATTGGCCAGTCTCCGGAACTGAGGCGGCCTATTCCCGGATACAAAAAACCCCGCCGGACGGGCGGGGTTTTCAGTATCGAGTGGCTGATGCGGCTCAGTGCAGATGCTTGGGCAACTCGCGGATGGCATCTTCTACCAGGGCGTTCGCCTTGCCGGGATCGATGCTGGCGGCGATCACCTTGCGGGCGGCTTCCGTTGCAACCTCTACGGCGACCGTGCGGACTTCCTTCACCGCGGTGGCCTCGGCCTGGGCGATCTTCTCCACCGCCAGTTGCTCGCGGCGGGCGATGTTGGCCTCCAGCGCCTTCTGGGCGTCGGCGGCAACGCGCTTGGCCTCGGTCTCGGCGTGGGCGACGATCTGGTTTGCCTCGTCGTGCGCCTCGCGCTCCTTGCGCTGGTACTGGGCGAGCAGGGCTTCCGACTCCTCACGCAGCCGGCGGGCTTCGTCGATCTGCGTGGCAATGGCCGCCGAACGCTTGTCGAGCGTCGAGGCGATCAGCTTCGGCACCTTCACGTAGAGCAGCAAGGCAACGAAGGCCAGGAACGCAATGGCGACCCAGAACTCCGGCGACTGGTAGAAGGGCTCGGCGTGCGCGGCGGCCTCGCGGCCAACCTCGGTCATGGTGCCGTCTTCATACTCCATGCTACTTCACTCCCCGGCGCGACAGTTCCTCGCTCACCGCCTGGTCGACGCTGGCGCTGTCCGGCTGGGTGCCCAGCAGACGGCTGACCACGGCGACCGCCGTATCGGTGGCGATTTCCCGGACCTGGCCCAGGGCCTGGTCGCGGGTGGCGCGGATGCTGGCTTCGGCTTTGGCGGCCTGTGCCGACAAACGGGCTTCGGCTTCCGCCTGACGGGCGTCGGCTTCGGCCTGAATGGTGGCGCGGGTCTGCGTGGCGATCTCGGTCGCCTTGGCACGGGCTTCCGCCAGTGCCTGCTCGTAACCCTTCAGCGCCGCATCGGCTTCGCGGTTCAGCTGTTCGGCCCGGTTCAGGTCGCCGGCGATCTTCTCCTCACGGGTGCGGAGAATGTTGCCCACGCGCGGCAGCGCGAGTTTCGACATGAGCAGGTAGAGCAGCAGAAAGCTGACAGCCAGCCAGAACAATTGCGGCGGAAACCGCGTCAGGTCGAGCTGGGGCAGTCCGCCCTCCGCGGCATGCGCGGCCTGTCCGGCCGCGGCGGCGAAGGATCCGGTCAGGACCAGAGCCACTGTTGAGAACTGGCGCATACGGGGCATCCCCGATCCGGTTCGCTTTAGCCGAACAGGATCATCATGGAGACAAGCAGACCGAACAGGCCAGTCGCCTCGCAGAGCGCGAAGCCCAGGAACATGTTGGTGGTCTGGGTCGAGGCGGCGGCGGGGTTGCGCAGTGCACCCTGCAGATAGCTGCCGAATACGATACCCACGCCGATACCGGCGCCAATGAGGGCGGTGGCGGCGATACCGGCACCAATGAGCTTTGCGGCTTCAGCTTCCATGGATCAGTTCCTTAGCTGTGTGTTGTTGTTTTCTTGTTTAGTGCAGATGGATTGCATCGTTGAGATAGATGCAGGTGAGGATCGAGAAGATGTAGGCCTGCAGGACGGCGACCAGAACTTCAAGGCCGGTCAGCGCGACCATGAATGCCAGCGGGAAGATGCCCAGCGGGACCAGAATGGCGCCCAGCGAGATCACGAAGCCGGCGAACACCTTCAGCATCACGTGACCGGCCATCATGTTGGCGAACAGTCGGACCGAGAGGCTGATCGGGCGCATCAGATACGAGATGATCTCGATCGGCACCAGCAGAAACAGGACCGGAAGCGGCACGCCCGACGGCGCGAACAGTTTCAGGTAGCCCAGGCCGTGCTTGGCGAAGCCGATCAGCGTGACGCCGATGAAGACCACGGCGGCCAGGGCGAAGGTGACGGCGATATGGCTCGTCACGGTAAAGGTATAGGGGATCATGCCGGTCAGGTTGGCCACGAGCACGAACATGAACAGGCTGAACACGAACGGGAAGTACTTCTTCCCGCCGGAGCCGACGGTATCGCGGATCATGCCCGCGATGGCTTCGTAGCTCATCTCGACCATGGACTGCCAGCGGCCGGGCACCATGGCCTTCTTGCGGGCGCCGATCAGCATGAACAGCGTGATCACCGCGATGGTCGAAACCATGAACGCGGACGAATTGGTAAAGGAGATATCGTAGCCACCTGCTTCCAGGGGCACGAGTGTCTTGATCTGGAACTGTTCGAGCGGATTATGACCAGCAGCCACGGGACGTTCCCTGTATCAGGGCCCGGTGTCGGTATCCTTCCGGGCCTTACTGTTATCCTCTTGCGCGGCGCGAATGGTATTTCGCAATCCGGCCGCGATGCCCAGTATCATGAGCACGACCATCAGCCAGGGCGCGGTGCCAAGCCAACGATCCAGGGCAATCCCGGCGATGAGCCCGAACGCCACACCCGCAAACAACTCGATCCCTGCTCTCATGCTCACAGCTTTGGCGCTGGGAGCTTTCGATGGGGGCGGCGCGGCCTTGCGGCGCGCCTCGTCGATGCGGGCCTGGAGGTCCGACGCCGCGCGGGGCGGATCACGATCGTCCAAACAAGCCTCCTTTAGGGTGCCGACTCGGTCCCCCAAAGGCGCGTGCACCATAGGCGGGCCGATATGGCGTGTCAAGCATAGGGCGGAACGTCATAACCTATTGACTGATATGCAAAAATTGGAACCGGCGAGTTACTGCAACAGTGCCTTGCACTTACTCGGCCGCAACCAGATGTTCAGCTTCTCCCAAGTCCACGGAAACCAGCTGGGAGATGCCGCGCTCGGACATGGTAACACCATAGAGGCGGTGCAGGTTGGCCATGGTCAGCGCATGGTGGGTGACCACCAGGAATCGGGTGCCGGTCTGGCCGGAGATGTCGTGCAGCAGGTTGCAGAACCGCTCCACATTGGCGTCGTCCAGCGGCGCGTCGACCTCGTCGAGGATGCAGATCGGCGCCGGATTGGTCAGGAAGACGGCGAAAATCAGGGCCAGTGCCGTCAATGCCTGCTCACCGCCCGACAACAGCGCCAGATGCTGCAGCCGCTTGCCGGGAGGGCTGGCGTAGATTTCGAGGCCTGCATCCAGGGGATCGTCGGAATCCGTCAGCGTCAGATGGGCGGCGCCGCCGCCGAACAGATGGGTGAACAGCTGCTCGAAATGGGCATTGACCGTGCCGAACGCGGCCTGCAGCCGCTCGCGGCCTTCCTTGTTCAGCGCGGCGATGGCGTGGCGCAGCTTGCCAATCGCGGCGTCGAGATCGTCGCGCTCGCGCACCATGTTGTCGAGCTGAGCCTGAACCTCGACGGCCTCTTCGTCGGCGCGCAGATTGACCGGCCCCATGGTGTCGCGTTCGCGGCGCAGCCGATCGAGATGCTGGGAGACGTTTTCGATCTCGGGCAGGGGCGCGCCTTCTTCGTGTTCGGCAAGCGCCAGGGTTTCCCCGGGCGTGCAGTCCAGATCCTCGGTGATCTGGGCGACGACGGTGTCGAAGCGTTCCTGGGCATGCTCGGCGTCGGCTTCGGCGCGCACACGCAATTCGCGGGAACGTGACAGGTCCTGCTCGGCGGCGCGCAAGGCCGCATCCATCCGGGACAGTTCGGATTCCGCCTCGGCCAGTACGGCGGCCGACGTCTGGCGCCTGTCCTCGGCTGCGGCGATGAGGTCGGCGAGCTGCATGCGTTTTTCTTCCAGGCCGGCGGGCTGGTCCTTTACCTCGGCCAGCGCCGCCTCGGCTTCGGCCTGGCGGGCGCGAAGCTGGGCTATCTGGCCGGCGGCGCTTTGCGCCCGCGCCTTCCACGACGTCTCGTCGCGGCCATTGGCGGCAATGCGGTTGGCGCGGAAACCGGCCTCGCGGTTCAGGCCGTCGCGGGCGGCCTTGGCCTCGGACAGGGCGTTGCGCGCGGCATCGACGGCCCGGCGCAGGTCCTGCAGCGGCGCGGCAAAGCTGTCGGCGGGCGGCAGTGTCTCGATGGATCGGAGAATGTCCTTCAGCCGGTCGTCGTTCCCACCCAGTTCCTCGCGCAGCCGGCCACCGGTCTCCTGCAGCGCGGCGATGCGGCTGTTCTGTTCTGCCAGCAACCGGGCAACCCTGGCTTCGGCGTTGCGGGCGGCGATCAGCCCGTCTTCGGAGTCGCGCACCTGCCGCTGGGCGGTCTTGTCGCGGTTGGCGGCCGCGTCGAGCGCATCGACCAGCGCTGAAAGCGCCTGCTGCGCCGATGCCTGTTCAGCCTCGACCTCGGCCAGTTCCCTGCGGACCGTCTCCAGCCGGTTGCGTTGCTCCAGCCGCGTCGCGGCGGCGCTCGGTGCGCCGGCCCGTGAAACCTTGCCGTCCCAGCGCCAGGCATCGCCCGTGCGGCTGACCAATATCTGGCCGGGGAGCAGGGTGGGCTGCAGCCGGTCGCCGTCACCGGTATCGACGACGCCGATCTGCGCCAGCGCACGCGCCAGTGCGGCGGGGCCGGTGACAAAGCCGGCCAGCGCCTTGGCGCCGCCCGGCAGCGCGGCGGCGCCATCAACCGGCGGCAAGGTCTGCCAGAAGGCGGCGGCCTCGCTGCTGTCGGACAGGTCGAGATCCTCGCCGAAGGCCGCGGCCAGCGCCGCCTCATAGCCGGATTTCACCTTGATCTGATCGAGAATGGGCGTGAAACCGCCCTGGGCGGTCTGGGTGAGGGCGGCGAGACCGCGTTCCTCGGCCTGCAGCTCCCGCGCCCGGCCCCTGATTTCGTCGAAGGCGGCGCGCGCCCCGGTTTCCTCGGCCTGCGCCGTTATCCGGGCGGCGCTCGCGGCTTCGGCTTCCGCACGTGCCTCGTCGACCTTGTGGCGCGCCAGTTCAACAGCGCGGGCCGCCTCCTGCTCGGCGTTGTCGGCGGACTTGCCGGCGATCAGCCTGGCCATCTCCGCTTCCGTCGCCTGCAGCCGATCCTTCAGCCGGGCGACCTGCTGGGACAATTGGTTGGCCTGCTCGGTCAGGCCGCGGCGGCGTGCGGCGGCTTCCTGGGACTTGCCATTCAGGGTATCGAGCGCGCTTTCGGCGGCCAGGGTCTCGGCGGCGATCCGGTCGACCGCCTTCACGGCCGCATCCATGCGCGCGGGATGGCCGGCGTCTTCCTTTGCCAGTTCCGCCTGCTCGGCGGCGAGTTGCCCGAGATGGCCCGCGGCGTCCTTTGCCTGGGCTTCCTCGCGGCCGATGTCGCCGGCGATCTGGGCCAGCCGCGACTGGAACCCGGCGATGGCGTCACGCAGGCGCCGCGCCTCGGCATCCAGATTTTCCTGCTCGACCTTCAGCCGGTGGGTGGCGGCGGCGGCCTCGGCGGCGGCCTCCCGCAACGGCGGCAGCCTGGCGCTGGCCTCAGCCTGCGCGGTGCTGGCGGCGGCAGCGGCGCGGGTGCGCTCGGTGACGACGGCTTCGGCCTCCTTCAGGTGTTCCTTGGCGGCGGCCAGCGCCGCGGTCGCATGCAGCCAGCGCAGGTGAAGCATCATGGCCTCGGCGGCCCGCAGCCGACCGCTGAGGGTCTTGTAACGCGCCGCCTGCCGCGCCTGCCGCTTCAGGCCGGCCAGTTGGGCCTCGATCTGCACCATGATGTCGGAGAGCCGCTCCAGATTGGTCTGGGCCGCCTTCAACCGCAGCTCCGCCTCGTGCCGGCGCGAGTGCAGGCCGCTGGTGCCGGCGGCTTCCTCGAGAATGGCCCGGCGATCCTTCGGCTTGGCGGCGATCAGCGCGCTGATGCGGCCCTGCGACACCAGCGATGGCGAATGGGCGCCGGTTGCCAGGTCCGCGAACAGCAATTGTACGTCGCGGGCCCGGACTTCCTTGCCGTTCAGCCGGTAGACCGAGCCGCTTTCCCGCTCGATGCGGCGCGATATCTCGATCTGTTCGTGCTCGTTGAACGTCACCGGTGCGGTGCGGTCGGCGTTGTCCATCATCAACGTGACTTCGGCCAGATTACGCGGCGGCCGCAGCGCCGTGCCGGCGAAGATCACGTCTTCCATGCCTTCGCCGCGCATGTTGGTGGGCTTGGTCTCGCCCATTACCCAGCGCAGCGCCTCGAGCAGATTGGATTTGCCGCAGCCGTTCGGACCGACGATCCCCGTCAGACCGGGTTCGATATAAAGCTCCGTCGGATCGACGAAGGACTTGAACCCGGTCAGTCTGAGGCGCTGAAACTGCAAGCGGTTTCTCCGTCGGGTCTCACTTGGGCGTGGCGTCCTTGATCGCCTGCGCCACGTCGGCATAGGACGACGAGGCCGCGAGCTTGCCGTTGACCACGACCGCTGGCGTGCCGTTCACCTTGTAGCGTTCCCTGGCCTCGTCCATGCGGTTGGCCAGATGATCCTTCAGCGGCTTGTTGTCCAGGCAAGCCTGGTACTTCTTTTCGTCAACGCCGAACTCCTCGCCATAGGCGGCCAGGCGGTCCTGCGTCGCCTCGCGCGATACTTCGCTGATCGGGCCGGGCGCCGGCATCCACTGCAGCTGCTCGGCGAACAGCTTGTTCAGAACCTTGAAGTAGTTCTCGGTGCCGGAACAGCGGACCAGGATCGAGGCGTCGACCGCGTAGCTGTCGAGCGGAAATTCGCGGAAGATGAAGCGGATCTTGCCGGTGTCGATGAAATCGCGCTTCAGCAGCGGAAAGGTTTCCTGCTGGAAGTGCGCGCAGTGCGGGCAGGTCATCGACGCGAACTCGATCACGGTCACGGGCGCGTCGACCGAGCCTTCCGCCATGTCGTCGAGCGGCACGCCGGGGATGGGCTTGGCGTTTGCCGGATCTTCGGCGGCAGGTGCCGCGGTGTCGGCTGTCTCGGCCTTTGCCGGTTCCGGAGCCTTGGCCCCGCCATCACCGCACGCGGCCACGGAAAGGCCAAGCGCCAGCAAGAGGGCGGCGGGCAGGCGAAACACTTTAGACATGAGATGTTGTTGGTGTGTCATGGCTCATCCACAAGATGTTGTGAGTATAAGAGGTTCATGAGGGCGCGACAATAGTCCGCGAACGCCGTTGGTCACGCTTTTCCATCGGCCAGGATTCGCCGTCCAAGGCGGCCCAGCGCCTCCTTCAATGGCCCCGGCTTGAGCGTGTCGAGGCTGCGTGCCAGTCCCGCCTCCGTCTCGGCCGGCAAGGCCGCCACGGTAACGGAAGGACGCGGCGCGGCGCGCGGGATGGGGCCCTGCTTCATCACCAGCTTGGCGACCGCCCGATAGCCATAGAACGTGTTCACCTTTTCCAGGATCTGGGGGGTGAGGTGCTGGAACTCCAGCGCGAAGCTGCTTTCCACGCGGATAAACAGGACGCCGTCGATTCGCTCGCCCTGCGGAAAGCGCAGACGTTCGGGCATGGAGCGGGAGGCGAGCAGCGCGCCGACGACATCGCGCCAGCGGGTCACGATTTCGTTCTGGGCGAAGCCCTGCTTGCGCAGCGCGGGACTCAGCAATGGCCGCGCCAGGTCGCCGAATCGGCGGGGTCCATGGCCTGAGCGTTTGTTGGTCATGGAGCAGAGTTTTGACAGCGCCCCGGTGGACTGGCAACGATTTTCCGGGCCGCCGCGGGTTGTCTCCCGTGTCCAAAGCCGCCATGGTCAAGGCTTCTGGGGAGCAGGGGGCAGATCATGCAAACACTTCTTCGGACCGCCATGGTGCTGGCGTCGACGGGCGCCGTGCTGTTGGCAGGTCACCAGAGTTTCGCTGAAAGCGGTGCGGCCGGCGGCGCGCCGGTGACGGCTTCCCGGGACACGATCCTGATCCTCGATGCCTCCGGTTCGATGTGGGGGCAGATCAAGGGCGCCAACAAGATCGTCATTGCCAAGGACGTCGTCGAAGGGCTGGTGCGGGGATTGCCGGCGCAGCAGCGGGTCGGCCTGGTGGCATACGGCCATCGGCGCGAAGGCGACTGCGGCGACATCGAGACGCTGGCCGATGTGGGCGCCGAGCGGGGCAAGATCATCGGCGCGCTGCGAGAGCTTTCGCCCAAGGGAAAGACGCCGCTGACGCGTTCGGTGGAGCATGCCGCCACGGCGCTGAACTACACGAAAAAGGCGGCGACAATCATCCTTGTGTCCGACGGACTCGAAACCTGCAATGCGGATCCCTGCGCGCTGGCGCGGGCGCTTGAGGAGGGCGGTCTGGATTTCACCGTGCATGTGGTGGGCTTCGACGTGACCGAGAAGGAGCGCGCCGGCCTGCGCTGCATCGCCGAGGAAACCGGCGGGAGGTTCCTGGCGGCCGGCGATGCCGACGAACTCACCGATGCGCTGGCGCAGGTCGCCGGCGAAGGAACCGGCGGCACGGCGGCGCCTGAAGGCGAGCCGGTGCCCTCGACCCTGGCCATGAAGGCGACCATCCTCGATGGCGGTCCGCTGATCGATTCGGGGCTGTCCTGGACGGTGACCCCCGCCGTCGGCGGCGTTCCCGTCTTCACCGCCAATGGCGGGGCGGCGGAAACCGAGATCGTGCCGGGCGAGTATGTGGCGGAAGCGGTCTGGACCGGGTGGCGGGATGGAAAGCCGAAGAAGGGAAAGCTCGCATTTACGGTGAAGGAACAGCAACCCAAGGTCATCACGGTGCCGATCGACCTGGAAATTCCGGTTAGCTTGTCTGCGCCGGCGACTACGGCCGAAGGCGTGGCCATCGACGTGGCATGGTCGGGCCCGGACGATCTGGGTGCAGCGGTCAGCATGAACCGGCCCGATGATTCGCCCTTGGCGCACATCTATTTCTTTCCGGCGGCGAGGGCCCGCACCAGCGACAAGAGCGCCGTGGATACGGATGGCGATGGCGATGTCGACCAGGACGACCGGGCGACGGCGAAGCTGGGCGCGCCGACAGTGCCGGGCGAGTACGAGGTCCGCTATGTCCTCAACGATCCGGCGCTGATCCTGGCAAGGCGGCCCATCACCGTGACCGACAGCCTCTATGCCATCGACGCGCCCGCCGCCGTTCCCGTCTCGACCAGGCTCGACATTGCATGGAGCGGGCCGCTGACCCCTGGCGATGTCCTCACCCTGGTGCCCGCGGGCTTCGAACGGCCTTTTGACAACAAGCGCTACACGCCGCTCAAGGAAGGCCAGCCCGCGGTGCTGACGACGCCCGAGACGCCCGGCGACTATGAGATCCGGTATGTGATGTATGGCGGCTACACCACCTATCCCGGCATGATGCACGCCGTGCAGCACACCGTCCCCATCACGGTGACCGATGTGTCCGCGAGCGTCTCGGCGCCGGAGACGGCGGTCGGCGGCTCGACCATCGACGTCATATGGCAGGGACCGACGCAGGACTGGCAGGACGATTTCGTCTCGGTCGTCGAGCCCGGCGCCGAGGCCTACAACCGGAACAGCTGGGCACGGATATCCAGGAATGACAACCCCGTCAGCCCGGCGCCGATTCGGGTTCCCGCGATCGAGGGACAATACGAGGTGGTCTATGTGCTTCAGCCCGGCGGCCGGGTCATGGCGCGCACACCCCTGACCGTGACCCGGGCAAAGGCCACCGTGGATGCGCCCGCGACAGTCAAGGCGGGCGAGGACTTCGAGGTTGCCTGGACCGGCGACGGCTTTGGCCAGGACCGGGTCGTCGTCGTCGAGGCGGGCTATCCGGACCACAAAATGTGGAGCATCGGCAGCAATTACGGGTTCGCCGCCACCACGGGCGCCGCCACTGGAAAGGTCCACGGCCGGGTGGTCAAGAAGCCGGGACAGTACGAAGTGCGCTATGTCACAGGGTTGCAGCATCAGGTGCTGGCGCGTGACATCTTCACTGTCACCGAATAGCAGGGGGCAATGATGGATCGATGGAACGGTCAATCGGCGGGAGTGGCGGCATGACGCGCGGCAAACGTATCGCCCTGGGCGTCGTCTTCGTCATCTTCCTGGTGCTCTGCGGCCTGGTTGCCGGAACATTTGTCGGCGGACGCTTCTTCGTCCCCCCAGGCAGCGGCCTGGCAGGGCCGGCCATCGCCCTGGGCTATGGTCTTCTCGGGGCGGCCGTCGCCGGCGTGGCCGGCGGTTTGCTGGCCTATTTCCTGCCACCGAAATGGCTGCTCGGCGCGGCGCTGCCGGTCTCGGTCGCCGGCCTCCTGATCGGTATCAAGTTGACCGACATCTATCTGGACTCGGCCAGGGCAGGGCAGGCGCATCTCGAACAGGCCTATAACGACCTCAACAAGTTCAGGTTCGTCCTCGTCCATCACGAGCCCGGTGCGCCGTTCCAGCGCCTCGAGGCCGATTGGGGCCAGCGCCGCTATGTGGTCGTCAGCGAAGGCCGCCAGTGCGCCGGCCCGCTTTCGGGAAAGGAAGCGGTGGCGCTGCTGGGAGCGTTGCGGGAGGTGGAAGGGCTTGTCTACAGGACGCCCGATCCTTGCGCCGGCAGCACCGGCAGCGTCGAACGCGAACTCGACTGGTTCATCCCGGAACATCTGCCGCCCGATACGCAGGGCAAACATGCGATCACCGCCAGCTGCGCCGCCCTGCACCCGGAACTCGAGAAGCCGTTCGAGGCCGCCACGGAGATATTCTCGCGCGGCGGACACCGGAAACGCTGCCAGTAACAGGGTCCGTCATCGGTCCCCGCCGAGTCATGGTTTCGTGTTGCTGCCGATTGGTTTAATCACGCTTCGATGATTCTGAACGATGCGCAGCGCCTGCAATCCGATCTGCTCGCCTGGTACGACCGGCACCGGCGCACATTGCCGTGGCGGGCGCCGCCGGGCGAGGTTGCCGACCCCTACGCCGTCTGGCTCAGCGAGATCATGCTGCAGCAGACCACGGTCGCGACGGTGAAGGGCTATTTCGAGCGGTTCCTGACGCGCTGGCCCACGGTTGCGGACCTGGCCGCCGCACCTCTCGACGACGTGCTGACCGAATGGGCCGGGCTGGGCTACTACGCCCGCGCCCGCAACCTGCACAAATGCGCGAACGTCGTGGTCGAGCGCCATGGCGGCCGTTTTCCCGCCAACGAGGCGGTGCTGCTGGAATTGCCGGGCATCGGCCGCTATACGGCGGCTGCCATCGCCGCCATCGCCTTCGATCAAGGCGCGACCGTGGTCGACGGCAATGTGGAGCGGGTGATCAGCCGGCTGCGTGCGATCGAGACGCCGCTGCCCGACTCGAAGCCGGAGATCTGGCGCTGGGCCGAGGCGATCACGCCCGCCGCGCGCGCCGGCGATTTCGCCCAGGCGATGATGGATCTTGGCGCGACCGTGTGCACGCCGCGCACTCCGCTGTGCATGGTCTGTCCATGGTCATGGGCCTGCGAGGCGCGCGCCGCCGGCATCGCGGCCGATCTGCCGCGCAAGAAGGCCAGGAAGCCGCGGCCGACCCGTTACGGCATGGCGTTCTGGCTGGAGCGCGAGGGCAAGGCGGGCAGGGAGGTGCTGCTGCGCCGCCGTCCCGAGGAAGGACTGCTCGGCGGCATGATGGAGGTGCCGTCCAGCCCATGGACCGAGGACCCGGCAGCCGACGGCTGGAGCCACGCACCGGCACAGGCCGAATGGACGGCGGTCGACGAGCCGGTGGTGCATGTGTTCACCCACTTCCGGCTGGAACTGGATGTGGTGCGGGGAGAGGTTTCGGCCGGTGTAGTTGCGGAGGGGGTCTGGGTGCGGCTCGATCGGCTAGCGGACTATGCGTTACCCACGGTGATGACGAAAGCAATCAAAGCCGCAAGGGGTTAGCCTCGCTTCCGCCACCCCAAGGCCGTCATCCCCGCGCACGCGGGGACCCAGCTCTTCGTAGGGCTTGTTGATCCTTGCCTGCGCCCAGCGCAGCCAAAAAGGATTCTTCGTGACCGAGCGGTTGAGATGCCACGTGACGGCCCCGACTGGGTCCCCGCGTGCGCGGGGATGACGATATATTTTAAGGGTTTAGGGTAAGAGCTCGATCAAAAAGCTCAGCTTCGATCTCAAATCACCGAGTGGTCCGAGACGAGCGCAAATTTCTCTTTCCAGGTCCGTGACGCCGTTAGGTCCAACGCACCCGCCCTGGCTTTCACGGCGAGTGCGGCCAGCAGGTAGCACGCGAACAGGATCGAGCACGCTGCATAGAATGCCAGTCCGAGCAGAAACCGTTCGATAAATTACGGCTCGCGACTCAGAAATACGACTAGCCAGATGATGAGGGACAGCCACGCGATATCCCGGAAGCCGACGAGCAGCGCCGGGATGACGTAGCCCGGCAATGGCCTCATGGCTGTTCCTGCCGCGCCGGTGTCAGACCACCATCGCCGATCGCAGCTTCTGGCGCAGCAGGTCGATGGGGATCAGGCTCCCCTTGTCCTCGAAGTGCCAGAAGGTCCAGCCATTGCAGGCGGGGGCGCCCTGGACGCGGGCGCCGATCTGGTGAATCGAGCCGGTGGAATCCATGGATGACAGCGAACCATCGGCGCGCACCTTGGCGCGGTGGCGCCGGGTCGGGTCGAACAGCACGGTGCCGGGCTGCAGCAGGCCCTGCTCGACCACCGTGCCGAACGGGATGCGGGGCTGGGCGCGCTTGGATACGGTAGTGTCGAGGGCGTCATCAGGCAGGGTGCGGACCTTGGCCAGCCGGTCGAGCGCCACCTCGATATAGCGGCGTTCGCGCTCGACGCCGATATAGTGGCGGCCGAGCCGCTTGGCGACGGCGCCAGACGTGCCCGAGCCGAAGAACGGGTCGAGGATCACGTCGCCGCGATTGGTGGTCGCCAGGATCAGGCGGTGGAGCAGGGCTTCGGGCTTCTGTGTGGCGTGCGCCTTGTGGCCGTCCACCTTGATCCGCTCGCGGCCCGAGCAGATCGGGAACAGCCAGTCGGAACGCATCTGCAGGTCGTCGTTGGAGACCTTCATGGCCTCGTAGTTGAACGTGTAGCGTTTCTGGTGCTCATCCTTGGCGCACCAGATCAGTGTCTCGTGGGCGTTGGTGAAGCGGGTGCCCTTGAAATTCGGCATCGGGTTGGTCTTGCGCCAGACCACATCGTTCAGCATCCAGAAACCCAGATCCTGCAGCGCCGCGCCGATACGGAAGATGTTGTGATAGGTGCCGATCACCCACAGCGCGCCGTCGTCCTTCAGCACGCGCTTGGCCTCGGTCAGCCAGGCATGGGTAAAGCTGTCGTAGTCGCCGAAGCCGGAGAATTTGTCCCAGTCGTCATCGACGCCGTCGACCCTGGAATTGTCGGGCCGGTGCAGATCCTGCTTGAGCTGGAGGAAATAGGGTGGATCGGCGAACACCAGGTTGACTGATTTGTCCGGCAGCGAACGCATCACTTCGATGCAATCGCCCTCCATGATGGTGTCGAGCCGCAAGCCCGGAGTCGCCATGTTTCCCGCCCTTATGTCGCACGGCCTTTTTGCCGATTCGCGCCATGGTGAGTCAGGCGATTATTCACGTCAACGATTAACTTTTAGGATTCACTGCGTGGAATCAATTGCTTGTGCGTGAATCCTGATTCATGAGTCGATATATCGGTTCGAAGCTTCTGCGATGATGAGGCGATATTCCTACCAGAGATAGCGCCCGCTGGTGCTCCGGCGTACCATATCCTGCGTTGCGCTCCCAACCGTAATGGGGGTGATCGAGCGCCAGCGCGGTCATGATCCGGTCGCGCGTGACCTTGGCGATAATCGACGCGGCCGCGATGGACAGGCTGATGGCGTCGCCGCGGATCACCGTCCGGCAGGCGCAGGGCAGGGATCCGGGCTGCCGGTTGCCGTCGATCAGCACGTGGTGCGGCGCGACCGGCAGCGCCTCGATGGCGCGGGTCATGGCGAGCAACGTCGCCTGCAGGATGTTGATGCTGTCGATTTCCTCGACGCTCGCCATGCCGACGCCCACCTGGGCCGAGGCCGCGATCAGGCCATGCAGCATTTCGCGCCGCTCGCGCGGCACCTTCTTGGAATCGTCGATGCCGTCCGGGAGGCGGCCGATGTCGAGAATGACCGCGGCCGCGACCACCGGTCCGGCCAGCGGCCCGCGCCCCGCCTCGTCCACTCCGGCAACCATGCCGCCGATCTCGAGTTCCATGGAATAATCCGGCATGGGGCGGTTTTAGCCCGGTGGCCGGTTTCAGAAAAGCGCCAACTGATCCCCGGCCGCAGGCGGCGGACTGAACCTGGAAAAATCGACCGGATGGGGCGCCTTGTTCATGTCCAGCCGCCGGCACGCCGCCCGGAAGCGCTGGCCGATCAGTTCGGCATAGGGACCCTTGCCCTTGCCGCGGGTGAAGAACTCGCTGTCATAGTCCCTGCCGCCGCGCGCCGCGCGGATCAGGTTGATCACCTTCTTCGCCCGGTCCGGATAATTCTCGGCAAGCCAGTCGCGGAACAGATCCTTGATCTCGAACGGCATGCGCAGCAGCACGTAGCCGGCGCGGCGGGTGCCCGCATCGTGGGCGGCCTGGAGCAGCGCGTCGATCTCGTGGTCGTTGAGGCCCGGGATCAGCGGCGCGGTCATGATGGTGGTGGGCACGCCGGCCTTGTTCAGCGCCTCCAGCGTCGCCAGGCGGCGGTGCGGCGTCGCCGCGCGCGGCTCCATGCGCCGGGCGAGCTCGCGGTCGAGCGAGGTGATCGACACCGCGGCCATGACGAGCTGGCGCTCCGCCATGTCGGCAAGGATGTCGATGTCGCGCTGGATCAGCTGTGACTTGGTGATGATGCTCACCGGATGGTTGAAGGCGCTCAGCACCTCGAGGAGGCGGCGGGTGATGCGGTGCTCGCGCTCGATGGGCTGGTAGCAGTCGGTGTTGACGCCCAGCGCGATCATGGCGGGCTGGTAACCTTTCTTGCGCAGCTCCTTTGCCAGCAAGTCGGGCGCGTCGAACTTGGCGAACAGCCGGCTCTCGAAATCAAGGCCCGGCGACAGGCCCAGATAGGCATGGCTCGGCCTGGCGAAGCAGTAGACGCAGCCATGCTCGCAGCCCCGGTACGGGTTGATTGACCGGTCGAAATGGATGTCGGGCGACTGGTTGTAGGTGATGACGCTGCGCGCGGTGTCCGCCTGTACGGTGGTGCGCAGCGGCGGCGGCTCTTCGTCGACGGTGTCCCAGCCGTCGTCGAACACTTCAGTCTGGAACCGCTCGAACCGCCCGGCGGATTTCGAGGCGGCGCCGCGCCCGCGCCGGGCGTCCGACTGGACGGCGTGAACGGTCGCGGGTGGTTTGTAGAGGCGGGGCATGAGTCGATAATAGATCGGCGGGAGCGAACAAAACAAGAACATTAGTCTCCATACCATCATCGTCACCCCGGCGGAGGCCGGGGCCCAGACTGGAGAATCCGGCGCATTTTGCGCCGGTTTCTTCGTAAGAGGGACTGGGTCCCGGCCTTCGCCGGGATGACGAACGAGGGGTTGGCGCGTGCGGAGGTTAGCTCGTTCGCTCGCCGCGATCATAGGTCGCGACGACCTGTATCACGCCGACAATCCGGGCGTTGAATGCGTCCAGTTCCTCGGCGGGCACCCAAAGCTCCCGGTGCATGCTCGCGCCGACGGTCTGCGGCTCGTAGCGAGCGGCAAAATCGTCGTCGACCTCGAACCCCGATAACCCGTGTCCTCGCGCTTGGAGTTCCAGTCGCGGGCGATCTGCTCGGCATAGGGGAAGTTCATCACCGGGTAGAATATCGGCTGGTCAGGTAGGCGCGGTGGAAACGTCTTGAAACCGCTCTGTTCGATCAGCGCCAGCTCACTTGGGCCGGTCGGCCGAAACAGGATCACTTCCGCCCCTTCACATGCTCCTGCAGCCGGGGCATCAGCTCGACGAAGTTGCAGGGCTTGAAGCGGTAGTCGAGCTGGTCCTTCAGGATGCCGTCCCAGCCGTCGCGGCAGGCGCCGGGCGATCCGGGCAGGGCGAACAGGTAGGTGCCGCCGGCGACGCCGCCGGTGGCGCGGGACTGGATGGTCGAGGTGCCGATCAGCTTGTAGCTGAGCATGCGGAACATCTCGCCAAAGCCCTCGATCTTCTTCTCATAGACCTGCTCGAACGCCTCGGGCGTCACGTCGCGGCCGGTCACGCCGGTGCCGCCGGTGGAGACCACCACGTCCACCTCGGGATCGGCGATCCAGGCGCGGAGCTGGCCGGTGATGGCCTCGACGTCATCGGTGACGATGGCGCGGGCCGCCAGAACATGGCCGGCCGCCGCGATCCGGTCGACAAGGGTCTGGCCCGATTTGTCGTCGTCCAGCGTGCGGGTATCCGATACGGTCAGCACGGCGATGCGGACCGGGACGAACGGCCTGCTCTCGTCGATGCTCATTGGGCCGCCAGCTCGCGCGGGTCGCTGCGCGAATACAGCGGCGCCTCGCCCACCACCATGGCGTCGAGCGACGGCGACGGCTGGTTGAAGCGGGCGCGGTAAACCCAGAGATTTTCGAGGACGTGCTCCACATAGGCGCGGGTCTCGAAAATCGGGATCGATTCCATGAACAGCAGCCAGTCGCCCAGCGAATCGTCCCGGTCGAGCCATTTCGACACATTGCCCGGCCCCGCGTTGTAGGAGGCCGCCACCAGGATCAGGTTGCTCTGGGTCACGCCCTTGTCGAACAGATAGAGCAGGTATTTCTGGCCCAGCATCATGTTGAAGGACGGATCGAACAGTTTCTCGGCGTTGCGGTTCTTGAGGGTCGGATCCGCGGAGATATAGGCGGCGGTCGACGGCATCAGCTGCATCAGGCCGCGGGCGCCGGCGGAACTCACCACCCGGGCCATGAAGTTGGATTCCTGCCGGGTGAACGCAAACAGCAGCGCCCGGTCAAGCTTGAAGCCGTCCTGCGGCTGCCATTGCGGCAGCGGATACAGCGCCGCCTCGATAACGGGGCCGCCCTTGCGTTCGGCCTGGCGGGCCAGGGTGACCGCCGAGCCGATGAAGTCGAGCCGGAACGCCACCCGCAGCAGGCTGGCGCGCGGCGAGTCCGGCGCAAGGCGGCGGATCACCAGCCGCATTTCCTCGTCGGCCCTGGCCGTGTCGCCGACCTGCGCCAGCGCAGCGGCGCGTCGGACACCCTGATTATCCAGCGCTTCGTTGAAGTCGGCCTGGGTCAGCTGAGGGGCCGACCAATCGTAGGGCAGGGGCATGCCGAGCTGGCGGGCGGCCAGGATGCCGTAGAAGGTGCGGCGATTCTGAACCGCCAGATTCAGCATCTCGAAAGCCTTTTCCGGCTCGCGGTCCTTCAGATGGGCGCGGGCCGACCAGTAAGCCCCGGCCGAGCCCAGGCTGTTGCCGGAATCGCGGGCGCGGGCGCACTTCTCGAACAGCTTTGCCGCCCGGCCGTATTTCTGCATGCGCCAGGCCGACAGGCCGGCAACCCAGGCCGCCTCGGCGATCTCGCCCTCATTGCGCTCGGCGGCGTCCGAGCCAAGGTCCAGCGCCTTCTTGTATTTCTGGTTGAAATAATAGGCCTTGGAGATCAGCGACATCTGGGTGTCGAAGCCGGCAGAGGTGAAGATGCCCTTGCCCTTCACCGCCATCAGCGCGCGCTCGGCCTTCTCCGGATCGCGGCTCCTGAGCGCCGAGGAGATCTGCGACCGAATGGCGGATTCCTTCCGGCGGCGCTCCAGTTCCTCGGGCGGCAGCGGCTCGCCCTCGCCGATGATTTCGGGCGGCACGTAGCGCTGCGGCACGGGTGGCACCGGCGCGACATCCCGCTTCGGCTTGCGCCGCATGGCCAGCGAATAGATGTCGTTGGCTTCGGGATGGTCGGCATAGAGCGTCATCCAGTCGCGCAGCTCGTGGAAGGTCGAGCGGTACTTGGTCGGATGCATGTAACGCTGGTAGAGCACATGGCCCATCAGCGCCGTATCCTTGATTTTCCTGATGAGCTTGTCGGCCTCGGCCCAGCGGCCATCCTGCTGCAGCTCGAATATCTTGCGATAGGCCTGGGCGTCGTCGGGCGAAAGCACCTTTGGCTCGATGACCGCAGGCACGGTGGTGCTGGCGGCCGAGGCTGCCGTCACGGCCGTCTGTGGCGCCGCCGCGTTCTGGGCAGCCGCCGCGTTGCCCACCAGCAGGGACACGCCCGCCGCCATGATGATCCTGAACTGCAATTTCATGCGCTTTGTCGACCCGTTCTTTCCGTCATACGCCGCTCATGGACGCCAGACGATTCTTGACGTCCAGGAAATCCCGCCACGCCTCGCGCTTCGCCGGCGCATGACGCAGCAGATAGGCCGGATGGTAGGTGGGCATGACCGGCACGTCGAGACCGCTCTTGGTGTAGGTCTTCCATTTGCCGCGGAGGCGGGTGATTGCGTCGGCGGTCTCCAGCACGACGCCGGCCGCCTGCTTGCCAACCAGCAACAGCACCTTGGGGCGCACCAGCTCGATGTGACGCTCGAGAAACGGCATGCACAGCGCCGATTCCAGCTGGGTCGGGGTGCGGTTTCCCGGCGGCCGCCAGAAAATGGTGTTGGTGATATAGGCCGTGGTCCTGTCGCGGCCGATCGCGGCCAGCATGCGGTCGAGCAGCTTGCCGCTGGCGCCCACGAATGGCAGGCCTTGCCGGTCCTCGTCGGCGCCCGGCGCCTCGCCGATCAGCATCAGCCCGGCGTCCGGGTTGCCGTCGGCAAAGACGAGATTGGTTGCCGTCGCCCTGAGCGGACACAGGTCGAAGCTGGACAGGGCCTCGCGCAGCTCGTCCAGGCTGGTGCAGCCCTGAGCGATGCGGCGGGCGGTGGAGACGGATTCCTGCACGGCTTCCAGCGGCAGCGCCTGCGATGCCTGGGCTGCACCCCGCGCCGGCGCGGAAGGCTGACGCGGCGCCTCGGGCAGGGCGGCTGGCGGGGGCGGCGGCGCGGCAAGCCGGTTGACGGACACGTCGCCGATGGCCTCGTCCGCGCCCATCTCCACCTGCCAGCGCAGCAGGGCAAGGGCGAGGTCGCGATCATCGGTCATGTCGGCTCCGGGATAAGGGCTGGGTTGGCGGTCTGGCCGCGCCGAACATATAGTAAGACAAATCCCGACCAAGGAGCACTGTTATGGACAAGCAAACCCAGACCGAAATCGAGGCCGCCGCGTTCCGGCGGCTTGTCGAGCACCTGCGCACGCGGCCCGACGTGCAGAATCTGGACCTGATGAATCTGGCAGGGTTCTGCCGGAACTGTCTGTCGAACTGGTTCCAGGAAGCGGCCAAGGATGTGGGTATCGATGTCACCCGTGACGCGGCTCGCGAACGGGTCTACGGCATGCCCTACGAGGAATGGAAGGCGAAGCACCAGACCGAGGCGCCCGCGGAAAAGCTCGCGGCCTTCCAGCAGCACAAGCACTGACGCGTCTAATCCCTGTCCCGCCCGCGGCGCAGGATTGCCGCCATGGCGATGCCAAGGGCGATACCTATGCCGATGCCCATGACCGGGCTGCCGTACATGGCGCCGATCGACACGCCGATGATCACACCCACGATGATGCCGGCCGCTGATCCAGTATCCATGAGGATCAGGTAGCGCTTTGCAGGCGTTGCACAACTGCCGATCGAGTGCTGTCGCCACGCACATGGCGGAAAAAGGCCGCGCGCCGGGATTTCATTGGGGCGGCGCCGCGATTCGACCTATCGTTGACCCTCGTGCCCGGCGGCGCATATAAGGCGGGCACCTCAGGAGCGAATATAAGGGGCGCAATATGGAACGTGAGTCGATGGAGTTCGACGTCGTCATCGTGGGCGCTGGTCCGGCCGGACTGGCTGCCGCGATACGGCTCAAGAAGCTCTGCCAGGAGAATGACGTCGACTACAGTGTCTGCGTCATCGAGAAGGGCTCGGAAGTGGGCGCCCACATCCTGTCGGGCGCGGTATTCGAACCGCGCGCGCTCAGTGAGCTGATTCCGGACTGGAAGGAACGTGGCGCGCCGATCGACACCCCGTGTGTCGAGGACAAGTTCATGTACCTCACCGAGAAAAGCTCGATCAGCTTTCCGAATTTCATGCTGCCGCCGGTGCTGCACAACAAGGGCAATTACATTGTCAGCCTGGCGAACGTGACCCGCTGGCTTGCGACCCAGGCGGAGGAGCTTGGGGTCGAGATCTATCCGGGCTTCGCCGCCGCCGAGGTGCTGTTTCATGAAGATGGCAGCGTCAAGGGCGTGGCCACCGGCGACATGGGCGTGCACCGTGACGGCAGCCATGGCCCGAACTTCACGCCGGGCATCGAGCTTCATGCCAAATATACGTTCTTCGCCGAAGGCGCGCGCGGCTCCCTGACTCGCCAACTCACCGACAAGTTCGACCTGCGCGACGGTGTCGGACCGCAGAAATACGGTATTGGCATCAAGGAATTGTGGGAGATCGATCCTGCCAAGTTCAAGGCGGGATATGTCCAGCACAGCTTCGGCTGGCCGATGGACACGCAGACCTATGGCGGCTCGTTCCTCTATCATTTCGGCGAGAACCTGGTGTCGGTGGGCTTCGTGGTCGGCCTCGACTACGCCAACCCCTACCTGTCACCGTTCGACGAGTTCCAGCGGTTCAAGAACCATCCGGCGGTGCGGCCATTCTTCGAGGGCGGCAAACGCATCGCCTATGGCGCCCGCGCCATGACGGCGGGCGGCTTCCAGTCGGTGCCAAAGCTGGTATTCCCCGGCGGCGTGCTGATCGGCTGCACGGCGGGCTTCATGAACGTGCCCAAGATCAAGGGCTCGAACAACGCCATGAAGACCGGCATGCTCGCGGCCGACGCGGCATTCCAGGCGCTGAAGGAAGGCTCCGAGGGCCATGACGAACTGACCGGCTATAGCAAGGCCTACCAGAAGTCGTGGGTCTACGAGGACCTGAAGAAGGTGCGCAACGCCAAGCCGGCCTTCGCCTGGGGGCTGATTCCGGGCGTGCTGATGACCGGCATTCAGGGCTGGCTGGGCGGCCATCTGCCATTCACGCTCAAGCACAAGAAGGCCGACCACGAGGCGCTGCGGCCCAAGTCCGAATTCCAGCCCATCGCCTATCCCAAGCCGGACGGCCTGGTCACCTTCGACAAGCTGTCTTCGGTGTTCGTGTCCAACACCAATCACGAGGAAGACCAGCCGATCCACCTGACGCTGAAGGATCCGTCGGTACCGATCGAGATCAACCTGGCCCAGTACGACGCCCCGGAGCAGCGCTATTGCCCGGCCGGCGTCTACGAAATAGTTCGGGATGAAAACGGCGAAAATCCGCGCTTGCAGATCAATGCCCAGAATTGTGTGCACTGCAAAACTTGCGATATCAAGGACCCGACGCAAAATATAGTGTGGGTGACGCCCGAAGGCGGCGGCGGTCCCAACTATCCGAACATGTAAGGAGCGGTATGACGACAGCGGCGCGCTCGGGGCGCGAAACAGCTCCAGGATCAAGGCCGGGCCGTCGCCGGGTGTGGCGGCTGTTGTTGGCGGGGGGATTGGCGCTGGCGGTGCCGCTGACGTCGGCCGCGTCGCAGCAGCCGGTCCAGGGCCGGCCGGACCGCGCCACACAGGATGCCGATGCGAAGGCGTTCGGCGATTATCTTGCCGGCCGCTTCGCCATCGTCAACCGCGACACCGAGGCCGCGGCCGATTACTACATCCGTGCCGTTCAGGGCGATCCCCGGAACGCCGAACTGGTGCACCAGGCATTTTCGGTAGCGGTCGCCAGTGGCCGGCATGAAGACGCGGTTCGCCTGGCCCGCCAGCTCGCCGACCTGAAGGAGAAGCCCACCGGCCTGACCGAGTTGGTGCTGCTTTCGGACGAACTCAGGAAGAACGATCTGGCTGCCGCCCGCGCCCGGCTCGGCACCATCGCGAAGACCGGCATCGTCGAGTTGATGGCGCCGGTCATCTTGGCCTGGATCGATGCCGCCGAGGGCAATACCGACAAGGCGCTGGTCAGCCTCGATGCGTTGGCGGGCAACAAGGGCTTCATGTCGTTCATGAAGACCCACCGCGCCTACATCCTGGATTTCGCCGGCGAGGTCGATCTGGCAACGGCCGCATATGACGAAGCGATCGCCCTGCAGAAGGGATCGGATCTGCGGCTGGTGCTGGCCTACGGCCGGTTCCTTTCCCGCCACGGCAAGGACGAGCAGGCCAAGGCGGTCTACAAGGCCTACCTGGATTCCTATCCGAGCAACGTGCTGATCGAGGCTGCCCAGAATGGCTCCAAGGACGACGGCGCGCTCTATCCGGTGATCCGCAACGCCGCGGACGGCGCGGCCGAGGCGTTTTTCAGCACCGGCCGGGCGCTGGCGCAGGAGCGTTCGCGCGGCCCGGCGGTGATGTATCTGCGTCTGGGCCTCGCGTTGAAACCCGACTTTCCCGTGGCCTATCTGCTGCTGGGCGACGTTCTTGACCGTGACGGCCAGTTCGACGAGGCGCTGACCGCCTATCAGGCTGTGGTGGATGATCCGGTGTTGGGCTGGGACGCGCGGTTCGAAGCGGCGCTGCTGCTGAACCAGATGGAGAAGCCCGAGGAATCGATCGAGGCGCTGCAGGGCATGCTTGCCGAACAGCCCGAAAACCTCAACGTGCTGACCTCGCTGGCCGATACGCTGCGCGCGCAGCAACGGCTTCCGGAAGCCGAGGCTGCCTACGACAAGGTGGTCGCGAAAATCGGAACGCCGGCCGAGCGGCACTGGGCGCTGTTCTATGCCCGCGGCATCACGCGGGAGCGCCAGGGCCGCTGGGAGGAGGCCGAGGCCGACCTGCAAAAGGCCCTCGAACTCTCGCCCGACCAGCCGCTGGTGCTGAACTATCTCGGCTACAGCTGGATCGAGCAGCGCATGAACCTGGACCAGGCGCTGACCATGATCCAGAAGGCGGTGGAGCAGCGGCCCGACGACGGCTACATCGTCGATAGCCTGGGCTGGGCGCTCTACAAGCTCGGCCGCTTTGCCGAGGCCGTCGACTGGCTGGAGAAGGCGGCCGCGCTGATCCCCGAGGACCCGACCATCAACGACCATCTGGGCGATGCGTACTGGCAGGTCGGGCGCCGTCTCGACGCGACCTTCCAGTGGCGGCATGCGGCGGCGATGAAACCCGAAGCCGATGCACTGGGCAAGATCGAGGCCAAGATCAAGTCGGGCCTCGACGCCGAAAAGCGCAGCGAGAAGTGACGCTTGACGGTATCGGCTGACGGCCCGCTGATCGAGACTGCCTGGGCCAAACTCAACCTCTATCTCCATGTCACCGCCATCCGCGAGAATGGCTATCACGAGCTCGACAGCCTGTTCGCCTTCGTTGGCGTTGGCGACAGGCTGACGGTGACGCCGGCGGCTGATATCGACTTTGCCGTGGATGGTCCCTTCGCGGCGGGCATTCCGGAGGGCGGCGACAATCTGGTGGTCCGCGCCGCCCGCGTCCTGTCGCCCAACGGGACGCCCGGCGCGCGCATCACGCTGACCAAGAACCTGCCCGTCGCCTCCGGCATCGGCGGCGGCTCGGCCGATGCCGCGGCCACCTTGCGCGCGCTCAACACCCTGTGGCGCCTGGACCTGCCCGCCAAACGGCTCGAGCGCATCGCCGAAGGGCTGGGCGCCGACGTGCCGGCCTGCGTGGGCAGCGTACCGGTGCAGGTCTCCGGGATCGGAGAAATTCTCGCCCCAGCCGCCGCGCTGCCCGAATGCTGGGTGGTGCTGGTCAATCCGGGCGTCGCGGTCTCGACGCCGGCGGTATTCCGCCGGTTCGACGCGGATGTGACCCGCTTCCGGGCACCGGCGCCGATCGGTCCGTCGGGAACGGCAGCGGAGCTGGCGGCGGCGCTTGCCGAGCGCGCCAACGATCTGGAACCGGCCGCGCGGGCCATGGCGCCGGTGATCGGCGAGGCACTGGCCCTGATCCGCGACACGGCCGGGTGCCTGCTGGCGCGCATGTCGGGTAGCGGCGCTACCTGCTTCGGCCTCTATGCGTCCGAGAGCGAGGCGGGTATGGCGGCCGCGAGGGTTGCCGATCACAATCCGTCATGGTGGGCTGCTCACGGCGCCCTTCGTGGTGGCGGCGCCTGACGGGCCTGCGTATCATGCCCGTCCAGTGGCGCAGCATCCCGGACCGGTCTTGAGAAATCTTCGTGTCATTTCGGCTCTAGCAGCGGCCCTGACGGTTGCGGCCTGCGCCAGCAATCCGACCCCTGCGGGCCGCATGTCCGATCTGGAGCTGACCTGGCACCAGGCACAGTCGGCGGTGCCGGAAATGGTCGGCGGCGGCGTCACGTTCCTGTCGGACGCCTCCCGCCAGGAACAACTCGCGCGCACCGGCCGCAAGTTCCCGGTGGTCGTCTACATGCATGGCTGTACCGGGATCAGCGATTCCGACCGCGGCCTGATGCGGACCATCGCCAAGGCTGGCTACGTGGTCGTCGCGCCCAACAGCATGGCCCGCAAGTTCCGGCCGCTGCAATGCGCCTCGTGGAACAAGCAGGGCGGTTTCAACCTGTTCGTCTTCGACTTCCGCCAGGAAGAGATCAACTTCGCCCTGCAGGAGATCGCGGGCGCGGGCTGGGCCGACTGGGACAATCTGTTCATCGTCGGCGTGAGCGAGGGCGGCCTCGCGGCGGCCCATTTCAGGGGCGGCCTGTTCAAGGCGCGGGTGATCACCCAGTGGACGTGCCAGGGCTCCACCTGGGTGCGCGGGATCGACGGCCCCGAGGATACGCCGGTGCTCGCGGTCGTGCGCAAGGACGACCCCTGGTACAACGGTGGCTCGGGCAAGCAGGCCGGCGATTGCGGCAGCTATTTCGGTGACAAGCGGCCCGGCTCGGAATCGGTGGTGCTGGAACAGGGCAAGGGACACGACGTCATCGACGACCCCGCGGTGGCGGCGCGGATCGTCGACTTTCTGGGACGCTACCGGGTTGCGACGCCCCAGCCGCCGGTTCAGCGCGGGAACAATTCGGGCGTCCTGCCCATCAGGTGATACGCCACGAGCGCCGCCCACTCGCGCACCACATAGTCGAACTCGCCCAGCCTGTAGCCCACATTGTCCAGATCCCAGCGCACCGACCCGTCGGTGAAATAGTCCACCGGATAGGGAATGACCTGCCAGCCCAGTTCGCGGAAGACACCGACGGCTCGCGGCATGTGGAACGACGACGTCACCAGCACCCAGGTTTCTCCCGGTGCGGGTTTGACCAGATCTCGGCTGAGTACGCCGTTTTCCCATGTCGTACGTGACTTGCCCTCGAACATGGTGTGATCGAGCGGATGGCCCAGCTCGCTGAGCAGGCCGCGCGCGATCTCGGCTTCGGCGAGCGTGTCGGCCGGGTCGTAGTGGCCGCCTGAAATCAACAGCGCCGCATCGGGATAGCGCTGCGACAGGGTGATCGCTTCGGTCAGCCGTTCGGCGTGCTCGTTCATCTGCGGCCTGCCCCAGCGTTGGGTGCTGCGGCTGTTGAGCGCGCCCCCCAGCGTGATGATGCCGTCAACTTTCTCCGGCAGTTCGGAAGCCGGAAAGCGCGTTTCCAGCGTGACCATGAGATAGCTCGACAGCGGCAGCACCATGATCGCGGCGAAGGCGATCACCGACAGGGACATCAGCCATTTCCCCGCCCGCCGGTGTCCGGCGACCAGCAACACGAAGCCAAGCGCGAACGCCAGGAACAGGCTGTTGCTCGGCTGGAAGATGTCCCACAGCAGCCTCATGCGCGTTGTCCCCGCCAGTTGCGATACCAGTCCACGAACTTCGGCACGCCCTGCTCGAGCGGTGTCGTCGGCTCGAATCCATGGTCGCGCCTGATGGCGGTGATGTCGGCATAGGTCGCCGGAACGTCGCCGGGCTGCATGGGTTCGCTGATGATCTCGGCCTTTCGGCCGGTAGCCTGTTCGATGATCTCGACCAGCCGGGTCACCCGTTCAGGCTTGTTGTTGCCGATGTTGTACAGCCGGTGCGGCCGTTCCCCCGAGGGCGGGCCGTCAAGCACCGCAAGGACGCCGGCGACGATATCGTCCACATAGGTGAAGTCCCGCTGCAGCGAGCCGTTCTCGAACAGCCGGATGGGCCGACCCTCGAACAGCGCCTCGGTGAACAGCCACACTGCCATGTCGGGCCGTCCCGATGGGCCATAGACCGTGAAGAACCGAAGCCCGGTCTGCGGGATGCCGTACAGATGGGCATAGGTATCGCTCATCAGTTCGTCGGCCCGCTTCGTGGCGGCATAGAGCGACACGGGATGCTCGACCGGGTCGGTTTCCGAGAACGGCAGCTTGGTGTTGCCGCCATAGACCGAGCTCGAGCTGGCGTAAACCAGATGCCTCAGGCTCTTGATGCCGCGCGCCAGTTCCAGAACGGCCAGATGTCCGGTCAGGTTGGCAGCGGCGTAGGCCATCGGATGGTCGATGGAATAGCGGACGCCGGGCTGGGCGCCGAGATGGACGATGCGGTCGATGCCGCTGCCGCCGACAGCCGCGCGCATCCCGTCCAGATTGGCGAAATCCTGCCTGATGAAGGTGAAACCACGGTGAGGCTTCAGTTCGGCGACACGGGATTCCTTGAGCGTGGTGCTGTAGTAGCTGTTGACGTTGTCGATGCCGATGACCTGTTCGCCGCGCGCCAGCAACGTCTTGCAGACGTGATAGCCGATGAAGCCGGCGGCACCGGTAACCAGAACGCTCATGCGGGAAACCTCACAGGACGGCAGACTGACCGGAGGATACAGGAAACGCGTTGCGGTTTCATGTGCGTGATCGGTAATGTCGGCCACATGACAGCGAAGGCGGCACGACGCCCATGACCAGCCGGCACCGCATTCTGACCGTGTTCGGCACGCGCCCCGAGGCGATCAAGATGGCGCCTGTGGTCAAGGCGCTGGAGGAAAGCGCCGTGCTTGATGCCCGGGTCTGCGTCACCTCGCAGCACCGCCAGATGCTCGACGGGGTGCTGGACCTCTTCGCCATCCGGCCCCGGTGGGACCTGGACATCATGAAGCATGGGCAGACCCTGGATGACGTTACCTCGGATGTGCTTGCCGGCATGACCGGCGTCTTCCGCGACTGGCGGCCCGACCGCATCCTGGTTCATGGTGACACCACAACCACCTTCGCGGCCTCGCTCGCGGCCTATTACCACAAGGTGCCTGTGGGCCATGTCGAAGCCGGGCTGCGCACCGGCGATCGCTATAGCCCGTGGCCCGAGGAGATGAACCGGCGTTTGACCGGCGTGCTGGCCGATCTGCATTTTGCCCCCACCGGTCGGGCCCGCGACAACCTGCTGGCCGAGAACACGCCCGCCGGCAGCATCTATGTGACCGGCAATACGGTAATCGATGCGCTTGCCATGATCAGCCGCCGCCTGACCGCCGATCTGGACCAGGCGCGCAGACATGACGAACGGTTCGCCTTCCTGGGAACGAAGCGGCTGATCCTGGTGACCGGCCACCGCCGGGAGAGCTTCGGGGAGGGATTGCGGCAAATGTGCCTGGCGCTGGCCGACCTGGCGGCGCGTGGCGATGTCACGGTGCTTTATCCAGTGCACCTCAATCCCAATGTGCGCCAACCGGTGCATGACATTCTCGGCGGCCTGCCGGACATTCACCTGACCGAGCCGGAGGAGTACCTGCCTTTCGTCTATCTGATGAACCGCAGCGCGCTGATCATCACGGATTCCGGCGGAATCCAGGAGGAGGCGCCGTCGCTGGGCAAGCCGGTCCTGGTGACACGCGACACCACCGAGCGTCCCGAGGCCGTCGACGCCGGCACGGTCATCATGACCGGCACCGACCGGAACAGGATCGTGGCCGAGGCATCGCGCCTGCTGGACGACGCCGATCATTACGACCGCATGTGCCACGCCCACAATCCCTATGGCGACGGCCACGCGGCGGGGCGCATCGTGCGCTATCTCGAGGCCCTGGCCGGGCAGGGTGAGCCGCCGGAGCCCTGGGCGGGCCGGGCGGCCTAGGAGGCATCATGGCGCGTTTCGACAAATCCATCTGTGTGCTGGGGCTTGGCTATATCGGCCTGCCGACGGCGAGTCTGCTGGCGACGCGGGGCTACACGGTGCTGGGCGTGGATGTGGACAGCCGGGTTGTCGGTGCCGTGCAGGCCGGCAATCTGCACTTCCATGAGCCCGATCTCGACATCTTGGTCGCATCGGCGGTCGGCAGCGGTCAACTCACGGCGGATCATGTGCCGGCGCCCGCCGACATCTACATTATCGCCGTGCCCACGCCATTCGCCGACGATCATGCGCCCGACATGTCCCATGTTGAGGCCGCCACCAGGGCGCTGGCGGCGCATCTGCGTCCCGGCAACCTGGTTATCCTGGAATCGACCAGCCCGGTCGGCACCACCGAGCGCATTGCCGGCTGGATCGGCGAGGAACGTCCCGATCTGGGACCCGATGTCACCAGGAGCGACGCGCGCATCTTCCTGGCGCATTCGCCCGAGCGGGTGCTGCCCGGCCGTGTGCTGCAGGAACTTGTGGTCAACGATCGCATCGTCGGCGGCATCGACACCGCCTCGGCGGAAGCCGGCGCGGCATTTTACCGCACCTTTACCACCGGCACCGTTTTCACAACCAGGGCGCGCACCGCCGAGTTGTCGAAGCTGGCCGAGAACGCGTTCCGCGACGTCAACATTGCCTATGCCAACGAGCTGTCGCTGATCTGCGACCGGCTGGGGGTGAATGTGTGGGAGTTGATCCAGCTTGCCAACCGGCATCCGCGGGTGAACATCCTGCAGCCGGGACCGGGCGTGGGCGGACATTGCATTGCCGTCGACCCGTGGTTCATCGTCCATTCGGCACCCGAGCAAAGCCGGCTGATCCAGACGGCGCGGGAGGTCAACGACGCCAAGCCGCGCTGGGTCATCGACCAGGTGAGAAGCGCCGCGGATCGCTTCAAGGACCCGGTAATTGCCTGCCTCGGCCTCGCCTTCAAGGCCAATATCGATGATCTGCGCGAGAGTCCGGCCCTGGCGATCACCGCAGCGCTGGCTGAGGAATGTTCGGCAAAAATCCTTGCGGTCGAACCCTTTGTGGATGAATGCCCCGCAAGCCTTTCGGCCTTGCTGAATGTGGAATTTGTCGGCGTCGACGAGGCGCTGGACCGCGCCGACATCCTGTTGCTGCTGGTCGACCATGACCGCTTCAAGCTGATCGAACGCGAGCAACTCGCGCGCAAGGTGCTCATCGACACAAGGGGCGTGTTCCGCTGAGCTTTCTGGCGGTTGATCGGGTGCGTTTCTCGCACTATTGTCCGCCGCCTTGCTGGGGCGTAGCCAAGTGGTACGGCAACGGATTTTGATTCCGTCATTCGCAGGTTCGATCCCTGCCGCCCCAGCCAATCTCCCGCCAGATCCCGACATTTGCGTTTTCCGGATTGGCCATGATCCGGACCCCGGATCATCCGGCGCAGCGAGACCGTTTCACGATAACCCCGGACCGGCACCGCGCCGCAGCTTGCGCGGCGGCTGATCCGTGGTTCAAAGGTTCCCAGGGTGGCCCGAATGTAAGAGTGGCGCATGCGCGCATAAGTTGTGCAAAGAAGAAGGACTAAATTACCGTGGTATAATATGATCTTATGAAGTATACTTCGAGTTATTGATCAAATAGAGGGCGGGATGGATTCTTGTTCAATCCAGCAACTGCTCGTCGACATAGGGCGCGCCGCAAGGCGGTTCATATTTGTCAGGGATGCGGTCTTTGCCGCACAAGGTGCCGGGGCGTCGGGGCGGAACCGGAGACGTTCAGGGGGATCGCAATAGCTGGATCGGATCTGGTGTGGCCGACTGCCCCGAGAGCGCGGCACGGCGGGATCCGGCGTGTGACGGGATGGAGCAAACCGGAGCGACGGGGAGGCGTGAGCGCGCCGCCCTGCGAAATACTGGGTCAGCACGGGTCATGGCCTCGCAAGGCGATGTCCCGAGTGGGGAGCGAGCCATGCAAAATATCAACATCGCCAAGACCAAATGGTGTCCTCTGGCGCGTGCGGAGGGGGATAGCCTCTCAAAAGCCGGTATCAATCGAGCATCCGACGGAAGTGCACATCCAGAGTGCCGTTGCCTTGCCAGCGGATGCATGCTCTGGGTAGAGCACAGCTATGATCACGGCTATTGCGGATTGAGCGGATCCGCCAAGTAAGCGCTGCTGCTGATTGCCGGCCGCACGGCAATGAATTGCAGTGCGGGCCTGGCGGGCGCCCTGGGCTGGGTGTGGCTACTTCTTTTTGGCAGCGGCCTTCGCGGCGGCCTTCTCGGCCTTCTCTATTTTTGCCTGCTCCGCCGTTTCCTTGTCAGCGGCTTCCTTGGCAATCCTGAGGGCCTTGAGCCGCGCGGTCTTGTCCATCAGCTCCTTGTGCGCCTTGTCGCGCGCCTTGATGGCGTCGTCTTCGGCGGGGCGCAACTTGGCGAACTTTTCCTCGGCACGGGATCTTGCTGGGTCGGCCATGGATGTCTCTCCTCCAATTCGATGAAAACGCCTCTGGCGCACGCGGCGGCCGAGGGCTGGGCAGAAGCGGAATTAGGACGTGCTCGTCGGCAAGGCCGGGCGCGCCCGTCTGGTCTTTGGTCGAAGGGCCGCGCCGGTCCCCAAATACCGGCGCAGAAGGCGGCATTGGCGCACAGCCACCTGTGACATGAGGCGGATCCCTGAGGACGCGCCTGACTGTCTCTCGGTCTTACCTTATAGGGAAACCGGTGCGCCGGGCAATCCTGTATGGAGCCGGCGACCGAGACGCCGGCGCCGGCTGTCAGCAGGCTCGAACCCTATCCCGGCAAATCAGGCCGATGAGGCAGAGAGTTTTTCCGCCACGCCGTAACCATCGCCGGCGATCTTCTCGAGCGCCAGACGATCGGTGATCGCGATCACACCGCGCCGCGAACTTAGTATGCTCCGGGTCTGGAGCGACTTGAGCGTCAGCGACACGCCCGCCCGGCGCACATTGAGCATCAGCGACAGAATTTCATGTGTCATGAACAGGTCGTCGCCATCCGAGCGGTCGTGATACATGAGCAGCCAGCGCGCGAGACGCTCCTCGAGGGTGCATGATGCGTTGGCGAGGGTGGTGCTCGAGACCTGGACCAGCAGCGCATGGGAGTATCGCAGCAATTCGCTGCGCAGGGTCTCGCTGCGTTGCAGCGCACCCTGTATCGCCGCGATCTGGATCCGGTAGGCCTGGCCGGCCGCCTGCACGAATACGCGTAGCGACGAGTGGTTCAGGGTGTGGAGCACGGCAACATCGACCATGCCATCACAGCCAACCAGACCGACTTCGGTCTGGTCGCCGCGAAGCGTGCCGGCAACGATCGAGGCGATGCCGGCCTCGATGAACCAGCAGAACTGCATCTCCTCACCCGGCTCGATCAGGATCTGGTGCTTTTCAAGGTCGACCAGCACGAGGTGAGGCGTCAGCAGCGCCGCGTCACTGCCGGACAGCGCGGCAAGCAACCGGTTGCGAAGGGGTTTCGTGATAACGGATTGCACATTGCCTCCCTTCAGCCAGGGCGGGAGGACATACTCTCAGCCGGCCGCGCCCAACGAGCATCTGCAGGCCGATGCCCCTTATATAGGGCGCACACGCTATGTTCATGAAATTATTCTGTCGGTACGAACACGTACACAATCCGTACGGAATGATGATTCTTGGCGAACCAATCAGTGAACTGTACGTTATCGTACGAATAGTGCCGATAATCTTGCGGCTGCTCATGCTCAAGGGAGCCTGAAGCCGCGAGAGAAAAGTTCGGTGCTCGAATATCTTGGAAATCTTGCGGGACGGTGTGACATGTTCGATGGCGTCCCAATCCTCATCGTTGAAGATGAACCCTTCATTGCCATGGACCTGGCAGATGCCGTCAGAACTGCCGGTGGCGCGGTCATTGGCCCGGTTTCGACGGTGAGGCAAGGCCTGGCGCTGCTCAGGGATGCGACCGTCGCCGGCGCCATCCTGGATTGCAACCTGAGGGACAGGGACGTCACGCCGCTCGCGGAAGTGCTCCTCGCGGGCGGCGTTCCCATTGTCCTGTTTACAGCAGCCAATCTGCCGGCCGCCCTGGAGCCGCGGCGCGGCGAAGTGGCGCTGCTCCGCAAGCCTGCGCCACCCGATGAGGTGGTGGCGCTGCTGGCCGCTCTGATCGCAAAATGAGGTCGGGGACCGGGGTGAACCGGCCACCCGCCGACGGCCCTAGGCGCGCCGGCGAAAGGCGATCTGGTTGGCGATGACCACCATGCTGGTCACCACGACGATGAAGATGGTGGCGAGCGCATTGATCTGGGGGCTGACGCCCATGCGGACGCTGGAGAAGACTTCCATCGGCAGGGTTTTGGCGCCCGGTCCCGAGGTGAAGGTGGCAATGACCAGATCGTCGAACGACAGGGTGAAGGCGAGCAGCCAGCCGGCCAGCATGGCGGGCCAGATCAGCGGCAGGGTGATCACCCGCACCACCTTGAACGGCTTTGCGCCCAGGTCCAGGGCCGCTTCCTCGAGGCTCATGTCCAGTTGGCCGAGCCGTGACTGGACGACGACGGTCACATAAGCTGTCGCGAAGGTGGCGTGCGCGATGACGATGGTCATCATGCCGCGTCCGGGCCACCCGATAACGCCCTCCATGGCGACGAACAGCAGCAGAAGCGAAAGCCCCGTGATCACCTCGGGCATCACCAGGGGCGCGGTGACCATGCCCGCGAACAGGGTGCGGCCCCGAAAATTTCCGAACCGGATCAACGCGAACGCGGCAAGGGTGCCCAGCACCACCGCCAGCGTTGCCGTCAGGAAGGCGATCTGCACGCTGCGCCAGGCGCCCTCGAGCAGCGCGTCGTTGTGCATCAGCTCGCCATACCACTTGGTCGAGAAGCCGGCCCACACCGTGACGAGACGCGATTCGTTGAACGAATAGACGATCAGCGAAACAATGGGGCTGTAGAGAAACAGGTAGCCCAGGACGAGCATGGAGATGGCGAACCAGGGCGTGCGTCCAGCCATCAGCGTGCCCGGAAATATTTGCTGGCGAAGCGGTCGAACATCATGACCGGCACGACCAGCAGCGCCAGCATGGCGACGGCGACCGCCGACGCCACCGGCCAGTCGCGATTGTTGAAGAACTCGGCCCATAACACCTTGCCGATCATCGGCGAGCCGAGGCCTCCGAGCAGCTCGGGGATAACAAACTCGCCCACGGCCGGAATGAATACCAGCAGCGAGCCGGCGATCACGCCGGGCATGGACAGGGGCAACGTCACCCGCAGGAACGCCTTCCACGGCTTCGCGCCCAGGTCGCTGGCCGCCTCGAGCAGACTCGGGTCCATGCGCTCGAGCGCCGCATAGATCGGCAGCACCATGAAGGGCAGGTAGGAGTAGACGATGCCGATATAGATGGCGGCCGGCGTATACATGATCGGCAGCGGCTGATCGATGACGCCCAGCGCCATCAGCACATTGTTGATCAGCCCGTTGTCCTTCAGGAAGCCGATCATCGCGTAGATGCGGATCAGGAAGGACGTCCAGAACGGGATGATGATCAGCATCAGCAGCAGGTAGCGCCAGCGCAGCGGGCTGCGCACGATGCCGTAGGCCATGGTGTAGCCGAGCAGGACCGACACCAGCGTGGAGATGGCGGCGATCTTCACCGAATTGAGGTAGGCAACCACATACAGATTGTCGCGCAGCAGCAGCATGAAGTTCGAGAAGGTCAGGTGTATCTGCACCCGTGCGTTCTCGGCGGCCTTGAAGATCGGCTCGTAGGGCGGAATGCCCATGACGCTTTCCGACACGCTGATCTTCAGCACGATCAGCAGCGGCAGCAGGAAGAACAGGGCAAGCCACGCATAGGGTATGGACAGCGCCACCAGACGCCCGCCAGCGCCGGGCTGGTGAAGCCTGCGGACCGCGGCGGCCAGGGTTTTGGCGGGCGACCTCATATCACCAGCAGGATGCCGTTGGCGGGATGCCACTGGAACCGGACCTTGTCGTCCCAGGTCAGCGGGTTGTCGGTTGTGTGCAACAGGTTGGCGCGGGTGAACTGGATGCGTTTTCCCGACGGCAGTTCGACATGATAGACCGACACGTCGCCCAGATACGCGATCTCGCGAACGATGCCCTCGGCCCAGTTGAAACCCGCCGCAGGGCTGCCGTCGGCGATGACCTGGATTTTCTCCGGCCGCACCATGACGCTGACAGACGCGCCCACCGCCGCCGTGCCGCCGGTGCCGACGACGATGTCGGCGCCCAGGTCAGGCGATGCCACGCGGGTCTGTGTCGGGCTTGCCTCGATCACCACGCCGTCGAACAGGTTGGCGGCGCCGATGAAGTCGGCGACGAAGCGTGAATTTGGATATTCGTAGACTTCGGCCGGCGCGCCGACCTGTTCGACCATGCCCGCATTCATCACGCAGACGCGGCTGGCCATGGTCATGGCCTCTTCCTGGTCGTGGGTGACGATGACGAAGGTCATTCCCAGCTCTTCCTGGATATTGACCAACTCGAACTGGGTCTGTTCGCGCAGCTTCCGGTCTAGTGCGCCCAACGGCTCGTCGAGCAGCACCAGCTTGGGACGCTTCACCAGCGCCCGGGCCAGCGCCACGCGCTGCCGCTGGCCGCCGGAAAGCTGATCGGGCTTGCGCTTTTCCAGCGCCCGGATCTGTACCAGATCCAGCATCTCGGCCACGCGCCCGGCGATTTCGGCCCTGGCGACCCCGTCCTGCTGCAGGCCAAACGCCACGTTCTGGCCCACGGTCATGTGCGGAAACAGCGCGTAGGACTGGAACATCATGTTCACCGGGCGCCGATAGGGCGGGATGCCCGCCATATCGACGCCGTCGATGAATATCCTGCCGGCGCTGGGCGTCTCGAATCCGGCGAGCATGCGCAGCAGGGTGGTCTTGCCGCAGCCCGACGCGCCAAGCAGGGCGAAGAACTCGCCCCGGTAGATATTGAGGTCGACGCCGTTGACCGCCGCGACGTCACCGAAGTGTTTCGAAACGCCTTCGATACGGATGAATGGCTCGGCGGTCGGATCGGTCCATGGTTTGTCCTGCAGGCCGCCAGACCCAACGGCCAATTAATTGATCTCCGTCTTGAGCGTCGACCATGCCCGGGTGCGCTCCCGCTCGTAATCCTTGTCGGCAGGCGGCACCGAGAAGCCCTTGGCGCGCTCCTCGTCGGAGGGATAGATGAACGGATCGGACTTGATCGCGTCGTCAACGTTCTCGAGCGACGCCGGCACGGCGTTGGCATAGCCCGTGGTGTTGGTGATCGCCGCCACCACGCCGGGCCGCATCATGTAATTGATGAAGATGTGGGCGTTGCCGGGATGCGGCGCATCCTTGGGAATTGCCATGGTGTCGATGACGAACGCCGTGCCCTCCCGCGGCAGCAGGGCCATGATCTCGACGCCGTTGTCGGCTTCCTTGGCCCGGTCGCGGGCCTGGATCAGGTCGCCGCCATAGCCCTGCGCCACGCACAGGTCGCCATTGGCCAGGTCGTTGATGTAGGACGACGAGTGGATGTATTTCAGGTTGGGCCGGATTTCCTTCAGGACCTCCATGGCGGCGGCCAGATCCGCCGGGTCCTGGCTGATCGGATCCTTGCCCATCCAGGCGAGTACCGCCGGAATCACATCGACGGGATCGTCCAGCAGGCTGATGCCGCAATCCTCCAGCTTCGCCGTGACCTCGGGGCTGAACAGCAGGTCGCCGCTGCCCTGCGGCACGGCGCCCAGGCGCTCCTTCACCTTCGCCACGTTAATGCCGATCCCGGTGGGCGCGACCATGTAGGGCACGCTGTAGGTGTTTTCCGGGTCGTTCTTCGACATCGTCTTGAGGATCGTCGGCGACAGGCCGGCGGAATTGGTCAGCTTCGACCAGTCGAGTGGCTGGTAGATGCCTGCCTTGATCTGCTGCGCCAGAAACGGGGTCAGCGACGGAAACACCACGTCATAACCAGACCCGCCGGCAAGCAGCTTCGCCTCGAGCATGGACATGGAATCATAGACGTCGTACCGGACCTTGATGCCGGTTTCCTTCTGGAAGTTCTCCAGTGTGTCGGCGGCGATGTAATCGGACCAGTTGTAGACGTTGACGATTTTCTCTTCGTTGTTCGCCGCGCCTGCATCGGATTTGCCGCTGACGGTGTCGTCGCCGCAGGCCGTGAGCGCGGTGCCCAGAACAATGAGAACGCCCAGAGATATCCAGTTCCGCATCGGTTGCCCCTCCGTCGGTGCGAGCCGGCTCTGCAGCCGGGTCTGTCGTACACAGCACTCGCCGCAGGTGCGGCGGTCAGGAAACTCTGCTGATATCAGTCGCGGCAGTCAACGGATGTGCCGAACGCGGCTTGATCCTTGCCGGCTGTCAGAACGGCAGTGGGCCAAATGCATCGGACGCCGAATCGTAGGCGAGCAGGTCGCCGGAATGAATGTCGAACCACCAGCCATGAATGAACAGGCTGCCCGCCTGGACACGTTCCACGACGAAGGGAAAGCTGTCCAGGTTTCGCAGCGACTGCACGATGGAGCGCTGCTCGAGCAGGCGTTGCTGCTCGGCCACCGGGCGATCGCCGGCTTCCTTCAGCACTGCATTGCGGATCGGCGAGATCATCGACACCCAGGTGCCGATGAACTGGCTCTCGCCGGCCAGCTCGCCCGCCAGCGCCGCGGCAATGCCGCCGCACTCGGCGTGACCCATCACCACGATATGGCTGACACCCAGATTCTTTACCGCGAACTCCAGCGCCGCGCTGGTGCCGTGATGGTGCATGTCCGGCTCGTAGGGCGGAATCAGATTGGCGATGTTGCGGGCGATGAACAGGTCGCCGGGACCCGCGTCCAGGATGAGCGACGGCTCGACCCGCGAATCGCAGCAACTGACCAGCATCACCTTGGGTGTCTGGCCATCGCGCAACTGTTGGAACAGCTGCCGGTTCTTCTCGAAATAGTTCTGGCGGAAGGACCTGTAGCCCTGCGCGAACCGCCGGATCCAGTGTTGCGGCATCTTACTCCTTGGACAGGCTGTTGGTGCCCGTGCCGGGATACATCAGTCCGAGGCTCTCGGCAATCAATGCCGGACGCTCCTGGCCTTCGATTTCCACGGTGACCTCGTAGGTCATCTGCTTGCCCCCGTCCTTGCGGGTTTCGACGTTCTTCAGGGTCTGGTGGGCGCGCACGCGCGAGCCGACCTTGACCATGTTGGTGAAGCGCACCTTGTTGCTGCCATAGTTGATGCCGTGTCCCACACCCTCGACCGCAAGGATATCCTGCATCAGACCGGGCAGCAGCGACAGCGTCAGATAGCCATGGGCGATGGTGCCGCCTGCCGGAAATTCCTTGGCCGCGCGTTCCGGATTGACGTGGATCCACTGGAAATCACCGGTCGCCTCGGCGAATTTATTGACCCTGTCCTGATCCACCAGCAACCAGTCGGACGTACCAAGCTTCTTGCCGATCAATTCCTCGATCTTGTCGAAATGAGTCGTTACCTGTGCCACGCGGCGTCTCCCGTTTCCCGAATGTCCCTTGTCGGGCCGACCCTAGCTCCACATCTCTTGTCCGGTAAAGGGGATAGACTGCATGGCCGCTAAGAAGCTTGGATGGCTGGTGCTCGTGACCATGTTCGCCGTAACGGCGGCACCCTCATGCGCCGGCGCCGCCGATGTCAGCAAGATTGCCGAAGCTTCGTGGACCGAGGCGCGCACCGACAATTTCGTCGTGCTGACAAACGCCGGCGAGGGCCGCGCCCGCTACCTCATCGAGAATCTCGAGGACTTCCGCAGGTTGGTGATCGAGGCGACCAACCTCGATATCGAATCGAATCCGCTGCCGTTCCATATTGTCGCGCTGGTTGGCGCCAGCCAGCTCAAGGCGCTGATCGGCACCGATAACGTGTTCGGGGCATTCCAGCAGAGTTATCGCGGCGGTCTGGCCGCGGTCAACCTGACCGCCCGGGCGCCCGACGGCACCGACAGTCTCCAGATCACTTATACCGCCTATGGCCCGATCTACCGCGCCAGGCAGAATACCCGCACTGTCGGCATGGACGGCGTGTTCCATGAATATGTCCACTACCTGCTGGAGATCGATGCCAAGAGGCGATATCCGCTGTGGTTCCATGAGGGCTATGCCGAATTCCTGTCGACGTTCGACGTCAGCGGCGACGGGCGTTACAAGGTCGGGGCGCCGCCCATGCACCGTGTGCTGACCCTTGAGAAGACGCGGCGGATTCCGATTGGCTCGTTGCTCAACGCCAGGGGTTACGAGACCGGCCACGGAAACAGCGACTTCAATGCGGAATCCTGGCTGGTTGTGCACTATCTGATGACCGACCCGGACCGGCGGGCGAAGCTCTATGCGTTTCTCGATCGCCTCAATACGCCCATGGTCGACTTCGTGCCGGCGTTCGAGGATGTCTTCGGTGAGTCGATCGAGGACTTTTCGCGCCATCTGCGGCAATACCGGCGTATGGCCCGCTATGGCGTGGAGCGATTCGAACGGCCTGCGGGCCCGTTGCCGCAGCCCGCGATTCGGGTGCCGCCGGCCGATGAAGTCCGCGAGCAGCTGGCCTATACGCTGCTGCATTTTTCACCCGTGCAAAGCAAGGGCGTGGAACTGCTGCAGAGCGCCATTGCCACCAATCCTGGCAATATGAGGGCAAGGGCGCTGCTTGCCGCGGTCGCCATTACCAACGACGACATCGCCAAGGCAGAGACAATCCTGGCACAAGCCGGCCCGGCCGCTGACGCCGACCCGGACGTGGCAAGCCTCAGGGGCGAGTTGGATCTGCGGCGCGCGGCGGAGCTGGTTTCTGCGGACAAACCGGGCGGCGAGGGGTTCCTTGCTGCCGCGACCAAGTCGTACCGCCGGGCGCTGGCAATCGATCCTGATCATGCCCAGTCCCTGTCGGGACTGGCGCGCACCTGGTTGATCCAGCCGGGCAGGCCTCCCGACGAAATAATCGCGCTGGTCCAGCGGGCGCAGCGGCTGTTGCCCATGAACCAGGAGATCGAGCTGATCGCGGCCCATACCCACCTGAAGCGCGGCGAGATCGTTGATGCGGTCCGGTCCTATGAGCATGTGGTCGCGTGGGGCCGCGATCCGGTCGTGGTGCGTCAGGCGCGCGAACGGCTGGAGGCGATTTACGCGGTCGCCGGAGACTCGCTAAAGCAGGGTCTCGAGGCGACGCCTTAGCGCGGGCAGGGCCACATCCGAGAACCACGGATTTTTCTTCAGCCAGGCCGTATTCCGCCAGCTCGGATGCGGCGTCGGAAAGAAGTGCGGCAGGTAATCGGCCCAGCGGCCGACAGTCTCGGTCATGGTGGAGCCGCGCCTTTCGCCCAGATAGCGGGCCTGCGCGTAGGCGCCGACCAGCAGGGTGAGTTCGATGTCCGGCAGCTGGGCGCGGAGCTGGTCGTGCCATAGCGGCGCGCATTCCGGCCGGGGCGGTGCGTCGCCGCCATTGGGGTGGGTGCCGGGATAGCAGAATCCCATGGGTACGATGGCGATGCGGCTCTCGTCATAGAATGTGTTGCTGTCCAGCCCGAGCCATTCCCGCAGCCGGTCGCCGCTGCGGTCGTTCCACGGGATGCCGGTTTCATGGACGCGGGTGCCCGGGGCCTGGCCAACGATCATGATCCGTGCCGATCGGGCGGCGCGCAGCGTCGGACGGGGCCCGAGCGGCAATCTGGCCTCGCACACGCGGCAGGCCCGGATATCGGCAAGAAGCTGGGCAAGGTCGGTCATGCACCTTGATTCCATGCCTGCCGCGGAAATGCAAAAGCCGTTGTGGTCTGCCGGCTGTCGAGCGGGCATCGCCAAAATGACGAAGGACCGCTTCAGCCTTGGCCGAAGCGGTCCTTCGAGGATAAGTGGCGCCGGAAGGAGCGCGTTTACCTGGAGACCGTGTAGAGGGTGACGGTGCCGCTCACCTCGGAGGCGACGGCTAGCAGCGGCACGCCGTACGGGCTCTTGTCGGCGGGAATGAACCTGACGCATTCGGGGCCCAGATCGCCTGCCGCCTTGAGGTCGCCCGGCAGCGAGAAGTCGAGCGAGGTGGTGAAGTCGCGGTTGTTCTCGTAGCCCGCATAGGTTGGGCTGGCGGGATTGGACACGTTGAACATCATCACGCCGCCGACGCGCTCCAGTCCGATGAACGCATAGGTGTAGCCATCGATCACGCCGACATCGACAGTTTCGGGCTCGGGTCCCTTGTCGTCGCTGCGGCTTTCGTATTTGTTCTCGTCGTTGTTGTTGTTGAAGTTGTTGCCCAGGCGGGCGGCGGTGATCTTTTCGATCTGGTCGCCGCTGTCCCATACCACCTTGCCGTCAATGTCCCAGATGGTGACCGAACGGGCGCCGTAGGCGTGCAGCGCGTCGATGTCGCCGTCACCGTCGGTATCGCCGTCGATGGTCGAGATTTTCAGCCGCTCCAGCTTTTTCCTCTGATCACCGGACAGGGCGGCGGGGTCGATCTTCGCCTTCTCGACCCGTTCGTCTTCATTGCGAGCATCACCCTCGTTGGCGGTGATGAGATACGCATTACCGCCGACACTGAACGCGGCGATGGTGTCGGGCATGTAGAGTCCGCGCACCGGCACCGGCGCAATGTCGATCTTGCCGTCCTTGTCGTTCGGATCCATCCCCATGCCTGCCTGACTGTGGTCCTTGGTGCCCAGCGGCAGCACGGCGGTCAGGGTGGCGGTGGCGATGTCGAATTTGGCCAGCGCGTTGTTCTCCTGCAGCGACACCCAGGCGGTGGTGCTGTCAGCCGACACGGCGATGTATTCCGGCTCGAAATCGGTCCGGGGTTCCTTGCCCGGGAACACGCGAACGCCGGCGGCCCGCATGGCGTCGGCGGTCAGACTCTCGAAGCCGATGGTAACGGCCCTGGCCGCGGCGGCGCCGCCCGAGATATCGATGATGCTGACCGACCCTTCCGGGTCCATATCGTCGGTCGGCTCGCCCTCATTGGCCGTGAGCACAAACTTGCCGTCGGGTGTGAAGGTGACCATGTCGGGAAGGAAGCCGGTCTCGACTTCGGCCAGCCTTGTGCCCGCGGCGTCGAAGAAGATCACCTTGCCCGGCCGGCCCAGTTCCTTGGCGCCGTGCACCGCCGCGACCACCAGGCCGTCATGGACGGCGACGCTGGTCGGCGATTCGTTCTCCCCGAGGGCGAGCGTGCCCGCTTCGGACCACGAGGCGGTGTCGGCCGACGATCCGTCGCCCAGTTGCAGGATGTCGATCGAGGGGGAGGCGCCATTGACGACGTAGAAGCGCTTGCTGCCCGCGTCGAAGACCACGATTTCGGCGGCGCTCTTGTCGAAGACGCCGCTTTCGTGGCGGAGAATTTGTTTGAGGGTCAGCGCCGATGCGTCCTGGGCGGCGAACAGCCCGGCGGCCGCGGCAGCCAGGGCAAGCGTAAGAATGGACCGCATGGGAGTTCTCCAGTGCATTTTTTGTTGCGTCTTCTCTACTGCGGCCGAGCGTCAATCCGGTGACCGATCGGTTTCGGATTTGTGACATGGCGCTGGAGTCCCACGCGAAGGTTACAGTTGATCCGCGCAAAACCACCCTGTAGAATGTGAAATCATATTAACAACACACATATAGTGTGGAATAGGGGTTGCTCTCGGCGGGCAAGGCGAGTAAAAGGCGCCTGCCTGCGGTCACCGCAGAGCGCTCAGGAGCGGCACGACATGTATCAGTACGACAGCTTCGACCATCAGGTTCTGGCCGAACGCAATGCCCAGTTTCGTGGACAGGTGGAACGTCGCCTGCGCGGCGACCTCACGGAAGAGGAGTTCCGGCCGCTCCGGCTGATGAACGGCCTTTACCTGCAGCTTCACGCCTACATGCTGCGCGTCGCGGTGCCCTATGGTGTCCTGTCATCGGACCAGCTGCGCCAATTGGCGATGATCGCGCGCAAGTACGACCGCGACTACGGCCATTTCACCACCCGGCAGAACCTCCAGTACAACTGGATCAAGCTGGAAGACATGCCCGATATCCTCGACGATCTGGCCAAGGTCGAGATGCACGCCATCCAGACCTCGGGCAACTGCATCCGCAATATTTCGACGGACCAGTTCGCCGGTGTCGCGCGCGACGAACTCGAAGACCCGCGGCCCTATGCGGAAATCCTGCGCCAGTGGTCGACCTTCCACCCCGAATTCTCGTATCTGCCGCGCAAGTTCAAGCTTGCACTGACCGGCGCCGAGCGTGACCGCGCGGCCGTCTACTTCCACGACATGGCCTACCGGCTGGTGAAGAACGAATCCGGCGAGGTCGGTTTCCAGATCATCGTGGGTGGCGGCATGGGCCGCACGCCCATCGTCGGCAAGATCATCAAGGAATTCGTGCCGAAGAAGCATCTGCTGTCCTATTCGGAATCGGTGATGCGCGTCTATAACGGCTACGGACGGCGCGACAACATCTTCAAGGCCCGAATCAAGATTCTGGTGCAGGATCTGGGCATCGAGGAATTCCGCCGTCAGGTCGACGAAGACTTTGCAAAGAACATGAGCCGTTCGCTCGAGCTGGACGACGCCGAAATCGAACGCATGAAGGCGTTCTTCACGCCGCCGTCCTACCGGGCGCTGCCGGATGGCGACGCGGCGGTCGACTCGCTCGTTGCGAGCAACAAGCAGTTCAAGATGTGGCATGACCGGAATGTGACCGCGCACAAGGCGCCCGGCTATTCCATCGTCACCATCTCGCTGAAGCCGAAGGGCGTTGCACCGGGCGACGCGACCACCGACCAGATGTACGCCGTGGCCGACCTGGCCGACGATTATTCGTTCGGCACGCTGCGGACCACCTTCAAGCAGAACCTGGTGCTGACCGATGTCGAGACGTCGCGTCTGCCCGAGCTGTGGGGCAAGCTGAAGGACCTGGGCATGGCCAGCGCCACGGTCGATACCCTGACCGATATCATCGCCTGCCCCGGCCTGGATTATTGCAGCCTGGCCAACGCGCGCTCGATTCCGGTTGCCCAGCGCCTGATCGACCGGTTCGACGATCTGGATTTCGTCCACGACCTGGGCGATCTGCGGCTCAACATCTCCGGGTGCATCAACGCCTGCGGCCACCACCATGCCGGCAATATCGGCATTCTGGGCGTGGACAAGAAGGGCGAGGAATTCTACCAGGTCACCCTCGGCGGATCGCCGGAGGATGACGCGTCGGTGGGCAAGATCATGGGGCCCGCATTCTCCGAGGCGGACGTCGTGCCCGCCATTGAAAAAGTCATCGAGGTCTTCGTCGCCAATCGCGAGCCCGAGGAGCGGTTCATCGACTGCTACCGGCGCATCGGCATGGAACCCTTCAAGGAACGCGTCTATGCAGATCATTAAGGGTCGCACCATCGTCGAGGACGGCTGGCAGCATGTGGAAGACGGTGCGCCGCTTCCCGAGGGCAAGATCATCGTGTCGCTGTCGCGCTGGCGGACCGAGCGCGAGGCGTTGATCGGCCGCCGCAACAGCGGCCTGGGCATCCAGCTTGCGTCCAGCGAGCATGCCGAGGACATTGCCGCCGATCTCGACAATTTCGAGGTCGTGGCGCTGAACTTTCCGATCTTCCGGGACGGCCGTGCCTTCACCACGGCCCGGCTGCTGCGCGAGCGTTACGGCTTCAAGGGCGAGTTGCGCGCGACCGGTGACGTGTTGCGCGACCAGATTTTCTTCATGCACCGCGTCGGCTTCGACGCCTTCGAGGTGCGGCCCGATCGCAGCATCGAGGATGCACTGAAGGCGTTCGACGATTTCACGGTCACCTATCAGCCCTCGACCGACCAGGACCAGCCGCTCTGGCGGCGCCGGGGCTAGGCACGGCCTTGGCCGCTCCTGCCGTCATTCTTGTCGTGCCGCAGATGGGCGAGAACATCGGCGCGGCCGCGCGGGCCATGAACAATTTCGGCCTGACGGACCTGCGCCTGGTGCGGCCCCGCGACGGCTGGCCCAATCCCGATGCCGTGCCCATGGCGGCGGGTTCGACCGACATCCTCGACAACGCCACGGTGTTCCGCACCACCGAGGATGCCATCGCCGATCTCAATTATGTGGTCGCCACCACGGCGCGCCAGCGCGGTATGATCAAGCCGGTGCTGAGCCCGCGTGCGACTGCCGAGGATCTGTGGTCGCGCAGCGGGCGGGGAGAGAAGACCGGCATCCTGTTCGGCGGCGAACGGTCCGGGCTCGCCAACGAAGACGTGGCGCTGGCAGACGCTGTCGTCACCATCCCGACCAATCCCGACTATGCCTCCATCAACATTGCCCAGGCCGTGCTGCTGCTGGGCTATGAGTGGATGATGGCGACCGGCGGCACGGTCGCCGCGCCCGCGGCCGACGAGCGCTCGCGGCCGGCGACCAAGGAAGAGCTGGTCGGCTTCATGGAACACATGGAGCAGGCGCTCGACCAGGCGGGCTTCCTGTTCCCGCCGGCCAAGCGTCCCAGCATGATCCTGAACCTGCGCAACATGTGGCAGCGCGCGGATTTTCGCGAACAGGATGTGCGCACGCTTCGGGGTATCATCGTCGCCCTGTCTTCGTATAAGACTCGGGGCGTCAAGAACGACTGACCGAGGGGAGAAACGCATGACCACGTGGTGCATCGTCGCCAAGATCAAGGCGAAGGACGGCAAGGCCGAGGATTTCGTGAAGGCCGCCAAGGCGCTGTCGGCGGCGGTGAACGCCAATGAGCCGGGCTGCATGTTCTATGAACTGCACAGCACCGAAGACCCGCTGCAGTTCGTGTTCGTCGAGCGCTATGAGAGCGAGGACGCCATGAAGGCGCACCGTGGCTATCCCCACTTCAAGGAACTGGGCCGCGCCATGGGCGAATTCATGGACGGCGCACCCGAGATCATGCGCCTGCCGCAGGTCTGAGTCCGCCTTGGCGGAATGGACGGCGAGCTGCGAATCGATCCCGTTGCAGGGGCATGACGCCCCGACAGCGGCGGTGCACCGATCCGTCCGTTCCGCGCCGGCGCGGACATCCATATCACCGGCCCGCTGATGCCGCTGATGGGCGGCCGGATCATGCTGCAAGGGCGCGGGCGCGCCATCATGGCGTCGATGCCGAAACGGGCCGTTTTCCGGTCTCTAACCGTTTGACATCGAGTTTGTGCTGCGTATAGTGCGCCCACCCAAGCGGGCAGCGATGCCCGCAATTATTTTTTGCACGAACGCGAACCGAGAAGAACGGCTGAATGACCAAGCGGATCAACGCGAAGTACAAGATCGACCGACGCCTGGGCGAAAACCTCTGGGGTCGTCCCAAGAGCCCCGTCAATAACCGGTCCTATCCGCCGGGCGAGCATGGCCAGCGCCGTCGCCGCAAGCCGTCGGATTTCGGTAACCAGCTGATGGCCAAGCAGAAGCTGAAGGGCTTCTACGGCTCGATCACGGAAAAGCAGTTCCGCAACATCTACGCCGAAGCCGTCCGCCTGCGCGGCGACACGGGCGAGAACCTGATCGGCCTGCTGGAGCGCCGGCTGGATGCGGTCATCTACCGCGCCAAGTTCGTGCCGACCGTTTTCGCCGCCCGCCAGTTCGTCAACCACGGCCACGTGCTGGTCAACGGCAAGCGCGTGAACATTGCTTCCTACCGGGTCCGCGAAGGCGACGTGATCTCGCTGCGCGACAAGTCGAAGCAGCTGCTGGTCGTGCTGGAAGCCGTCGAATCGGCCGAGCGCGACACCCCCGAATATCTCGACGTGGACCACAAGGCCATGTCCGCCACCTTCGTGCGCACGCCGAAGCTGGGTGACGTGCCCTACGCCGTCCACATGGAGCCGAACCTGGTCGTCGAGTTCTACTCGCGCTGAGTTTGCTGCCATAGAATTTCAGACGGGCCGGATGCAAATCCGGCCCGTTTTTATTGGGGCGCCTGACAGGCCGGCGTTCCATCGGCCGCTCAGGTGCCGATGCGGCCGCCGCCCTGCCTGGTCACCACCACCACCGATGGACGCGGCGGCATGTCCGGCCTGAAGTCGGGCCAGCGTGTGCCGGGATTCGCGAAGCTGGAGGGCCCCTTGAACAGGGGCCATCTGTCGCAGCTGTCGTCGCCGGGGTGCTGGATGGCCAGGAACAGGGTTTGTCCGTCGGGTGTGAAGCGCGGGCCGCACATTTCCGCGCCGATGGGGCAGCGGAACAGCATCCTTGCCAGCCCGCGGCCCGGACCTTCGGTTTCGATCGCCCAGAAGCCGTCGGCGGAGACGCCCTCCGGCACCTCGCCCTTGGGGGTATCGGATGCGGGCTTGCCGGAATTGAACACCCAATTGTCGCCCTGGTCGGTCGCCACCCAGAGATTGCCTGCCGGATCGACCGCGCAATTGTCGGGTGACGAGAACCAGCCATTCTCGCCGGTCGCCGGATTCCATACCGCGCCGATCCCGTCGCGCTGGGGGTCGCCGCAGCGGACCAGCAGGTCCCAACGCGCTGTCGCGGCCGTGTGATCGCCGCCATCGGGCGTGATTTCGAGGATCTGGCCGCTGGAATTGCCGGCGCGCGGATTTGGGCCGTCAGGCGCGGCAAAGCCGGCCTTGCCGCGCTGGGAGTTGTTGGTAAGCATGACATAGACCTTGCCGCTCACCGGGTTGGGTTCCACATCCTCGGGCCGGTCCATGGGCGTGGCGCCGACCAGGTCTGCGGCCAGCCGGGCATGGATCAACACATCCGCCTGGCTTTCGAAGCCATTGGCCTTGTCCAGGCCGTGCTGGCCATGCACAAGCGGGATCCAGGCCAATGCGCCGGCGTCGTCGAACCGGGCGACGGACAGCGTGCCCTCGTCCAGCAGTGCGGCATTCTCCATGCGCTGGCCCGGGTCGTAGCGTTCGTCGGAAACATAGCGGTAGAGATATTCGAACCGCGCGTCGTCGCCCATATAGACGACGAGGCGTCCGTCGCGGTTGACGATGGGTTCCGCGCCTTCGTGCACAAACCGTCCCAGAGCGGTGTGCTTGACCGGCATGGATGACGGGTCGAACGGGTCCACCTCGACGACCCAGCCGAAGCGGAAAGGCTCGTTGGGTTCCGAGCCCACGTCGAACCGGGAATCGGCCTGTGCCCAGTTGCCTTTTCTGGGAATGCCGTATCGCTTGTGGCTTTCGCGCCGGGGATCGCCGCCGTGCAAGGCGCCGCTGAAGTAGAAGTGGAAATTCTCTTCCGCCATCAGATAGGTGCCCCACGGCGTGATGCCGCCAGCACAATTGTTGAGGGTGCCCAGGACGGTCCTGCCTTCCGGGTCGGCGTTGGTCCGCAACCATGGATGGCCGGCCGCAGGTCCGTGCACCTTCATGGGAGTCGCGGCGGTGATGCGCCTGGCGTATTTGCTGTCCCTTACCACCTGCCAGGCGCCGTCCTGCCTGCGGACCTCGATGATCGAGCCCCCATGGGCGGCGATCTCGGTGTGTACCCGTCGTTTCAGGTATTCGGCGCGGGCGGTCTCATCAAGCTCGCCCGGGATCGGCGGGTGCATGATCTCTGATGAGACATATTCATGATTCACGCACAGCAGGCCGTGTTCCGAATTCTTCGAACCGGCGGGCAGCGGGACATAGCCGATGAAGTCGTTGTTGTAGCCGAATTGCAGCGCCTGGGACTCAGCCGACTGATTGGACGGGTCGAAAGCGGGCGCGCCGGGCAGCACGGGATCACCCCAGCGGATCAGCACCTGGGCGTCGTAGCCGTCCGCCACATGATGGGTTTCGTCGACGCCGCGTTCCAGCCCCTTGAAGGTGAAGGGCTGTGCAGTCGCCGTCTCCACGGCCCGCAGCGCCGCCGGACTGACCGTCGCCAGCGCCGCCGAGGCGGCGAGGCCACCCTTCAGCACCGTGCGCCGGCTGATCCGGCGGGAGATGATCTCGTCGAGACTGGTCGAGTTGAGGGGGCGGTCGCAGAAATCGTCGTCGTCGGTCATGGCAGGTTCCGGCTGGCGCTCTGGGGCGGAGTCTGGCAAGGCTAGCAGACCGCCAGTGTCACTATTGTGAAGGGGCTATGCCATGGAAAAAGGCGCCTACGCCGTCATCTTCACGTCCCGTTTGGGCGCCGATGCCGAGGGCTATGGCGCCGTGGCCGACCGCATGGAGACGCTGGTCCGGGGCCAGCCCGGCTATCTGGGCCACGACAGCGTCCGGGGCGAGGGCGGTCTGGGGATCACGGTGAGTTACTGGGCATCCGAGGCGGCGGTGGCCGCCTGGCGCGCCAACGCCGAACATCTCGGCGCACAGGCCATGGGCCGCGCGCGGTTCTACGACTGGTTCAGGCTGGATGTGTGCCGCGTGGAGCGGACCCATGGCTTCGCGAGGGACTGATCCGCCCTGTCACAGCGCCCCGTCGTCACCACGGGCCCGTTCCGGGTGACAAGAGCGGGGAGAGGGGGCGAGCCGGTTACACGTATTCGGGATCGAAGCCCTTGGACTTCATGTATTCGTGCAGCTCGCCGGTCTCGTACATCTCGCGGACGATGTCGCAGCCGCCGACGAATTCACCCTTCACGTAGAGCTGGGGAATGGTCGGCCAGTCGCTGAATTCCTTGATGCCGTTGCGGATCTCGTCGTCGGCCAGCACGTTGATGCCCTTGAACGGCACGTTCATGCGCTTGAGGATCTCGACCGTGGTGGCCGAAAAGCCGCACTGCGGGAAAAGGGGCGAGCCCTTCATGAACAGCACGATCTCGCTGGCGTCCAGTTCGGACTGGATCTGGTCGAATACGGGGTTGTCGCTCATCGCTGGTTCCTACTCCGGTACGGAGGTCTGCAGCGCCAGGGCATGCAATACGCCGCCCATATTGCCCTGCAGTGCCTTGTAGACGATCTGGTGCTGTTGTACCCGGTTCTTGCCCCGGAACGCTTCGGAAATCACACGGGCGGCATAATGGTCGCCGTCGCCGCGCAGGTCCTCGATGGTGACCGTCGCGTCGGGCAGGGCTTCCTTGATCAGCTTTTCGATTTCGTGTGCGTCCATCGCCATGGGCGATCGGCTCCTGCGTCAGGGGATGGCCATGAAGGCTGGCAGCCAGCCTTCATGAACCTGGGTCAGTTCTGCGACTGATATGGAATCGAACTGGGAAATTTTCAATGCGGCGCCGCCGGTCTTGCCGATGACCGACGCGTTGACGCCGTCGACGGCGGCCTGCTCCAGCACCAGTTCCGGATTGTTCGTGGTGATGACGTAGCGGCCCTGGTCCTCGCCGAACAGGAAGGCATAGGATGGTACCTCGCCGCGGTCGTAGTCCAGGGTGGCGCCGATGCCCGAGGCCATGGCCATTTCGGCGATGGCGACCAGCAGGCCGCCGCCGGAGGCATCGTGGCACGAGGTGGCGGCACCGGTCAGGATCAGGCCGCGCACCAGATCGCCGTTCCTGCGCTCGACCGACAGGTCCACGGGCGGCGGCGCGCCGTCCTCGCGGCCGCAGAGTTCGCGGGCATAGAGCGACTGGCCCAGGTGACCCTCGGTGTCGCCGATCACCACGATGGTCTCGCCCTCGGCGGGAAACGCGATCGAGGCGCGCTGGTCGTAATTGGTCAGGATGCCCACGCCGCCGATCGCGGGTGTCGGCAGGATGGCCTGGCCGTTGGTCTCGTTGTACAGCGACACGTTGCCGGAGATGACCGGATAGTCGAGCGCCAGGCACGCTTCCGCCATGCCCTCGATGCAGCCGACGAACTGGCCCATGATGGCCGGCTTTTCCGGATTGCCGAAGTTCAGGCAGTTGGTGATGGCGAGCGGGATGGCGCCCGTCGCGGTGATATTGCGCCAGGTCTCGGCGACCGCCTGCTTGCCGCCCTCGACCGGATCGGCCTTGCAGTAGCGGGGCGTGCAGTCGGTGCTGATGGCCAGTGCCTTGTTCGTCCCGTGGACGCGCACCACGCCGGCGTCGCCGCCCGGGCGGCCGATGGTGTCGCCCATGACCATGTGGTCGTATTGCTGGTAGATCCAGCGCTTCGAGGCCAGGTCGGGCGTCGCCAGCAACTCGCGCAGGGCGTCGGCGTTGCTCTCGGGCGCGGTGAACGCGTCGGGACCGAGCACGTCCTGTTTCTCGGTCTCCTCATGGGGGCGGTCGTAATTGGGCGCGTCCTCGACCAGCGGTTCCAGCGGAATGTCGGCCACGATCTCGCCCTGATGCTTCAGCACCAGATGGCGGGTGTCGGTGACCTTGCCGATGATGGCGAAGTCCAGGTCCCATTTGCGGAAGATCGCCAGGGCCTCGTCCTCGCGGCCGGGCTTGAGCACCATGAGCATGCGCTCCTGGCTTTCCGACAGCATCATCTCGTAGGCCGTCATGCCGGTCTCGCGCTGCGGCACGTGGTCGAGGTCCAGTTCGATGCCGACCTCGCCCTTCGAGCCCATCTCGACCGACGACGAGGTGAGGCCGGCGGCGCCCATGTCCTGGATGGCGACGATGGCGTCGGTTGCCATCAGCTCGAGGCATGCCTCGATCAGCAGCTTTTCGGTGAAGGGATCGCCAACCTGGACGGTCGGGCGCTTCTCCTCGCTGTTCTCGCCGAATTCGGCCGATGCCATGGTCGCGCCGTGGATGCCGTCGCGGCCGGTCTTGGATCCCACATAGACGATGGAATTGCCGATGCCGGCAGCGGCCGAATAGAAGATCTTGTCGGTGTCGGCGATGCCCACGGTCATGGCGTTGACCAGGATGTTGCCGTTATAGGCGGGGTGGAAGTCGCACTCGCCGCCGATGGTCGGCACGCCGACGCAATTGCCATAGCCGCCGATGCCGGCGACGACGCCGGCCAGCAGATGACGGGTCTTGGGATGGTCCGGGCTGCCGAAGCGCAGCGCGTTCAGGTTGGCGACCGGCCGGGCGCCCATGGTGAACACGTCGCGCAGGATGCCGCCCACGCCCGTCGCCGCGCCCTGATAGGGCTCGATGAAGCTGGGATGGTTGTGGCTTTCCATCTTGAAGATGGCGGCCTGGCCGTCGCCGATGTCGATGATGCCGGCGTTCTCGCCCGGGCCGCAGATCACCCACGGCGCCTCGGTCGGCAGCTTGCGCAAGTGACGGCGCGAGGACTTGTACGAGCAATGCTCGGACCACATCACCGAGAAGATGCCCAGCTCGGTGATATTGGGCTCGCGGTTCAGCGCCCGCTTGATGCGATCGTATTCGTCGGACTTCAGGCCGTGCTCGGCCACCATTGCGGGCGTGATCGCGTTCATAGGGAGGCCACCAGGCTTTCGAACATCCTTGCGCCGTCGGCGCCGCCGAGATCAGATTCGATCATGCGCTCCGGATGGGGCATCAGCCCCAGCACGTTGCGCTTTTCATTGAAGATCCCGGCAATGTCGTTGCGCGCGCCGTTAGGGTTGTTCACGTAGCGGAAGGCGACCTGGCCGTTCTGCTCGATCCGGGCCAACGTGGCGTCGTCGGTGAAATAATTGCCCTCGTGGTGGGCGACCGTATAGGTGACGATCTCGCCCGCCCGATAGCGATTGGTGAACACGGACTCGTTGCTCTCGACCGTCAGTGCCACATCCTTGCAGACAAACTTCAGGTGCGCGTTCATCATCAGCGCGCCCGGCAGCAGCCCCGCTTCGGTCAGCACCTGGAAGCCGTTGCAGATGCCCAGAACGGGCGTGCCCCTGTTCGCCCGGTCGACCACTTCGCGCATCACCGGCGAACGGGCCGCCATGGCGCCGCAGCGCAGGTAATCGCCGAAGGCGAAGCCTCCCGGGATCACAATCAGGTCCAGATCGGGCAGCGTGCTATCGCCGTGCCAGATCATTTGCGGCTTCACGCCACAGATTTTCTCGATGGCGACGGCGGCATCCCGGTCGCAGTTCGAGGCGGGGAAAACGATGACAGCCGGCTTCATTCCACCAGATCGATGCTGTAGTTCTCGATGACGGTATTGGCGAGAAGCTTCTCGCACATGTCCTTTACCGCCTTTTCCGCGGCGGCGCGGTCGGTCTCGGCCAGATCCAGCTCCAGGTACTTGCCCTGGCGCACGTCCGATACGCCACCGAATCCCAGCGAAGCCAGCGTGTGCTGGATGGCGCGTCCCTGCGGATCCAGTACGCCCGGCTTCAACGTCACATGCACCCGTGCCTTCACTGCATGACCTCCGGTCCCTTCATGTCGGTGGGGCCGCTCTCCGGCAGGATACCCAGCCGGCGCGCCACTTCCTGATAGGCTTCCGCCTCGCCGCCAAGGCCGCGGCGGAAACGATCCTTGTCCATCTTTTCCTGGGTGTGCAGGTCCCACAGCCGGCAATTGTCCGGGCTGATCTCGTCGGCCAGCACGATACGCATCTGATCCTGGTCGTCATACAGGCGGCCGAACTCAAGCTTGAAGTCGATCAGCTTGATGCCGATGCCCAGGAACAGGCCGCTGAGGAAGTCGTTGACCCGCAGCGCCAGCGCCATGATCTCGTCCAGCTCGGGCGGCGTCGCCCAGCCAAAGGCGGTGATGTGCTCCTCGGCCACCATGGGATCGCCCAGCTCGTCGTTCTTGTAGAAGTATTCGACGATGGACCGGGGCAACGGCGTGCCCTCGGCGATGCCCAGGCGCTGCGAGATCGAGCCCGCGGCCACATTGCGCACCACGATCTCGATCGGGATGATCTCGACCTCGCGCACCAGTTGCTCGCGCATGTTCAGGCGGCGCACGAAGTGGGTCGGGATACCGACTTCACCAAGACGCAGCATGATGAATTCGGAAATACGGTTGTTGAGCACGCCCTTACCGGTGATCGTGCCCTTCATCTTGTTGTTAAAGGCAGTGGCGTCGTCCTTGAAGTACTGGACGAGCGTTCCGGGCTCAGGGCCTTCGAAAAGGACCTTGGCCTTGCCCTCGTAGATTTGCCGGCGCCGGCTCATTGGCTGATTCCTTGCCGCATCATGGGGCAGATTTGGAGCGCGGGAACATAGAGCAATCATGCTGTCCCGACAAACGATTTACACGGTTGATTATAAGGACCCCTCTCGCTATCTGGATAGGAGACCCAAGTCACCCCGGCGGGAGCCATATGCCATGACCCAGTTCGACAAGCGCGAAAAAGGCTTCGAATCGAAGTATGCCCACGATCAGGAACTTCAGTTCAAGGTCATGGCCCGGCGCAATAAATTGCTGGGAATGTGGGCGGCCGAGCAGCTCGATCTGAAGGATGATGCCGCCCGGGAATACGCGCTCGACGTGGTCCGCTCCGACTTCGAGGAAGCCGGCGATGAAGACGTATTCCGCAAGGTCAGGGCTGACCTCGACGCCAAGCAGGTCTCGGTGAGCGACCATCACCTGCGCAAGCAGATGGAAGACCTGCTTGATGTCGCCAAGCAGCAGATCCAGGACGAAGTCCAGCTCTGACGCGCGGCCTGACGTGGCCTTTTTCCCGGTCGAGCACGCGCTGGACCACCGTCGCGGCTCCCTGTCCGGAGCGGGCGGCCTTACATCCGGATTGACCGTCCGTGGAGGGCGCCCTTGACGCGCTGCCCCTGAAGGGCTTCCCTGCAAGGATGAGCAGCGGGGAGTAACCAAGCGTGACACTGGACCAGGGGATGCTGTTCGGTCTCTCCGCCGCGATTCTCGGCATGCTGCTGTGGGGTCGCTTCCGGCATGACCTCGTGGCGGCCGCCGGTCTCGTCATTGCCGTCGTGCTGGGGTTGGTGCCGGAGGAACGGGCCTTTTCCGGCTTCGCCAGCCACGCGGTGATCATTGTCGCGCTGGTGCTGGTGGCGTCGCGGGCGTTCGAGAATTCCGGCGCGCTGGGCCTGCTGTCCGACAAGATATCCAAGGGCGCCCGTTCACTGCCGGCGCACATCCTGCTGACCGGCGGCATCGGCGCGGCGCTGTCGGCGGTCATCAACAACGTGGCCGCCCTGGCGCTGCTCATGCCGCTGGACATGCAGGCCGCGCGCAAGGCCGGCCGGGCGCCCGGCCTGACCCTGATGCCGCTGGCATTCGCCACCATCCTGGGCGGCATGGTCACGCTGATCGGCACGCCGACCAACATCGTCGCCTCCGAGGTGCGCACCCGGCTGCTCGGCGAGCCCTTTCACATGTTCGACTTCGCCCCGGTGGGGATTTGCGTGGCCCTTGCCGGTCTTGCATTCGTCGCCGTGATCGGATGGCGGCTGGTGCCCCGGCGCGCGGACGACATGCCCGAGACCGCATCCGGCGCGTCCTTCAAGGCCGAGCTGCTCCTCGCGGACGGTTCGCCGGTGGTCGGCAAGGTCGGCGCCGAACTGGACGAAGACGCCGAGCGCGCCGACGTGCTGATTATCGGCCTGCTCCGCGGCGGCGAACGGTTTGTCAGCAGCCTGCGATCCAAGCTTCTGGAGGCTGGCGACGTGCTGGTGGTCGAAGGCTCGACCGAGGGTATCGCCGCCTTCATGAAGGCAGCCGATCTGAGCGCCGCCAGCAAGAGCTCGAAGGAAACCGCCGAGACCGCCGAACAGGCCGACGCTAAAAGTGCCGAGGCCGGTGAGGAAGACGCCGCCGCCGCGGCGCGGCCCCGCGATCCGGAAGTCGTCGAGGCTGTCGTCCGCGGCGATTCCAGGCTGGTGGGCCGGTCGGCCCGGACGGTGGAGTTGCGCAAGCGTCACGACATCACCTTGCTGGGGATGGCCAGGGCAGGCAGTTTCAGAAGCCAGCAGGTGCATTCGCGGCCGATCCAGGCCGGCGACGTGCTGCTGATCACCGGTTCGGGTGCGGTTGCCACCCAGACGCTGGACGATCTCGGCCTGATCTCGGTCAGCCGGGTCGGCGCCGCGCCGTTCCGGCCCCGCGAGGCCATGATCGCCATTGGCCTGTTTGCCGCCGCCATCATCGCCGCGACGACCGGGCTGCTTTCCTTCACCATCGCCATCGCCATCGCGGTGATCGGCTACGCGGCCATCGGGCTGGTGCCGGCGCGCGAGTTCTACCAGCAGATCGAATGGCCGGTGGTGGTGCTGCTGGCCTGCCTGCTGCCCGTGGGCGCGGCCTTCGAATCACTCGGATGCACGGCGCTGATCGCGGATGGGATCAGTTCCATGACGCAGGGCTATCCGCCGGTGGTGGCGCTGGTGACGATCATGGTGGTGACGATGACCCTGTCGGATGCCCTTAACAACATCGCGACCATGGTCATCACCGGACCGGTCGCCATCGACCTGGCGCAGCGGCTCCAGGTCAATCCGGACACGTTTCTGATGGGCGTGGCCATCGCCTGTTCCTGCGCGTTCCTGACGCCGATCGGCCACAAGAACAACACCCTGATCATGGGACCGGGCCGGTTCCGGTTTTCCGATTATTGGCGGGTGGGGCTGCCGCTCGAGCTGCTGGTGATCGCGGTTTCCGTGCCCATGCTGCTGATCGTCTGGCCGCTCTGAGCGTCAGGCTTCCCCGAACACCCGGCGGAAAATCGTGTCCACGTGCTTGGTGTGGTAGCCGATGTCGAACACGGCCTCCAGTTCCGCATCGGGAATGATCACGCCCGGATCGGCCTTCAGCAGGGCAAGGAAATCGGCGTCGCCGCCCTTGTTGGCGGCATCCCACACCTTCATGGCGTTGCGCTGGACGATGGAATAGCTGTCCTCGCGCGACACGCCGGCCTGGGTCAGCGCCAGCAGGACGCGCTGCGAGAACACCAGGCCGCGCAGCTTGTCCATGTTGCGCTGCATGTTCTCGGGATAGACCAGCAGCTTGTCCATGACGCCGGCGAGACGGACCAGCGCGAAATCCAGGGTCACGGTCGCGTCGGGGCCGATGCCGCGCTCGACCGACGAATGGGAGATGTCGCGCTCGTGCCACAGCGCCACGTTCTCCATGGCCGGCACGACCGCCATGCGCACGAGACGGGCAAGGCCGGTGAGATTCTCGGTGAGCACCGGGTTGCGCTTGTGGGGCATGGCCGAGCTGCCCTTCTGGCCGGGCGAGAAATATTCCTCGACCTCCAGCACCTCGGTGCGCTGCAGGTGGCGGATCTCGGTGGCGAGCCGCTCGACCGAGCTGGCGACAACGCCGAGTACCGCGAAATACATGGCGTGCCGGTCGCGCGGGATGACCTGGGTCGATACCGGCTCGGGCTCCAGGCCCAGCGCCTTGGCGACATGTTCCTCGACCCGCGGGTCGATGTTGGCGAAGGTGCCGACGGCGCCCGAGATGGCGCAGGTGGCCACTTCCTTGCGCGCGGCGACCAGCCGGGCGCGGCAACGGTCGAACTCGGCATAGGCCTGCGCCAGCTTCAGCCCGAAGGTGGTCGGCTCGGCGTGGATGCCGTGGCTGCGGCCGATGGTGACCGTGTTCTTGTGCTCGAAGGCGCGGCGCTTGAGCACCGCCAGCAGCGTGTCCATGTCCTCGATCAGCAGGTCGGCGGCGCGCACCAGCTGCACGTTGAGGCAGGTGTCGAGCACGTCCGACGAGGTCATGCCCTGGTGGACGAAGCGGGCTTCCGGGCCGACATGCTCGGCCAGATTGGTGAGGAAGGCGATGACGTCGTGCTTCACCTCGCGCTCGATGGCGTCGATCCGGTCGACTTCGAACGCGCCGCGCTCCCAGACGGCTTTCGCTGCGTCCTTCGGGATCACGCCCAGCTCGGCCAGTGCGTCGCAGGCATTGGCCTCGATCTCGAACCAGATGCGGAACTTGGTTTCCGGTTCCCAGATGCTGGCCATTTCGGGACGGGTATAGCGCGGGATCATGCTGTGCTCTTCTTCGGGAAGTTCGCGGTTGGTTAGCAGACCGTGCGCCCCGCGACAAGGACGGCCCGACAGAGGGCCGCGAAACCAGCTGCACGGCAACGGCGCGATCTGGCCGTCAAGCCGGATCGCGCCGTGCGGTTCTCAAGGGCGAGGTGGGACGCGGAAGCCTTATTTCCGCCCCTCGATATAGTCGTTCAGCGTGTCGTGGAAGTGCTGCACGCGGCGCTCCTGGTTGGTCAGGTGCGCGCCCCGGTAGCCGGCCGAGTTGAAGCCCAGCTGCTGGTTCTCCGAGATCGACAGGTCCTGGTCGTTGGTGCGGCCCAGCGTCTTCTCGCCGTATCTGAAATGGTCGACGGGCGCGTCCTCGAACGGAAGGTCCGGGCCGCCGGCGGGCGAGGGAACCGTGTCGACACCGTCGATCTTCGGCACGAAGTACCAGTGATCGAACTCGCATTTCTGTGGATCGGTGGCGTGCGGGCGCGGGCGCAGCAGCTGCACGCCATCCGGACCAACCGTGATCACGTTGTTGGGAAAGATGTTGTAGATGACGTAGTCGGTCAGCTGGTAGTCCTTCAGATGCGCGTAGTGGTGGTAGCCCTTCGACGGGCCGATCTTGCGCTTCTGCTTCTGGATATCGAGGCGGATCTGCTTCATCCGCGCATTGCCGTGGTAATCGGCCGGGTTCAGCTCCCACTTTTCCATCATCGCCGCCACGTCGGCGGGCGGCTCGTCGCCCGTATAGGAGGCGGTGGGCCGGTGCGACGGGAACCAGCCGCTGTTGGTGCCGTTCTCGCGCAGGTCGAACTGGCATTCCGAGAACACGGTCTCGATATAGGGCGCCAGCTCCGGGTGCAGCACCTGGACGTGATAGCCCTCGTTGAAATTGTCGGTGATCACCTTCCAGTTGCAGTTGGCGTCGGCGGTCAGGGCCAGCACCCGCACCATGTTCTCCATGCGGTAGCCCTCGATCTCGTCGCCCGAACTGCCCAGCGCCTCGCGCAGCGGGATGGCGTTGGGGTCCATGTTGAACCAGACGAAGCCGGCGAATTCCTCGCAGGGCATGTCCACGAGGCCCAGCTTGCCGATCTGGCTGCCGCCCGGGAAATCCTCGGCGTCGGGCATGTCCCTGAGCAGGCCGTCGGCGCCCCAGGTCCAGCCATGATAGGGGCAGGTGAAGCCGTTCGTCGCACAGCCTTCGTCGGCAAAGGTCAGGCGCGCGCCGCGGTGCTGGCAAACGTTGAAGAAGGCGCGGACGCTGCCGTTCTCCTGGCGGACCATCAGGATGGATTCGCGGCCCAGCGTGGTGTTCAGATAGTCGCCCGGCTCGGGCATGTGATAGGACAAACCGCCGATCTGCCAGGTGCGCATCCAGACACGGCGCCATTCCCGTTCATAATACTCGCTCGAGATGTAGCGCTCGGCGTCGATGATGTCGCCGCGCAAGGTGGGTTCCGGAATCTTCGCCGGACGTTCGACATCCAGCCTGTTGCTTACCGTGCTCATGATCTGTCCCCGATCTGGTCTTGCATCACCCGTTTTGATCGTGCAAAATTTCAACGATCGTTCAACAACCGTGCCGAAGCCGATGGTTGTTGTCAAGAGAGTCAATATCGGTCGCACTGGTCCGTTCGCCAAGGCCCGGCTGCGTTGGGGGAAAGGGATTTCGGGCCATGGAGATAGCCGACATCGAGCGCCGCCCGGCGGACGAGCCCAAGGTGACGACCAAGGACAAGATCCTCGACGCCGCCGAGGAATTGTTCGCCGAGCGCGGCTATTACGGCGTGTCGATTCGCGACATCACCCGGCATGCGGGCGTTGAACTGGCGCTGGCCAACTACCATTTCGGGCCGAAGGAAGAGCTGTTCCGCCATGTCATCGGCCGCCGCGCCGAGGAGAACAGCAGCCGGCAGACGGCGTCGCTCGAGCGCGCGGTCGCGGCGGCGGGCGGCCGGCCGCCGTCGGTCGAGGCGCTGGTGCGGGCGTTCTGCGAGCCCATGTTCGAGCGCACCATGCGCGGCGGACCGGGCTGGAAGCATTACCTGCAGCTGCTGTCGCACACCGCCAATACCAGGCAGAGCCACGGTTTTCTCGCGCCCATGAACGAGCGCTACGACCCGGTGGTCGAGGCCTATACGGATGCGTTCAAGCAGGCGCTGCCGGCCGCCTCGCCGCGCAACATCCACTATTCGGTGTTCTTCCTGCAGGGCGCCATCGTCTACGCGCTTGCCGAAACCGGCGCCATCAACCGCCAGTCGGGCGACCTGGTGGACGCCTCGGACTTCGATGCCATTCTCGATCGCATGGTGCCGTATTTCGCTGCGGGGTTTTATGCGCTGGCAGGGCGGGCATAGGCCCGCTGCGTTATACAATCGTTCAAGTCTCGCTATTATAATTTAGCACCCCTTTGCCGTCATTCCCGGGCCCGCGGGAATGATGATCGTGGGTGGTGGCTCGTCCACACATTCAAACATGTTCGAATTTATGTTACCCACCGGTTATTTTTCCGCCGGGGCGGGCTTGCGGCCCCTTTCAAACTCTTTAAAGTGCTCCCACCGTCTTCTTGGGGAAGATACCCGCCCGCTGGGGAGCCTGATCCGTGTCCGACTACGAATTCATCCTGGTGGATGATCCCGCGCCCTTCGTGCGCCGCATCACCCTGAACCGGCCTGAAAAGCGCAATGCCATGAACAACGGCCTGCGCGGCGAGGTGTTCAGGGCGCTGGAGGCGAACGACAAGGACGAGAGCATCCGGGTCACCATCCTGCGCGGCGCGGGCAAGGCATTCTGCGCCGGCTACGATCTGGCGGGCGCCAACGACCAGGAACAGCCCTATTACACGCCGGGCGGCATCGGCAACTGGCCGCGCCATGTGGTGCAGGGCTGGTTCACCATCTGGGACCTGGCCAAGCCGGTGATCGCCCAGGTGCATGGCTATTGCCTCGCCGGCGGCACCGAGCTGGCGACGGCGTGCGACCTCGTGTACGTGGCCGAGGACGCGCAGATCGGCTATCCGCCGGTGCGCACCATGAGCCCGCCCGACATGCAGTTCCATCCCTGGATGCTGGGCATGCGCCACGCCATGGAACTGATGCTGACCGGCGACGCCATGAGCGGGCTGGACGCGGTCGACAAGGGATTCGCCAACCGGGCCTATCCGGCGGACGAACTGGAAGCGAAGGTGCTGGAGCACGCCGAGCGCGTCGCCAAGGTGCCGTCCGACATCCAGCAGATGAACAAGCGCAGCATCCATCACGCCATGGAGATCATGGGGATGCGCGCGGCCATCCGCGCCGGCACCGAAGTGCAGGCGCTGGCCTTCTTTACCGAGACATCGCAGACCTACCGGGCCGAACTCCGCAAGGGGGTAACCCAGGCGCTGACAAAGCGCGACGAGGTGTTCGGCGACTACCGTACCCAGGGACAGAAGAAAGCAGGGGAGTAGACCCATGAACTTTGAATTTTCCGACGACCAGAAGCTGCTGAAGGAACAGGCCCGCGGCTTTCTCGCCAGCAAGTGCTCCGCCAAGGAGGTGCGCCGCATCCTTGACGGCAACGAGCCCTACCATCCCGAACTGTGGAAGGGCGTGGCCGAGATGGGCTGGCTGGGCGCCTCGATCCCCGAGGAATATGGCGGGCTTGGCCTGGGCTATCTGGAACTGTGCGTGATCGCCGAGGAACTGGGCCGCGCGGTGGCGCCGATCCCGTTCAGCTCGACCGTCTATTTGTTCGCCGAGGCGGTGCTGATCGCCGGTACGGAAGAGCAGAAGCAGAAATACCTGCCGAAGGTGTCGGAAGGCGCGATCATCGGCGCCCTGGCGCTGTCCGAAGGCGCCGGCGCGGTGACGCCCAAGACCATCAAGACCTCGGTCGCCGGCGGCAGGCTGACCGGCGTGAAGCTGCCGGTCACCGACGGCGACGTGGCCGACTACGCGGTGGTCGCGGCCAGGACCGGCGCGGGCAACGACGAAGGCTCGATCTCGCTGTTCATCGTCGACATGAAGGCCGGCGGCGTGACGGCCGAGGCGGTCGATACGGTCGATCCGACCCGCAGCCACGCCAAGGTCAGCTTCGACGGCGCTGGCGCCGAGCCGCTGGGCGCGGCCGGGCAGGGCTGGGCGATTCTCGACAAGGTATTCGACCGTGCCGCCGTGCTCTATGCGTTCGAGCAGGTCGGCGGTTCGCAGGCCGCGCTGGAGATGGCCCGCGACTACGCCATGGGCCGCTATGCCTTCGGCCGGCCGATCGCCTCGTTCCAGGCCATCAAGCACAAGCTGGCCGACATGTATGTGGCGACCGAGCTGGCACGCTCGAATTCCTATTACGGCGCCTGGGCGCTGTCGACCGACGCGCCCGAGCTGGCCATCGCCGCGGCGACCGCCAGGGTCAGCGCCACCGAGGCCTATCACGAGTGCTCCAAGGAGAACATCCAGGTGCATGGCGGCATGGGCTTCACCTGGGAGTTCGACTGCCACCTGCATTACCGCCGCTCGAAGGTTCTCAGCCTGGTGCTGGGCAGCCTGCCGCGCTGGAAGGACCGGCTGATCAGCCGTCTCGAAGAGCGCAACGCGGCCTAACGGAAAGACAGTTTCATGGATTTCAACGATACCCCGCAGGAAGCCGACTTCCGGGCGCAGGCAAGGGCCTGGATCGCCGCGAACCGTCCGACCGACTGGCAGAACAAGACCGGCCGCGACGTCGACGGCATCGCCATGTCCAAGGCGTGGCAGAAAAAGAAGTACGACGCGGGCTGGGCCTGCATCCATTGGCCGCAGGAATATGGCGGCCGCGGCGCGACGCCCATCGAGCGGGTGATCTGGTCGCAGGAAGAGGGTGAACTGGGCCAGCTCGGCGGCGTGTTCATCATCGGCCAGGGCATGTGCGCCCCGACGATCATGGCGCACGGCTCCGAAGCCGCCAAGCAGCGCCATGTGCCCAAGATTGCCAGCGGCGAGGAGATCTGGTGCCAGCTGTTCTCAGAACCGGGCAGCGGTTCCGACCTGGCCGGCCTGCGCACGCGCGCCGAAAAGCAGGGTGACGAATGGGTGATCAACGGCCAGAAGATCTGGACCTCGGGCGCCCATTACGCCGATTTCGGCATCGTCATCACCCGTACCGATCCCACCGTGCCCAAGCACAAGGGCCTGACCATGTTCTATCTGGACATGCGCTCGCCCGGCGTGACCGTCAAGCCGATCAAGCAGGTCTCGGGCCGGTCCGACTTCAACGAGGTCTATTTCGCCGACGTCCGCATTCCCGACAGCCAGCGCCTCGGCGCCGTCGGTGACGGATGGAAGGTGTCGCTGACCACGCTGATGAACGAGCGTCTTGCGGTGGGCGGCGGTTTCCCGACCAATTTCGAGGAAATGTTCGAGCTGACCAAGGTCATCGAGGGTGAGGACGGCCCCGCCATCGAGGACCAGTCGGTGCGCGAGAAGCTGGCCGACTGGTACATTCGCGCCGCCGGATTGCGCAACACGCAGAACCGCATGATGTCGGCGCTGTCGCGGGGGCAGGCGCCCGGTCCGGAAGCCTCCATCAGCAAGCTGGTGCTGGGCATAAACCGCCAGAACATGGCCTCGACCATGCTGGACATTCAGGATACCTATGGCGTCATCAGCCAGAAGGACCTGGCGGTGAACGGCGGACAGTTCCACGAGATCTTCTTCCGCGCCGTGGCCCACCGGATCGAGGGCGGCACGGACGAGATCCTGCGCAACATCATCGCCGAACGCGTACTGGGCCTGCCGGGCGACATCCGGGTCGACAAGGACCTGCCGTTCAACAATATCCCCACCGGGGCGAACTGAGAGAGACCATGATCAAGACTCGTTTCACCGAAGAGTTCGGCATCAAGCATCCCATCGTGCAGGGCGGCATGCAGTGGGTTGGCCGCGCCGAACTGGTGTCGGCCGTGGCCAATGCCGGCGCACTCGGTTTCATCACTGCCCTGACCCAGCCGACACCCGAGGACCTGGCCAAGGAAATCAAGCGCTGCCGCGAGATGACCGACCAGCCGTTCGGCGTGAACCTGACGATCCTGCCGACCGTGAAGCCGACGCCCTATGACGAATATGCCCGTGCCATCATCGATGGCGGCGTGAAGATCGTCGAGACGGCCGGCCGCAACCCGGAGCCCTACATGCCGTGGTTCAAGGAAGCCGGCGTGAAGGTGATCCACAAATGCACCTCGGTGCGCCACGGCGTGAAGGCCCAGCAGGTGGGCTGTGACGCGGTATCCATGGACGGCTTCGAGTGCGCGGGCCATCCGGGCGAGGACGACGTGCCGAATCTGGTGCTGTTGCCGGCAGCCGCCGACCAGCTGACCATCCCGATGATCGCCTCGGGCGGTTTCGGCGACGGCCGCGGCCTCGTCGCCGCGCTTGCCCTGGGCGCCGAAGGCATCAACATGGGCACCCGCTTCATGGCCACGAAGGAAGCGCCGGTGCACGAGAACGTGAAGCGCAAGCTGGTCGACAGCAACGAGCGCGACACCCAGCTTGTCTACCGCAAGTTCCGCAACACGGCGCGCATCTACAAGAACGATATCGCCAAGCGGGTCCACGAGATCGAGACCACCAAGGCCGATGCCACGTTCGAGGATATCAAGGAACTGGTGGTCGGCGTGAAGGGCCGTTCGCTGCTGGAGACCGGCGAGATGGAATCGGGTGTGTGGAGCGCCGGCACCGTCATGGGCATCATCAAGGACATCCCCACGGTGAAGGAACTTGTCGAGCGGATCATCCACGACGCCGAAGAGCTCATCAACCAGCGTCTGAGGCGCATCGCCAACTGATTGTTCGGACTTCGAAGCCGCCCGCGCCCTGGGGCGCGGGCGGCTTTTTCGTGTCGTCACAGCCTAAATCCATGTTAAGGCGCGGTTCATCACTACCGTGCAAAATGATCTCAATCGGCGAACCTGTATGGCGACCGCCGACCGAGAGACGTGTGTGCTCCCGCCCGATTCCGGAGCTGAAAAGTGACTTGCTGTAAGCCGCCACACGAAATCATCGACGCGATCCTTTTTCAGATGGCGACGCACCATCCGCATCTGTCGGAGGCCGAGGAGGCCGCGCTGAAGTCTCGGCTGTTCGCGATCGTGGCGGGCGCCGAGGAAGCCTGCATCGACCCGGACCACATGGCTCGCCTGTACCGCGAGGCCACTGCGGCGCGCTGACGGCGAGGTCCCGTCAGGCGGAGGCCAGCAGATGGTCGATATGAGCCTTGAGCGCGGCCTGTTCATAAGGCTTGGCGAGACGCGGCAGGCCCGTCGCCTGAACCGGAAGTTCGACATAACCCGTGGCCAGCAGCACCGGCATACCGGGGCGGCTGCGATGGACCGCGGCAGCGAGTTCGATGCCGTTCATGCCGGGCATCGCATGATCGGTCACTATCAGGTCGACGCCGAGTCCGCTCTCGAGGATGTCCAGCGCCTCCCGGCCGGAATTGGCCTCCACGACAATGTGCCCAAGATCCGCCAGCATCTCGGCGGTGCTTCTGGCAATGAGCGGGTCGTCATCGACCACCAGGATGGTCGCGCTCCGGCCAGCCTCCTCGGGCAAGACCGGGGCCGGCGCGGCGGCCTCGGCAATCGCTGCCGGGGCAGCTACGGGCAGCCAGAGAGTGGCGGTCGTGCCTTTTTCGGGGACGCTGGACAATTCCAGCAGGCCGCCCAGCTGTTCGGCCAGTCCGTGCACCATGGACAACCCTAGTCCGGTACCCTTGCCGACGGGCTTGGTCGAAAAGAACGGTTCGATCGCCTTTTTCAGCGTTGGCTCGTCCATACCGACGCCGCTGTCCACAATTTGCAACTTGAGGTACTGGCCGGGCGCCAGATCGGGGTGCACCTTGGCCGCCAGGCTGACCGAGATGTCGATGCCGCCGCCATCAGGCATGGCATCGCGGGCGTTGATCGCCAGATTCAGGGTGGCCAGCTCGATCTGGTTGGCGTCGACCTGGGCCGGCGGCAGGTGGTCCGGAATATCGAAGGTCAAGCTGACCTCGGGGCCGAGCGTGCGGTCGAGCAGATCGCGCATGCCGGTCAACAATTCTCCCAGATCCGCCGAGCCGGTTTTCAGGTCTTGCTGCCGGGCGAATGCCAGCATGCGCTGGGTCAGCGCGGCGCCGCGGCGGGCGCCCTGCATGGCGCCGTCGATCAGCCGGTCCAGCCGTGGGTCGTCGGGCAGCCGCTTGCGCAGTAATTCCAGGTTGCCCATCACCGCCGCCAGCAGATTGTTGAAGTCATGGGCGACGCCGCCGGTCAACTGGCCGATGCTCTCCATCTTCTGCGCCTGCAGCAGCTGGACCTGGGCGCGCTCGCGGGCGGCGACTTCGGTCATCAGCGCATCGGTGCGCTCGCGCACGCGCTGTTCCAGGGTCGCCGTCAGGTCGGACAAGGTGGCCCGTTCGGCGGCGAGCTGGGCCAGCAGCTGCTCCCGTTCCAGTTCTGACGTCTTGCGCGGCGTGATATCGGAGGAGACGCCGATCATCTGCTCGATCACGCCGGTGCTGCTGCGCAGCACCCGCGCGCGGACATCCATCCATCGGAGCGACCCGTCCGGCCAGACGATCCGGTATTCGATCGAGTAGTTCTCGCCCGTCCGCAGGCTATGCTCGACGGCGCTGCGCATGCGCTCGCGGTCATCGGGATGGATCGCCTCGATCACGTCGTCATAGGTCAGCGGATCCTTGGGCAGGCGGCCGAAATGCGCCTTGCAGCTATCCGAGGCACGCAACGCCATCGTGGTGATATCAAGAGTCCACGACCCGAGATTGCCGGCGCGCAGCGCGGTCTGCAGCTGTTGTTCGTTTTCATACAGCTCGATCAGCCGGCTGCGGGCGTCGTATTGCCGCCGCCGGCCGCGCACGGCGGTGCGCACCACGCTGACCAGGGTCGTCGGATGGAACGGGCGTTCGAGGAAGGTGACATTGCCGAGAAGCTCGGCAAGACGTGCGGCCACCGGATTCCGCTCCGGCCCGCCGCCGCGCTGGGTCAGCAGGATCACTGGAAAATCGGACCATGGCGGCTGGGCGCGCAGGACCTCGGCGATGGGCGCGATATCGACGCCGCGCAGCGCCTCGTCGGCGATGAGGGCCAGCCCGGCGCCCTTGCCGATCTCGTGATGCAATGCCGTCAGATCGTTGCAGCCCTCTGCCGGGAAGCCCGCTCTCTGAAGAATCGATACCGCGAGTGGGCCGTCTCGTCCGCTGGGTGCGAGCACGATCGCCCGCTCGGAGAGTGGTCCCGGTTCACTCAACTGGGCTTCCTTTGCAGCAGGGGATTGCCGCTGCCCGAATAGGTGGGCACGCCCCTGAGAACACCGTGGAAGTCCGTCAGTGGTTCGCCGATGGTCAGGCCATCCTCGCCGATCCCGAATTCGCGGATCGTCGGTTCGTGCCGGCCGGTGCGCTTCTTGATGATCGATATGGCGCGGCGCACCTCGCCGATTGCCTCGAAATAGCGCAGCAGGATCACCGTGTCGGCCAGATAGGTCACGTCGACTGGCGTCTTCATGTCGCCGACCAGTCCGTGCTGGGCCACGGTCATGAAGGTGGCCGCGCCGTGGCGGTTCAGATATTGCAGCAGCTCGTGGATATGCAGGATCAGCGAGTTTTCTTCCGGCATCGAGGCGCGGTAGCCGTTGAGGCTGTCGATGACGACGGTCTTGATATCCTGGGTATTCACGATCTGGCAGACCCGGTGCGAGAATTCGCCAGGAGACAGTTCGGCGGCGTCGATCTGGTTGACGAACAGCTTGCCTTCGGCCTGCCATTTCTCCAGGTCGATGCCCAGGCCGAGCATCCGGTCGAACAGCAGGCCCAGTTCCTCATCGAACAGGAACAGGGCCGCCTTTTCGCCTCGGGTGAGCGCCGCCATCACGAAAGTCATTGCAACCAGCGACTTGCCCGTGCCGGCCGGACCGAGGATCAGCGTACTTGAGCCAGCGTTCACGCCGCCGCCGAGCAGGGCGTCGAGTTCGGGGATGCCCGCCGATAGCACGCGTCGCTCGAACCTGTTGCGATGTTCCGCTGACACCAGGCGCGGAAACACCCCGATTCCGCCGGTCTTGATGACGAAGTCGTGGAAGCCTCCGCGGAATTTCTGGCCACGATATTTCATCACCCGCAGACGCCGGCGCTCGGCGCCGTACTCGGGCGCGATCTCCTCGAGGCGGATGACGCCCTGGGCGACGCTGTGCACGGTCTTGTCGGCGGCCTCGGATGTCAGGTCGTCCAGCAGCAGCACCGTGGCGCTGTGGCGTGCAAAATAGTGTTTGATGGCGAGAATCTGGCGCCGGTAACGGAGCGAGCTTTGCGCCAGAAGCCGGATCTCGGAGAGGCTGTCGATAACGACGCGCGATGCCTTGGCTCGGTCGACCGTCGCGAATATCTGCTTGGTCGTTTCCACCAGTTCCAGGTCGGAGGCATAAAGCAGACTTTGCTGATGTTCGTCGCTGAGAATGCTTTCCGGCGGGATGAGTTCGAACACTTCGATATGCTCATCCAGTTCCCAGCCGTGCGACGCCGCGCCCTGGCGCAATTCGTCCGGCGTTTCCGACAGCGTGATGTAAAGGCACTTTTCGCCGCGCCGGGCGCCGTCCATGAGAAACTGAAGCGCGATGGTGGTCTTGCCGGTCCCCGGTTCGCCTTCGAGCAAGAACAGGCTGCCGCGCGACAATCCGCCGGCGAGAATTTCGTCGAGGCCTTCAATGCCGGTGGCTGCCGTGATCATCGGGTCGAGCATGCTTTTCCTCGTGGACAAACCAGCTGCGGTGGCGGAATGCACTTTACCGAGGTGCCCGACGGCCGCCAACAAGACAGGCGGTTTACCGGGGTGATTGATAGATTAGCTTTTCAAGCATTGTATGGTGCCAACGCACCAATGCCACAGGCGGTTCCGCGGTATCGCGGTGCCGCTTGCAGCGTCCCTCTGTCGGGACCGGCCGAGACCGCGCCTTGGCTGCGCAGTGTCGTCCGGAACTGACCAGTTTTCCGGATTCGGATTGACAGGATGCCGCCGCGGTTTACGCTCCCAAAGCTGTTCGACAGCCGATCAATAATCGCGATCTGGCCGAAAACGGGAAACGGGGAGACGGACATGACCGAGATCATCACTCATCCGCTGGCCATCAACGGCAAGGACCCGCGCAATGCGCGCGGCGACCGGATTTCACAGGACCGCTATTATTCGCGCGACTGGATGCAGCGGGAATGGGATCACCTGTGGACCAAGGTGTGGCACATCGCCGGCCGCGAGAACCAGCTGCCTGAGCCGGGCGACTATATCGTGCACGATTTCATGCACGAATCGGTCATCATCGCCCGCCAGCCCGACGGCAGCTTGAAGGGTTTCTACAATGCCTGCGGCCACCGGGCCCAGAAACTGGTGTGGGACAAGGGTTCGCAGGACAGCTGGACCTGTCCGTATCACGGCTGGGAATGGAGCATCGACGGCAGCCTGCTCGACGCCTGCGACCGCGACGACTTCCCGCAGGGCGACCCGGTCGGCAAGATCCGCCTGATCGAGGTGCGGGTCGACACCTGGGGCGGCTTCGTCTGGTACACCATGGACAACGACGCGCCGCCGCTGCTGAAGTACCTGGAGCCGATCCCCGAGATCTACAGGAACTTCCCCTTCGAGACGCAGATTCGCGTGCGTTGGGTCCGGGTCGAACTGGGCTGCAACTGGAAGTTCTCGTCGGACAATTTCAACGAATCGTATCACACCCGCACCGCTCATCCGCAGGTGCCGCCGATCATCGACCAGGACCATTTCACGTCGCGGTTCGAGATGTTTCCCATGGGGCACGCGCGCATCATCCAGATGGGACGCCCGTCCTTGCGCGACCGCGTGCCCGAGGGCCAGCCGCATCCGTTCGACGATACCCTGCGCGAATGGGGCATCGACCCCGACAGCTATGCAACCTACGAAGAGAAGGCCATGCAGGGCTGGCTCGACCTGAAAGCGGCCAAGCGCAAGCTGGGACCGGAGCGCGGCTACAGGCATTTCGAGACGCTGAACGACGAGGACCTGACCGAAAGCCCGTTCGGCGTGGTGTTCCCGAACATCGCCTTCGGCGCCGGCGCGGAAGGCATGTCGTTCTTCCGCTGGGAGCCGCACCGGGACGATCCGGAGAAGTGCTATTTCGACCTGTGGGACCTGGCGTTCCCGATCGACGGCCAGTACCGCGCCCGCCTCACCGAGACCGAGATGGAGATGAAGGAAGCCGAATACGACTTCCGCGTCTATTCCGGCCCCGATGCCGTTGCCGACCTGCACGATCAGGTGGTGTTCCAGGACTGGGCGCTCAGTCCCGGCCAGCAGTCGGGATGGCGCTCGCGCGGTTATCAGGAGCCCTATCTCGCGGGACAGGAGACGCGGGTGAGGCGGTTCCACGAGGTGCTGAACGACTATCTGGACGGCAAGCCGCCGGGCTGGTGAGGCGGCGGGACGGCTACTTCGTCTTGACCGTCAGTTCGTTGCCACGCCCTGGACTGAACGGCAGCGGCACGGAAAGGTAGCCGTTCCGAGGATCGCGCACATAATCGATATAGCCCGACGCCTGCTGCAACGCGTTCTCCCCGATGATGATCGCGCCCGGCCTCAGGTGCGGCTCCAGCAGCGCGAGGACCGAGTCGTAGAGCGTAAAGGCGCCGTCGAGCAGCACCATGTCGATGTCACCGCCGACGCCCGGTTTAAGGGTCTCGCGTGCATCGCCGATCCGGAACTGGACAAGATCGGCGAGACCGGCCGCAGCGACGTTCGCTTGCGCCCGCTCGGCTTTAGCGGGCTCGAGTTCGGTGCCGATGAGGACGCCGCCGCCCATGTCGCGCAGGGCTGCGGCCATGTAGATGGCGGAAATCCCCATGGACGAGCCGAACTCGACGATCCGCTTTGCCTGGCAGGACCGCGCCAGCATGTAGAGAAAGCGCCCGAACTCTGGATCGACGCTCAGGAAGTTGCCCGCGTAGCCGCGATACAGTCCGGTCAGGTCCTTGATCTCGGCGTCGACCACCCGTTGCATCGCTTGCTCGAAAGTGATCGCCTCGTCGACGACCGCCTGTATCAGCGGCGCATCCGCGGCGTCCGCTTCCCGATGGAGACGGCGGAGAACCTCCGCGATCGGGCCGCTGCTGAGTGAATCCATGTCCTAGCTCCCCGGAACTCGCCGGCCCGCCGCGCGGCGAGCTGGCGACACCATACGAAATTGCCAGGCCGCTAGCACCCGCCCAGCCGCTTCGATAGCACGACGACTTCGCTTGGCTCATAACCCAGGCACTCATAGAAGCCGCGCGCGCCCAGATTGCCGGTCCGCACCATGACATTGAGCTTTGGCACGCCGCGATCCTGCAGCCACTGTTCGGCCGCGGCCATCAGCGCCGCGCCGATCCCCAGCTTCCGGTGGTCGGGAAGCACGCCCACGTAATAGACCGCCCCGCGATGGCCGTCATGGCCGACCATGATGGCGCCGATCAGGACGCCGCCCTGCCGCCCTGCCAGGATGGTCGAGCCGGGACCACCCAGCGCGAACCGGGCGTCGGCATGGGGATCGTTCCAGGGCCGGGTGAGATTGCAGGCTTGCCATAAGGCCACGGCCTGCGGGATTTCGCTCTCGGCGAGCGTATCGATGACGAAGCCTGCCGGCATCACAACAGCCCCAACGACTTGAAACTGGAATGGGTGCCGCGGCCGATGATCAAATGGTCGTGGACGACGATGCCCAGCGCCGCGGCCGCCGCCACCACCTTCTTGGTCATCTCGATGTCCGCGCGGCTGGGATTGGGGTCGCCGGACGGGTGGTTGTGCACCAGGATCACCGCCGTCGCATCCAGCTCCAGCGCCCGCTTGGCCACCTCGCGCGGATAGACCGGCGTATGGTCGATGGTGCCGGTCTGCTGCACCTCGTCGGCGATCAGCGTGTTCTTGCGGTCGAGGAACAGGATGCGGAACTGCTCCCTGTTCTCATAGGCCATGGCCGCCTGGCAATATTCCAGCACGGCGGCCCAGGAACTCAGGGCAGGGCGGTTGAGTGCCTTGGCGCGGGTCAGGCGCAGGCCGGCTTCGCGCACCAGCTTGAGGGCCGCGACAATGCCGTCGCCCACGCCCTTGACCTCGGCCAGCCGCTCGGGCGGCGCGCTCAGTACGTCGGCGAGGCTGCCGAAGCGGTCGATCAGCGCCTTGGCGAGCGGCTTGGTGTCGCCGCGGGGGAGGGCGCTGAACAGCAGCATCTCCAGCACTTCGTAGTCGGGCATGGACGCGGCGCCGCCGCTCATGAAACGCTCGCGTAGGCGCTGCCGGTGTCCCAGATGGTGTGGTTTTTCGTCCGTCACGGCCCCCAACCCGACGGCGCCGGCGTCAGACGGCGTAGGGCGGCTTGTCCAGGCCGCGCGCCGAGGCGGTGAACACCTCGTAGCCGTCATCGGTCACGGCGATGGAATGCTCGAACTGGGCCGACAGCGACCGGTCGCGGGTCACGGCGGTCCAGCCGTCCGCCAGGATCTTCACGTCATAGCGGCCCAGATTGACCATGGGCTCGATGGTGAAGAACATACCGGGCCGCAGGATCACGCCCGAATGAGGCTCGCCGTAGTGCAGCACGTTGGGTGCGTCATGGAAGACCTTTCCCAGACCGTGGCCGCAGAAATCGCGCACCACCGAACAACGCTCGCCCTCGGCATATGTCTGGATGGCATGGCCGATGTCGCCCAGGGTGGCGCCCGGCTTGACCTGCCGGATGCCGTGCCACATGGCCTCGAAGGTGATGTCGCACAGCCTGCGCGCCTTCACCGAGACATCACCCACCAGATACATGCGGCTTGTATCGCCATGCCAGCCGTCGACCGTCGGCGTCACGTCGATGTTGAGGATGTCGCCATCCTTGAGCGCCTTGTCGCCCGGGATGCCGTGGCACACCACATGGTTGATGGAGGTGCAGATGCTCTTGGGAAAACCGCGATAGCCGAGCGGCGCCGGGATGCCGCCGCGCTCGATGATGAAGTCGTGGCACAACTGGTCGAGATGACCGGTGGTGACGCCCGGCTGCACATGCGGCGTGATGAAGTCGAGCGTCTCCGCTGCCAGCCGTCCGGCCGCGCGCATGCCGTCGTAGCCCTCGCGCCCGTGAATCTTGATGCCGCCGGCGTGCATCTCGCCAACTTTCTGATCGTTCATTGTGTGCCCTTCAAACCCGGCGCTTAGATAGCGAGGACCAGCTTCCGGTCAACGGTGATTTCTTCGGTGGTCAGTCTACAGGCGTAGCAAAGGACTTCAACGCCGCGCTCGCGGGCCACCCGCAAACCTTTATCATACGCGGCGTCCACGTCCCCGGCGATTGCAAATCGGTCGCAGTCCATGCGCTGAACCAGATAGAGCATGACCGCCCGGTGTCCAGCCTCGACCATGTCGCCGAGTTCGAGCAGATGCTTGGCGCCGCGCGCGGTGACCGCGTCGGGGAACTCCGCCAGGCTGCCGTCGCGGCGCAGATGGACGTTCTTCACCTCCACGTAGCACATCGGCCTGTCCGGATCCTCGAGCAGGATGTCGATGCGCGAGTTGCGGCCATATTTCACTTCCTGACGCAGGGTCGCATAGCCGGCAAGCGGTTCGATGGCGCCCGCGCGGATCGCCTCGGCGACGATGTGGTTGGGATGGGCGGTGTTGATGCCGACCAGGGCGCCGTCGGCCTCGATCAGCTCCCACGAATATTTCAGCTTGCGGTCCGGATTGGCGGCGGGCGACAGCCAGACGACGGAGCCGGGCGCCTTCAGTCCGGCCATGGCGCCCGAATTGGCGCAGTGCGCGGTGATGGTCTCGCCGGTGTCGAGCACCACGTCGGCCATGAACCTTTTGTAACGTTGAACCAGGGTGCCGCGCACCAGGGGAGCGTGAAATTTCATGTCCGGACCCTATAAGTGCCTGATGCGGCACGCAATCCCGGCATGAACGCGAATTAATCCGGATTCGGCTTCCATGAACCCGAGTTAACGGGAGTTTGCCGCTGGCAGGCGTAACATTTTCAACAGGTTAACTCGGCAATGACTCCTGGGGAGGAGATTCGATGCAGAGACTTTCAAAAGCTCGCCGCGCATGCCAGCCCGTCGCTCCTGCGGCCGCCTTCCGGGTGAACCCGATCATCACACCACAGACCGACAGGCTGCGCGGCGGCACCCTGTTCTCCGCTGCCGCAACAGCCGGTGCGGCGGGCTCGTTAGGGAACCCATTCGGCGGCGGCTTTCGCCACGGCGCCTATCTGGGCGATTTCGGCTACGAGCGCATCGCGGCGCTGGCCTCGGAAGGGCGCGGCGCCGACGCCCAGGGCTACCGCGTCGAGTTCGTCAATCTGGTGAAGACAGCCGCCGCGCTCGATGGCGGCGTCAGAACCAGCGAGGCGCCGCCAGCTGACTGAGGTTCAGCGCGCCTCTGTTTCCCCCTCCCTCGGGGGCGCGCGGCGAAACGGCCGGAAGTGAATTCTTCCGGCCGTTTTGCCGTGCCCCGCTGCGGGCGGATTGGTATAAAGACAGGCATGACAGAACAGAAAACCGTCACCGCCTGCCTGATCATCATCGGCAATGAAATCCTGTCCGGCCGGACCCAGGACGCCAATCTGGCGTATCTGGCCAAATGGCTGAACGACCAATGCGGCATCCAGCTGACCGAAACCCGCGTGATCCCCGATGTCGAGGATACTATCGTGGGCACGGTGAACGAGGTGCGGCCCAGATTCGACTACGTGTTCACCACCGGCGGCATCGGCCCTACCCATGACGACATTACCGCCGAATCGATCGCCAAGGCGTTCGGCGTGCCGTGGGAGTTGCATCCCGAGGCGCACGAGATCCTAAAGGAATATTACGGACCCGAAGGCCTGACCTCGGCGCGTGCACGCATGGCGTGTACCCCGCGCGGCGCCAGGCTGGTCGACAATCCGATTTCCAAGGCGCCCGGCTTCCAGATGGAGAATGTCTTCGTCCTCGCCGGCATTCCGCTGATCATGCAGACCATGCTGGAAAGCCTGAAACATCGGCTGACCGGCGGATTGCCGGTCAGATCGCGGTCGGTATTGCTGCATCTGGCGGAAAGCGCGATCGCCACGGGCCTCAGGGACATGCAGAATCGCAATCCCACGGCGGACATCGGATCGTATCCGTTCTATCGCCAGGGCAAGGGCGGCACCAGCATCGTCATTCGCTCTACGGACGAGGCGCTCAACGCCAGGTTGGCCCAGGAAGTGTTTGAAATGGCTGAAACATTGGGTGGAACACCCCAATTTGAGGAATCTGCCTGATTTCGAACACAATTTGAAGTTGCATAAAATTTGAAACGCTCGTAAATCTGATCCCCGGAGCCACCCTCGGCCAACACCATCGGGGTTCCGAAGATGCCGGATCGTTCATATGGGGGATGGATCCGGTATCACCCGAGTTTCTCGCCTGTTTCGGGCTTGGGCCGATGCTACGGCATCGGACTGGGACAGGGATGAAATCCATCTGAAATCGCCCGCCGGGACATCCGGCTGCGAGTTGGTCGAAAGGCGTGGCGCCTGTTCGCACAGCGCGGACATGGCGGGGTCAACATTCCCGTCTCACGCAACCGAAACGGCCAACAGCGGACAGGCGCGGCCTGCCCGCAACAGACGAGGACAACATCATGAAGTCGATCATCCCCGCCCTCGCGGCGGTTAGCCTCCTTGCGGCCTGCGCCGAAACGCCGGCGTCCAGCCACATCGCCGAAATGCAGGCGCTGACCACAAAGGTCACCGGGCTGCAATGCCCTTCGGCCCAGCCGACCGTCGTGTATGGCGACCGCGAAGGCGCCGCCTACACGCCCGCCGGCCCCATGAAGGGCGGCACGGTGATCATGCCGGCCCGCTTCGACCCGACCAGCGCCGAGGGCCGCAAGGCGCAGACCGGCCCGCAGGCGCACTGGCGCATGGCCGAGGAAGTGGCGCACACCTGCGGCGCCAACGAGACCCAGGCCCGCGCGGTCAAGTGCCAGTGGTGGATCTGCGGCTGACGCCGGCACCAGCCAAAGGATACCGGGACGGACCCAGCGCCGGCCCGGATACGGCAAAGGGACCGGACATCGTTCCGGTCCCGGTTGTCCCGCGAGGCCTCACGGGCAGAACGTTCGGCCTGCCGCGGTCTGCCCTGAATATGCCGCGTGGCACGCGCCGGATGGAGAGCCGACCCGCTCATACTCTCCGACCGCTCGCGGCACCGTTCAGGGCAGACCACGGCAAGTTCGCGATGATGCGGCCTGCGCTTTACGGAACCGCGCCGCTCGCATAGGTTTGCCGCATCGCGAGCGTGGTGGAACTGGTAGACACAAGGGACTTAAAATCCCTCGCCCGTCAGGGCTTGCGGGTTCGATTCCCGCCGCTCGCACCAGCCAATCTTGAGCAGCCTCATGACAGGCCGCAGAAACCGGCTGGCCCGGATCGATGACCCGGCAGATCGACAGCGCTGCTTTCGCGGGAGCGCGAGGTGCATGCGCTGCGGCATGTCCAGCCCAATTGACCTGAAAAGATTCTGCGCCTGTGCATGTGCTGGGCTATCCTGCCGCCAATGCGGCCTGGCGCCGCCGGTCAGAAACGGGAGAGACACATGGATCTTGGCGTAAAGGGCAAGAAGGCGATCATCCTGGGCGGCAGCCGTGGCATGGGCTGGTACACCGGCGAGCTGCTGCGCAGGGAAGGCGCCGATGTGGCGTTCTGCGCGCGCGGCGCCGACGGCGTCAATCAAGCTGCCGAGAAGCTGAAGGCGATCGGGCCGGGAACGGTGTTCGGCGCCGCGGCGAATCTGGAGAACGGCGAGGAAACCCGCCAGTTCTGCCGCGACGCCCTGAAGGCGCTGGGCGGCTGCGACATCCTCATTCACAATGCCAGCGGCTTCGACCTGACCGGCGGCGAGGCCGGCTGGGAGCGCAGCTTCCAGGTGGATATGATGGCCGGCGTGCGCGCGGTCGAGGAATGCGAGGCGGCGCTGATCGAATCAGACGCGGCCAGCATCACCTTCATCGGGTCGATGGCGTCGAAATATTATTTCGGCCGCTCGTCGTCCTACGGTCCGGCCAAGGGCGCCATGCGCGTCTATGCCAACGAGCTGGCGCAGAAATACGGCAAGCACAGGATTCGCGCCAATGCCATCTCGCCGGGCGCGGTGTGGTTTCCCGGCGGCTCGTGGGACAAGCGCAAGAAGGAGATGCCCGACTTCTATGCATCGGTGGAGAAGTCGATACCGCTGGGCCGCCTCGGCACCGGCGAGGAACTGGCACGGGTGATCTCGTTCGTCGCCAGCCCGGCCGGCTGCTGGATCAACGCCGCCCATATCGTCGTCGACGGCGGGCAGGTCGCCGCGGTCGACTGAGGCTACCTTGCCGGCGGGAACTCGCCGGGAAAGCCTTCCTTCACCTCGCGGGTGGGCCAGAAGAAATAGAGGCTGCTGCGCTGGATCTTCCAGCTGCCGTCAAGCTTGCGGTAGTCTTCGTCATACAGGCCCAGATAGTTGATCGGCGACTGGTCCGTCTCCTTGAAGCTGGCGCCGTTGAGCAGGTAGCGGCGGCCCACGGCGGTGTCCGGGCCGGTCATCTCGACCCAGTGATTGGTGTTGGCGCGGAGCACCTTCATGGGCATCCAGCCATTGCCCTCGGCGCGGGCGCGGAAGCCTTCGTAGATCGCCTCCCGACCTTCCCAGACGCCGTAATGGCCGAACTCGCAGCGGGCGTCGGGCAGGAACAGCTCGATCATCCGGTCCAGCTGGTTGGCGTCCATCAGCTGGGTGAACTTCACCATCAGCTTGCGGACGGCCTCGACCTCCAGCAGCTCCCGCACCAGGCCGATTTCCTCGGCCGTCAGTTCCGTCATGCCAACCTCCCCGTTGAATGCATCACGCCATGACCTTGCCCTGGGAGATTTCCAGGTCCTCGCGGTAATGGCGTCCGGCCAGATAGTAATGCCAGGCGCCCCACAGCCCCAGCATGGACACGATGAGCAGGGAATAGCGCAGCGAATCGGTGCCGTAATAGGGCAGCAGCAGGTCGCTGATGATGCCCACCGCGACCGGGCCGAGGCCCAGGCCGATCAGGTTGATCACGAACAGCAGGATCGCCGAGGCCTGCGCCCGCATCCGCAGCGGCGACAGGGTCTGCACCATGGCGAAGGTCGAGCCCTGATAGGTGGCGGCGAGCGCGATCATCGGGATGAACGCCAGCATGGCGATCCACAGATTGTCCGGCAGGTAGAACAGGAACACCAGCGGGATGGCTGCCACCTTCGAGACCGAGACCACCCACGGCGTCCAGCGCGGATCCTTCTCGCTCAGGCGGTCCGCCAGCCTGCCGGCGACGATGGCGCCGATGATCCCCATGAGGCCGCCCGCGGGCCCCATCAACAGGCCGACTTCCTTGCCGGTGAGGCCGTGCGAGCGCATCAGGAACGCCGCACCCCACGCCGAGATGCCATAGCCGACGAAGGCGACCAGGGTGCAGCCGGCGATGGTGTGGCGCAGGCTGCGGATACGCCACAAATGCACGAAGGCATCCGCCAGCCCCTGTTTGTCCGGCGCCGCGTGGACCGTGTCGGCCATACCGCGCGCCGGCTCGCGGATGGTGAAGCGCACCAGCAGCGCCAGCACCAGGCCAGGGATGCCGACGACCAGGAAGGCGGCGCGCCAGCCATAGGCGTCCTCGACCATGCCGCCGATCAACGCGCCGAACATCAGGCCGATATGGATGCCCCAGGAATAGATCGCCATCGCCGATGTCCGCTCGCGCAACGGATACATGTCCGCGATCATGGAATGCGATGGCGGGCCGGCGCCCGCTTCGCCGATGCCGACGCCGATACGCGCGGCCGCCAGCTGCCAGAAATTCTGCGCCGCACCGCACAGCGCGGTCATGCCCGACCAGATGGCGATCGCCCACGCAATGATGTTCCGGCGGTTGGAGCGGTCGGCCAGCATGGCGACGGGCAGGCCGAGACCCGCATAGAAGATGGCGAAAGAGAAGCCCGTCAGGAAGCCCATCGCCGTGTCGGAGACGCCGAACTCTTCCTTGATGGGCTGCACCAGGATGTTGATGATGCTGCGGTCGATGAAGCTCGACGTATAGACAACAACGAGCAGAAACAACGTATAGCGCCGCGACGATGCGTCGATCGGCTCTCCCTGGGCTCCAGCGTGAGCCATGCATCCCCTCCCGTTTTCCGGCTTGTTTGTTGTGCCCAGAAAAGCATCACCCGTGCTCGGGCGCCACCGGTTTCGTGCATAATATCTTGGCAGATACGAAAAATTCGCTATGGCGTCGATGAACGCGGGCCCATATAACCGCGCGTTCACAATACCCGGATAAGTATATCCCATGACTGACACGATCCGCCGCCTGCGTAACATTGCCATTATTGCCCATGTCGATCATGGCAAGACGACTCTTGTCGACAAGTTGCTCCGCCAGTCCGGCACGCTCGAAACGCGTGGCGAGCAGGAAGAGCGAGTCATGGACTCCAACGATATCGAGAAAGAGCGCGGCATCACCATCCTGGCCAAGAACACGGCCATCAGCTGGGAAGGCTGGCGCATCAATATCGTCGACACGCCGGGTCACGCTGATTTCGGCGGCGAGGTCGAGCGCGTGCTGTCCATGGTGGATTCGGTGCTGCTGCTGGTCGATGCGGTCGACGGTCCGATGCCGCAGACCCGCTTCGTCACCAACAAGGCGCTGCAGCGCGGCCTGTGCCCGATCGTCGTCATCAACAAGGTCGATCGGCCCGGCGCGCGCCCCGATTGGGTTGTCGACCAGACGTTCGAGCTGTTCGACCGCCTCGGCGCGACCGACGAGCAGCTCGATTTCCCGGTGATCTACGCCTCGGCTCTTGAAGGCTATGCGACCAAGGATCTGGACAAGCCGTCCGACGACATGCGCGCCCTGTTCGAGACCATCGTCGAGCACGTGCCCGAGCCCGATGTCAGCATCGAAGGCTCGTTGCAGCTTCAGGTCAGCGCATTGTCCTACTCGTCCTATGTGGGCGTCATCGGCATCGGCCGTATCCAGCGCGGCAAGATCAAGCGCAATACCCGCGTCACCGTGATTGGCGCCGACGGGGAGACCCGCAGCGGGCGCGTGCTGCAGATCCTGGGTTTCCATGGCCTGGAGAAGATCGAGGTCGAGGAGGCCGAGGCCGGCGCGATCATCGCCTTTACCGGTCTCGAGAAGCTGCACATCTCCGACACCATCTGCGACCCCGACAATGTCGAGGCGCTGCCGGCGCTGGTCGTCGACGAGCCGACCATCACTATGACCTTCCAGGTCAACGATTCGCCCTTCGCCGGCCGCGAGGGCAAATACGTCACCAGCCGCAACATCGCCGCGCGCCTGGAAGAGGAACTGATTCACAACGTGGCGCTGCGAGTCGAGCAGACCGACGATTCGAACCGCTTCAAGGTTTCGGGCCGTGGCGAGCTGCATCTGTCGATCCTGATCGAGAACATGCGCCGCGAAGGCTACGAGCTGGCCATCTCGCGTCCCGAGGTGATTCTGAAGACCATCGACGGCGAGGTCTGCGAGCCCTGGGAGTCGCTGACCATCGACGTCGAGGAAGAGCATCAGGGCGCGGTGATGGAGAAGATCGGCGAGCGCCGGGGCGAAATGCGCGACATGGTGCCCGACGGGCGCGGCCGCGTGCGCCTGGACTATTATATTCCCAGCCGCGGCCTGATCGGCTTCCGCTCGGAATTCATGGCGACGACGGCGGGCGACGGCCTGATCTATCACACCTTCGAACGCTACGCGCCGCGGGTGAACGCGACCATCGGCGGGCGCCACAACGGCGTGCTGGTATCCATGGCCTCGGGCAAGGCGCTGGCCTATGCCATCTTCAACCTGCAGGAACGTGGCCGCATGTTCATCGGCCACGCTACCGAGGTCTATGAAGGCATGGTCATCGGCATCCACGTGCGCGACAACGATCTGGTGGTCAACCCGTTGAAGGCCAAGCAGCTCACCAACATCCGCGCCGCCGGCACGGACGAGGCGCTGATCCTGGTGACGCCGATCCAGACCACGCTGGAATACGCGCTTGAGTTCATCAACGATGACGAGCTGGTCGAGGTGACTCCCAAGTCCATCCGTATCCGCAAGAAGCAGCTTCTCGAGCACGAGCGCAAGAAGGCGTCGCGGGCGGCCTGATCCCGGGCTTCGGCCCGTCCATCAGGCGACTAGTTTATAATAGTTCTAAAAAGAGATTGATCGAAGAGGCGGCACGGGACTACCCTTGCAGTGGGACTCACTGCAACTGGAGAGGAACCATGTCGACCGAATCCGCTTGCCCGGTAATGGGCGGAAAACGTGCATTTTCAAACCGCGACTGGTGGCCTGAACAGCTCAGCCTTCAGGCGTTGCACCAGGGCTCGAGCCTGTCCGATCCGATGGGCGAGGCGTTCGATTACGCCAAGGAATTCAAGAATCTCGACCTGAATGAAGTGATCAAGGACCTGCATGGCTTGATGACCGACTCGCAGGATTGGTGGCCCGCCGACTTTGGCCATTATGGCGGTCTTTTCATCCGGCTGGCATGGCACAGCGCGGGCACCTACCGGATTTCAGACGGACGCGGCGGCGCCGGGGCGGGGCAGCAGCGATTCGCGCCGCTGAACAGCTGGCCGGACAATGCCAACCTCGACAAGGCGCGCCGGCTGCTCTGGCCCATCAAGCAGAAATATGGCCGCAGGATTTCGTGGGCCGACCTGTTTGTTCTCGTCGGCAATGTCGCCCTGGAATCCATGGGCTTCAAGACGTTCGGCTTCGCCGGCGGCCGCGCCGACACCTGGGAGCCCGAGGAACTCTACTGGGGTCCCGAGAATACGTGGCTGGGCGACGAACGCTACAGCGGCGAGCGCCAGCTCGACAATCCGCTGGGCGCGGTGCAGATGGGCCTGATCTACGTCAACCCGGAAGGGCCGAACGGCAACCCGGACCCGGTCGCGGCCGCCAGGGACATTCGCGAAACATTTGCGCGCATGGCGATGAATGACGAAGAGACGGTCGCGCTCATTGCCGGTGGTCACAGTTTCGGCAAGACCCATGGCGCCGGCGATCCCTCGTTCCTGGGACCCGAGCCCGAAGGCGCGGTCATCGAGGACCAGGGCCTGGGTTGGCGCAGCAAGCACGGCGCGGGTTTTGGCGCCGACGCCATCACCGGCGGACCGGAGGTGATCTGGACGCAGACGCCAACGAAGTGGAGCAACCACTTCTTCGACAACCTGTTCAAGTACGAATGGGAGCTGGAAACGAGCCCGGCGGGCGCCAAGCAATGGCGGGCGAAGAACGCCGAGGCCTCGGTGCCCGACCCGTTCGATCCGTCGAAGAAGCGGGTGCCGACCATGCTCACCACCGATCTGTCGCTGCGCTTCGACCCTGCCTATGAAAAGATTTCGCGGCGCTTCTACGAAAACCCGGACCAGTTCGCCGACGCGTTTGCCCGCGCCTGGTTCAAGCTGACCCACCGGGACATGGGACCGGTCGCCCGTTATCTCGGTCCGCTGGTGCCGAAAGAGACGCTGATCTGGCAGGATCCGGTTCCGGCCGTGGATCATCCGCTGATCGACGATCACGATACCGCCGAGCTGAAGGCGAAGATCCTCGCCTCCGGTCTTTCGGTGTCGCAGCTGGTCTCGGCCGCCTGGGCGTCGGCGTCCACGTTCCGCGGCTCGGACAAGCGCGGCGGCGCGAACGGCGCACGCGTCCGCCTCGCCCCGCAGAAGGACTGGGAGGTCAACCAGCCGGCCCAGCTGGCGGCGGTTTTGCAAAAGCTCGAGCAGATCCAGCAGGCGTTCAATGCTTCTGCCTCCGGCGGCAAGAAGGTCTCGCTCGCCGACCTGATCGTTCTGGCCGGCGGCGCCGCGGTCGAGAAGGCGGCGAAGGATGCCGGGTCCGAAGTAACGGTGCGGTTCACCCCCGGGCGCATGGACGCGTCTCAGGAGCAGACCGACGCTGAGTCCTTCGCCCCGCTGGAGCCCACGGCCGACGGTTTCAGGAACTATTACCGTGCCCGTTCCATCATGGCGCCCGAGGAGGCCCTGGTCGACAAGGCGTCGCTGTTGAAGCTCTCCGGCCCCGAGATGACGGCGCTTCTCGGCGGGTTGCGGGTGCTCGGCACCAATGTTGGGCAGTCCACCCATGGTGTCTTCACCGACCGCCCGGAGACGCTGACGAACGACTTCTTCGTCAATCTGCTGTCCATGGCTACCACCTGGCAGCAGTCCGCCGGTATCGAGGGCGTCTATGAGGGACGCGACCGCAAGACGGGTGAACTCCGGTGGACCGGCACCAGGGTCGACCTCATCTTCGGGTCCCATTCCCAGTTGCGGGCCTTTGCCGAAGTCTATGCCTGCGCCGATTCGCAGGAGAAATTCGTGAAGGACTTCGCGGCGGCCTGGACCAAGGTGATGGAAGCCGATCGCTTCGATCTCCGCTGACCCGGCGCCAGTCCGGCAAATGCCCCAGTCCGGCAAATGCCAAAGCCAGGGCCGGCCCTTGACGGGGCCGGCCTATGGCGGGCTGGCCGTCAGGGCGCCATCCTGGGCGCAGGCTGGTAAAGCCGCCGGATCGAGAGCCACACCGAGAACAGGGCAACGGCGATGCCGGCAAATTCCTGGGCCGTCGGCACTTCGCCTACCGCGACGAACACATAGATCATGCCGAACACCGCCTCGAAGATGATCATCTGACCCAGGATGGTCAGGTCGAGCACCTTCGACGCCATGTTGAACAGCACCGTGCCCAGCCAGGTGGAGCCGCCGCCCAGCAGCAGGCTCCACAGCGCCAGCATGGCCAATTCCCCGCCGCCGATCTCGCCGGGCAGCCGGGCCAGCCCGGTCGCCCAGGCAACGGGCAGCGCCACCAGCGCGGCGGCCAGCGATACGATGCCGATCACCGAGCTCCATTCCTGCGGCGTCACCAGGCGGGTTTCCTGCAGGAAGCGGGCGTTGACCACCGCGTACCAGGTCCACATCACCAGCGCGAGAAAGATGGCGGCCACGCCCAGCGGCGCCAGGTCGTCCGAGGCGCCCGAAAAGTCGGTCTTGGCCGTATTGGCCAGCATCAGGCCGCCGCAGAACAGCGCCAGCGGGACGGCGATGGGCTTCAGCGCGCCAAAACCCTGCTGCAGCCGGCCGGCCAGGGTCACCGTCACCGGCGCCATGCCGATGACCAGCACACCCATGGACGCGCCCGCCCATTGCATGCCGAGGACCAGCAGGAAGTAATACAGCACGTTGCCGGTCAAGGCATAGACCAGCGCCCGCCACAGGACGCCGCGGGGCAGCCGGATCGCGCGGCGCAGGTCGAACAGCATCAGCGAGATCGCGCCATAGGCCATGGTGCGCCCCAATGTCACCTCGATGGCCGAGGCGTCCGGCAGTGCAATGGGCGCAACGAACGCCAGCCCCCAGACGGCGCAGGTGGCGATCATCAGCAGGATGCCGAGCAGGAACGGGTTCATGGGACCGGGGCGCGTGGCTCGTGGGAACAGGATCATAGCCGCGCGCGCCCCTCGGCGTCATGCCCGCACCGCGCCCTAGAGGCTGACCCTGATCCCGAAATACATCGTGATCGGCGGCCCCGGGCTCAGGCTTCGGGGGTTGTCCGCGTCCGGCGCCTGGATGATGGGCACCTCGTCGGTTGGCGAGAACGTGCCGAAGGTCTCGTATTTCGTGTTCAGCAGGTTCTCCGCCCGCAGGAACAGTTCCAGGTGGCTGCCGATGCGGTAGCTGGCGCTGGCGCCCACCACCACATAGGACGAGGTCTTCGGCGCGTTGTTGGCTTCGTCGCCGAACAGGAACTGCCCGCTGGAAAAGCGCGCATCGAGACCCAGCCGCAACCGGTCGCTGGCATCATAATCCAGCCGCGCCTTCAGCCGGTGGCGCGGGATGCCGGGCAAATTGTCGCCGCGATCGACGAATATCTGGCCGTCATTGTCGGCGAACGGGTTGTCCGGGCTGTTCAGCACCAGCGGGTTGCGAAAGGTCGCGTCCATATAGGCATAATCCACCGACGCCTGCAGCGCGCCATAACCCAGCGAGGCCGCCGCCTCGATGCCCTGGCGGCGGGTGCGTCCCACATTCATGAAGAAGGCGCGGCCCGGTATGTCGCTGGCGACGAAGCTGATGTCGTTCCGGTTGGTGGTGGTGAACAGGCCCAGCTTCCCCGACACGAAATAGCGCGGCGAGATCTGGAGCCGCCCGCGCAGCCCGGCCTCGACGGTGCGGGTCGTCACCTGTTCCAGCGGCGGGTCGCCCACGAAGAAGTTGGTCAGGCTGCAGGGCGCCTCCGGATCGGCGCAAGACAATTCCGCCGGGGTCGGTGCGCGGTTTGCCTCGGCATAACCCGCATAGGCGGTGATGATCGGCGTGAGTTTCCAGGTGATCCCGGCCTGCGGATTGAACCGGTTGTAGCGGTGGCGTCCGTTGAGCGCCGTACCGATCTGGTCGACGAGGTCGATGGCGGCGTGGTTGTAGCGGCCGCCCACCGACAGCGACACCGCATTGGTGATGTCCAGCGTGTCACGTAAGAACACGCCCAGATAATCCGCCGAGGTATGCACGGAAACCGGCGCGATGACGCCGTCCGGCTGGACGATGACGATTCCGGGTCCCTCGAAGCCCCGGTCCAGGCCCAGCGCGCCGATCTCGGATGTTGCCGAGAAGCGGGTGCGGCCGCCGTCATAGCCGAGTCCGGCAAGGAACTGGTTGGTCATGCCGCCGACCTTGCCCTGCCACGTGACCTGCGCCGACACGCCGAAGGAGTCCGTATTGGTCGCCGTTCGATTGAGCTGGGCGTAAGGGCCGCCCTCTTCGAACCGCTCGGCGAATGCCGGGAGCCCGGCATAGGGACTGTCGGTGATGAAGTTGCCGATGGCGCCGCCGCCCAGGGCGGTCAGCGCATCGCCGTCCTCGAGGCACAGCAATGCCTCGTCATCCTCGCACGGCTCCACGTCGGCGGCGTCGCCGTTGCGGGTACGCTGGCGCAGATGGCCGACATAGCCGCCGGCCTGCACCGACCACGCGTCGCTGAGCCGGAGGCTGGCATTGAGGTTGATGCGTCCGAACCGGTTCCTGGTTTCGTCCGGATGAGTAAAGACAGCCTTGCGCGAGGCCGCCAGCAGATCCACCGGCGCTGTGCCATTGCCGATCAGGGTATTGTCCGCGCCCAGCACACCCAGATGAATCTCGGCCCTGTCGCCGCGCCAGCCGAGGTCGGCGAACATCTGCCGCAGGTCCGACGGCGAATGGTCGCGCCAGCCCTTGTCGTGCAGGCCGCGCACGGCCAGATAGGCGGCGAACGGGCCGCTCTGCGCGCCATATTGCAGCGCGCCTTCGATGCTGCCCCGGCTGCCGCCGGTCAGTTCCGTCTCGGCGCCCCGATACGAGAACCCGTCCTTCAGCCCTACCGACAGGGCGCCGCCCAGCGCGTTGAGGCCAAACGCCGGGTTCGAGGTCTGCAGCACGGCGGCGTCGATGGCCTGCTCGGGTATCAGGTCCCAGTTGACCGTGTCGCCGAACGGCTGATTGAACCGGCCGCCCTCCACATAGACCGCCAGGCCCTGCGCATTGCCGGCGAGGGGCGATGCCTCGAAGCCGCGATAGACCAGGTTGGGCTGGAACGGATTGCCCTGAGCGTGGCCCAGGCCGATGCCGCCGATACCGCCGTTGAGCGCCTCGAGCAGACTGCCGGCTCGGCGGATGTCGTCGCCGGTCACCGTCTCGGTATTGGCCGGAATCTTGTCGCGGTCGATGCCCGGTCCGATGATCGGCGAGGTGCCGATGACCACGACCTCGTTTTCGGCAGGCATGTCGCCGTCACGCGGTGCGGCGGCCGACGGCGCGGTGTGAATGACGAGCGCGGCGGCGCACAGCAGGAGGGATCGGGACATGAACGGCAACGCTTCGCGGCGGAAATTGACGGGTCCGCGTGCATAGCATCAATCGAGAACGATTGTCACAGGGAGGTGTGCTGAGCGACATCACCCCGAACTCCGTGAATATGCCGTCCATCCGTGTGCGCCGAGCGCGTCACGCGGGAAAAGCGCGTCGGCCTGTCAGGCAAGCCATCGCGCCTGACTTTCCTTTTGGGCACGACTGACCATTGTGTTAGCGTTCGGGACCGCCGGATGCCTTGGGGAAAGGCCGTCCGCCACTGACGATCACCACGGGGAAGACCGATGAACATCTACGATCCGCAGCCGAACATGAAGCCGGGCGAGGCCCGTTGTCCGGGTCCGAGCACCAGGGACCTGGTCCTCTCGGACGGCTGGGAGCTGCCGGCGCAACTGCTCGCCGAGAACTACGTCTATATGGGCGACGAGGACATTCCGTTCGAACGCTACACCTCGAAGGAATTCTTCGACCTCGAGATGACGAAGATGTGGAACAAGACGTGGCAATGGACCTGCCGCGACGAGCACATCCCGGAAGTGGGCGACTATTACACCTACGATATCGGCAATTATTCGATCATCGTCGTGCGCGCGGCGCCGGACGAGGTGAAGGCCTATGTCAATTCGTGCCTGCATCGCGGCACCCAGCTGCGCCCCTCGGATTCGACCGGCAGCGTCCAGCATTTCCGCTGCCCGTTCCATGGCTGGACCTGGAACCTGGACGGCTCGCTGAAGGAAATCCCCTGCCGCTGGGATTTCCCCAAGGTCACCGACGAGGAGTTCAAGCTGCCCGAGGTGAAGATCGCCAAGTGGGGCGGCTTCTACTTCATCAACATGGACGAAAACGCCATGCCGCTCGAGGAGTGGATCGGGCCGCTGGCCGAGCACTTCGCCAACTGGCCGCTCGACAATCGTTACGTGCGGCTGCACATCCAGAAGATCCTGCCGGCCAACTGGAAGGCGTCGCAGGAGGCCTTCGTCGAGGCCTATCACAGCCTGGAGACGCACGCCCACGCCATGCCGTTCTCGGCCAATCTCAATGCCCAGTACGACATCTTCAGCGAACGGGTCACACGGTTCTTCCACACCTTCGGGTTCCCCGATCCGAGCTATACCAAGTCGCAGACCGAGCAGGAGCTGCTCGACGCCATGGGCATGCTGCCGCCGGGCACCAAGGTGCCGGACGGCGTGACGGCCCGGTCGTTCCTCGCCGCCCATTTCCGCAAGACGCTGGGCGAGGATCGGGGTATCGACCTGTCGACGCGGTCCGACAGCGAAATGCTCGATTCCATCGAGTATCACCTGTTCCCGAACATGTTCCTGTTCCCCGGCGTATCGCTGCCCATGGTCTACCGGTTCCGGCCCAACGGCATGGACCCGGACAGCGCCATCTTCGACCTGCTGTTTCTTGAGGAACTGGCGCCCGGTCAGGAGCGTCCCGAGGCGCCCGAGCCCTACAAGATCGACATCGGCACCTCCTATGAGACGGTACCCGGCATCGGCCCGTTCCTCGGCCATGTCTACGATCAGGACACGGGCAATCTCGAGATGCAGCAGAAGGGTTTCAAGGCCGCCCGGAAGACTGCTCAAACCCTTGGAAACTACCAAGAAATCCGAGTCCGGCGGCTGCACAAGACGCTGGATAGCTACCTGAACGCCTGAGGCCCGCCGCGTTCCTGGAGCGCGCGTGATACGATCGGCCTACCCAGTAACAAGCACTGGCAATCCTCCGCGCGCCCGGCGTAAAGTCGGGCGCGACCATTTTTTGGGGAAACGATGGCGCCCGATTGCGGGTTGCTTCAGGGAGAAGACCAGATGGCATGGGAATTTGAAACCGATCCGGAATTCCAGAAGGAACTCGACTGGATCGCCGATTTCGTGAAGAACGAAGTCGAGCCGCTCGAGTATGTGATCAAGCATCCGAACGACATGAAGGATCCGCTGCGCAACAAGCTGATCAAGCCGCTGCAGGCCGAAGTGCAGAAGCGCAAGCTGTGGGCCTGTCACCTGGGTCCTGACCTTGGCGGTCAGGGCTACGGCCAGGTGAAGCTGGGCCTGATGAACGAGATTCTCGGCCGCGCCAAATTCGCGCCGATCATCTTCGGCGCCCAGGCGCCCGATACCGGCAACTCGGAGATTCTCGCCCATTTCGGCACGCCCGAACAGAAGAAGAAATATCTGGAGCCGTTGCTCAACAACGAGATCGTCTCCTGCTATTCCATGACCGAGCCGCAGGGCGGCGCCGATCCCAAGGTGTTCCAGACCCGCGCGGTGCTGGACGGCAACGAGTGGGTCATCAACGGCGAGAAGTGGTTCTCGTCCAATGCCCGCTATGCCGAGTTCCTGATCGTCATGGTGGTGACCGACCCTGACGCCAAGCCCTACGAGCGCATGTCCATGATCCTTGTGCCGAAGGATCACCCCGGCGTGAACATCATCCGCAATGTCGGCATCGGCGGCGAGGAGCACGGCACTCACGCCTATATCCGCTATGAGAATGTGCGTGTGCCGAAGGAGAATCTCCTGGGCGAGCGCGGCAAGGCGTTCGCGGTGGCGCAGACCCGTCTCGGCGGCGGCCGCATCCACCATGCCATGCGCACCATCGGCAAGGCCAAGCTGGCCTTCGACATGATGTGCGAGCGCGTGCTGTCCCGCGAGACCCAGGGCGAGTTGCTGGCCAACAAGCAGATGATGCAGGAGAAGATCTCGGATTCGTGGACCGACATCCAGACCTTCCGTTTGCTGGTGCTGCAGACCGCCTGGAAGATCGACCGGTACAAGGACTACATGATGGTCCGCAAGGATATCGCCGCCGTGAAGGCGATGATGCCGCGCGTCCTTCATGATGTCGCCTCCCGCGCCCTTCAGGTGCACGGCTCGCTCGGCGTGTCGTCGGAAATGCCGTTCTCGTACCTCATCACCGAGAGCTTCCACATGGGGCTCGCCGATGGCCCGACAGAGGTCCACAAGATCACGGTCGCCCGTCAGGTGCTGCGCGAATACAACGGCACCAACGGTATGTTCCCGACCGCCCATATCCCGTCGAAGCGCGCCGAGGCGCTGAGCCGTTATGCCGATGTGATCGAGCGGGAAGTCGAGCACGTCTGAGACTTGAGCCGCTGATACGGCGCCTCTCGCCCCGAGCCTCTCTCCTGGGAGAGGATTCCGCGAAGCGGGTGGGTGAGGGGCGCTCGATCAGCCGCACCAATCGGGGGAAACATCGATGACGCAAATGCCGGCGATCACGCTCGTCGCCACGCCGGGTAGGCGTGTGAAGATGGTTGAACTGGCCCGGGAGGCCGAAAAGCGTGGCTTCACGGGCATCTATGTGCCCAGCCTGGCGGCGGCCATGCAGTTCTGCCAGTCGGTGCTGGAGGCGACCTCGACCATCGAGGTGGCGACGTCGATCCAGCCGATCTACTACATCAACCCGCGCGAGATGGCGCGCATCGCCAATTATCTGCACGAGATCGGCAATGGCCGTTTCCGGCTGGGACTTGGGGTCAGCCACGAGGTGTCCCGTGTTCAGTTCGGGGTCGAGGGGCGCAATCAGCCGGTCAGCGATACCCGCGACTACGTGGCCGCCATGCGTGCGGCCGAGGCGGATTCCGGGACGCTGCCGCCGATCATCCTCGCCACTCTGCGCTCGAAGATGCTGGCACTCGCCGCCGAAGTGGCGCAGGGCGCCGTCTGGGCAAATGCCGCGCGCAGCTACACGCCCACCCAGATAGCCGAGATTCCGCAATCGGCGCGTATCGCCGGGTTTACGACCGCGGTGATGATCCCGACCGTGATCAGCGACGACAAGGAAGCAGCGAAGGAAGTCCATCGCCGCACGCTGCGCATGTATCTGACCCTGCCCAACTACCGGAACTACTGGCGGGCGGCGGGTTACGAAGCGGAAATGTCCGCGGTCGAGCAGGCAATCGCCGACGGCAAGGGTGATACGCTCGCCCATGTGGCCGGCGACCGCTGGCTGTCCGACGTGACGCTGTTCGGCAGTGCCGCCGAGGTGCGCGAGGGCGTTGAGGCCCGGCGCGAGGCGGGCATCACCACACCCATCCTGGTGCCGTCGTCGACCTCCGGCGGCATGACCAAGGCGGCGGACGAGTTGTTCGCGGCGTTCGCCTGAGATCTGAAGGAGCTACCATGGCCGAAATGAAAGTATCCCAGGGCGAGACTGTCGACGTCGCCGAGCGCCACCGCTTCGATGCGAAGAAGCTGGAGCGCTACATGGAAGAGCATGTCGAGGGCTTTCGCGGGCCGCTGACCGTCGGCCAGTTCGCCGGTGGCCAGTCCAACCCCACTTACCGCCTCGATGCGCCGTCGGGCTCGTATGTCATGCGCCGCAAACCGCCGGGGAAGCTGTTGCCGTCGGCCCACGCCGTCGACCGCGAGTTCCGGGTTATCAAGGCGCTCAACCAGACCGACTTTCCGGTGCCGCGCGCCTATGTGCTGTGCGAGGACGAAACCGTCACCGGCACACCATTCTACATCATGAGCTTCATGCCGGGCCGGGTGTTCTGGGATCCGAGCATGCCCGACGTCAGCAAGTCCGACCGCTCGAAGATGTATGACAGCATGAACGCCACGATGGCCAAGCTGCATTCCTACGATCCGGTTGCGCTGGGTCTAGAGGATTTCGGCCGTCCGGGTAATTACTTCGCCCGGCAGATTTCGCGTTGGTCCAAGCAGTACGTGGCCTCCGAGACGGAGACCGTCGAGGCCATGAACAAGCTGATGGCCTGGCTGCCCGAAAACATCCCGGCAGGCGACGAGACCACGATCGTCCACGGCGATTACGCGCTCCACAACATCATGTTTCACCCGACCGAGCCCAGGGTAATGGCTGTGCTCGACTGGGAAATCAGCACCCTCGGCCATCCGCTGGGCGACCTGACCTACAACACGTTGAACTATTATGGGCCCAAGCCGAAGTCCGGCCGGCCCAACCTGGCGGGTGTCGATCTCGAGGCGCTCGGCATTCCGTCATTCGAGGACTATATCGCCCTCTACTGCGAGCGTGCCGGCCGTCCGCCGCTGGAGAACGTTCACTTCTACAAGGCCTACAACCTGTTCCGCATCGCGGCCATCGTGCAGGGGATTGTCGGGCGCGCCCGCGACGGCACGGCCAACGATCCCAACGCTGCCGCCAACGCGGCCCGCGTTCGTCCGCTGTCGGAAGCCGGCTGGGAAGAGGCGCGCAAGGCCGGCGCGGCCGGGTGAGGGATGCCGCCGCTCGCCTGCGCGAGCGGCAACGGCTGTCAGTCTGATGGAACCAGGGGCTTGTGGGCTGGCTTGGCCAGCCATTCGCGGCCCTTGAGCATGCCTCGCCAGTACAGGGCGGGCAGGATCCGGTCCTTCAGGAACCAGGCGGCCCGGCTCGGGCGGGTGCCGTCGATCAGCCATTTCGGGAAGCTGGGCAGGAGCTTGCCCCCATAACCGAACTCGGCCAGCACGATCCGACCGCGCTCGACGGTCAGCGGACAGCTGCCATATCCGTCGTAGACGGCGATCGGCGGTGCGCCATCAAGCACGGCGAGTGCGTTTTCGGCGACGACCGGGGCCTGCTTGCGTGCGGCGGCGGCGGTCTTTGCGTTGGGGGCGGAGCAGGCATCGCCAAGGCCAAAGACATTCGGGTAGCGCGCATGCTGCAGGGTCGCGTCATCGACCTCCACGAATCCGCTGGCGCCCGCGAGCGCGCTGGACCGGATGAAGTCCGGGGCCAGTTGAGGCGGCACGGCGTGCAGCATGTCGAACGGCTGTTCGGTGTGTGCGACGGCGCCGTCAGGACCCTTGTGCTCGAAGGTCGCGACCCTGGCGTTGCCGTCGACAGCAGTCAGACGTGATTCCAGGTTCAGCGTGATTCCGTACCGTTGAACATAGTCGTTCAATGCGGGCACGTAGGCCGCCACGCCGAACAGCACGGCGCCGGCCGTATGGAACTGGACATCGATGTTCCCGAGTTTCCCGGCGCGGCGCCAGAGATCGCAGCTCAGATACATCGCCTTCTGCGGCGCACCCGCGCACTTGATGGGCATGGGCGGTTGGGTAAACAGGGCGCGGCCCGAGGAAAGCTCGCAGGCAAGCTTGTAGGTATAGGGCGCGAGGTCGTACCTGTAATTGGACGTGACGCCGTTTTTGCCCAGCGTTTCGCTGAGTCCGGGGATGGCGTCCCAGTCCAGCTTCAGGCCCGGCGCTGCGACGAGAATCCGGTATTTGACCCGTGTTCCGTCCGCAAGCCGCACCGCGTTGGATTCCGGCTCGAATGAGGCTGCGGATTCCCTGATCCAGGTGCAACCGTCCGGAATCACGGTCGCGGTCGCGCGCCTTGTAACCTCCGGGGTGAAGACGCCGGCGCCGACGAGAGTCCAGCCGGGCTGGTAATAGTGAACATCGGAGGGTTCGATGATGGCGATGCTCAGGCCGGGCCTGCGCCGGAGCAGGCTGGCCGCCGACGCAATGCCGGCGCTGCCCCCGCCCACGATCACAACGTCGTACTGCGCCGGGGGATTCTTGTCCTGCGCCAGTTCCCACAGTTTCGCGGAGCGTGCGCCGGATCTGCAATAGGCCAGGATGGGACGGGGAAGTTCGGCCAGGGCCGCGGCCATCCGGGCCACGTCGGCGTCGCCAATGGCGCCGCCGACAACCGGGATCGCCGTGAACTGGAGACCGGCGGCTTCGGCGGCGGCCCGCATCGTCTCCGCGCTCGGCTGCCCCGGCTCCTCGCCGTCGGGCCGATTGCAGATGACCGATCGGAATCCGCGACTGGCAAGCTCCGCCAGGCGGTCGGGCGGCAACTGGGGCGAGACATTAAAGCCTGGTTCGACTTCTTTGTACTTCATCGGGTTTCTCCTGCCGGTATTGCCGTCCTGCCTTCGCCGCTATGTCTCACACCGCGTCCAGCGGGATCTTGAGATACCTCACGCCATTTTCCTCCACCGGCGGCAGATGCCCGCCACGCATGTTGACCTGCACGGATGGCAGGATCAGGCGCGGCATGCCCAGCGCCGCATCGCGGGTGGCCCGCATCTCGGCAAAGCTATCCTCGCTGATGCCCTCATGGACGTGGACATTGCCCGCACGCTGTTCGGCCACCGTCGTCTGCCACTCGTAATGGTCGCGGCCGGGCGCCTTGTAATCGTGGCACATGAACAGGCGCGTGTGATCGGGCAGGGACAGCAACAGCCGGATCGAACGGTAGAGCTGCCGCGCGTCGCCGCCGGGAAAGTCGGCGCGGGCGGTGCCATAATCGGGCATGAACAGGGTGTCGCCGACGAAGGCCGCGTCACCGATCACATAGGCCATGTCAGCCGGCGTGTGACCCGGCACATGCAGCGCGATGGCGTCGAGCCCGCCAATCCTGAATTGCTCGCCGTCGGTGAACAGCTTGTCGAAATCCGAGCCGTCCCGGGCGAATTCGGTCCCCGCGTTGAACAGCTTGCCGAACGTTTCCTGGACGACGGTTATCTGCGCCCCGATGGCCAGCTTGCCGCCCAGCACCTGCTGCAGATAGGGCGCGGCCGACAGATGGTCGGCATGGGCATGCGTCTCGAGCAGCCATTCGACTTCCAGGCCATGCCCGGTCACATAGGCGATGATGGCATCGGCGGAGGTGTGCGCGGTGTGGCCGGAAGCGGGATCATAATCGAGCACGCTGTCGATGATCGCCGCGCGCTTGGTCGCTGCGTCGTGCACGACATAGGAAACCGTGAATGTGGCGTCGTCGAAGAACGCCTTGATGACGGGAGTTCGCGCCTGGGCTTCCTTGATCTGGGCAGCGGCGCGACGGAGAGCATTGTCGATCATGGTTGATCTGCCTTGATGATTCCAATAATTACAGTATATATGTAACTATGAAATAGAGTTATGTCAAGGTGGTGGCTGTCGCAGACAGGCCGAGATGAACGGAGCACCGATGGACGAGCACAAACACACCATGAGCGAGCAGGCCGGCCCGCTGCGAATCGGGATGGCCGCACCCGGTTTTAGCGCCCGCACAACCATGGGCGACGTCACTCTCTCGGATTACCAGGGGCGCTGGCTGGTATTCTTTTCGCACCCCGCCGACTTCACGCCGGTGTGCACCACCGAGTTCGTCGCGCTCGCCAACGCCAGGGAACAGTTTCTGGCGCTGGATTGCGATCTTCTCGGGCTTTCGGTGGACAGCCTGTATTCCCACCTTGCCTGGACCCGTGCGATCCGCGACCTGTTCGGCGTAACGGTGCCGTTCCCCGTGGTGGAGGATCCGAGCATGGCGGTCGCGCGGGCCTATGGCATGGTCGACGAAAATGCCCGAGATTCCGCCTCCATCCGCGCCAGCTACTTCATCGATCCGGGCGGCATCATCCGGGCGTTGACCTGGTACCCTCATAATGTCGGGCGTTCGGTCGCCGAGATGCTGCGCATGGTCGCGGCGCTGCAGCGGGCCGAGGGCGATCGGGTCCTGACCCCGGAAGGATGGCAACCCGGACAGCCGGTGTTGCTGCCGCCTGCGACCAGCCTGGCCGCCGGGGATGGTTCGAAGGACTGGTTCTGCCGGTTGGCGGAGGAAGCATGACGGCGCTGTACCAGGACCGCGACCGGGCAGAGGCGGCGGCAAACACGCTGAAGGTCTACGCGCAGACGCAGCGGCTGATGATCCTGTCATGCCTGTTGCGCGGCGAGCGCACGGTCGGTGACATCGATTCGCTGACCGGCATCGGGCAGCCCGCGCTTAGCCAGCAACTGGCCGGACTCCGCCAGGCCGAACTGGTCAGGAGCCGCCGCGAAGCCAAGCAGGTCTATTACGACCTCGCCGGCGACCGCGTTCGCCTGTGCGTCCGGGCGCTGGAAGCGATCATGGGTGGCGACGACGTCGCCGCTGCGATGGAGGCGCTGCAGCCTGCCGCCGGCGACGATACGGCGGAGGCGACGCCGGCCGGATCGGCAGCCTTTGCGCGGGTCGGCTGAGCGCGATTATACCCTTTTCATCCCCGCCCGATCATGGCATCCACACTGGTCATGAAAGCCCATGACCTTCTGGACAAACTCCGCGCCGGCGAGCGCCGGGCACTGGCCCGGGCCATCACGCTGGTTGAATCGACTCGCGCCGACCATCGTCACGAAGCGCAGAAACTGCTCGACGCCGTCATGCCGGATACCGGCAAGGCCATCCGCCTTGGCCTGTCGGGTGCGCCCGGTGTCGGCAAATCGACTTTCATCGAGGCGCTGGGCAAGCATGTGACCGGACTGGGACACAAGGTGGCCGTGCTGGCGGTTGACCCGTCCTCGGCCCGCTCAGGCGGCTCCATCCTGGGTGACAAGACCCGCATGGAAGAGTTGTCGCGAGATCCCGACGCGTTCATCCGGCCGTCGCCCGCCGGCGTCACCCTGGGCGGCGTCGCCCGCCGGACCCGCGAGGCCATGCTGCTGGTGGAAGCAGCCGGTTTCGACGTGGTGCTGATTGAAACCGTCGGCGTGGGCCAGTCCGAGACAGCGGTCGCCGACATGGTCGACATGTTCGTGCTGCTGCAGTCGCCCGGCGGCGGCGACGACCTGCAGGGCATCAAGCGCGGCATCATGGAACTGGCCGACCTGATCGTGGTCAACAAGGCCGATGGCGCGCTGGAGCAGCCCGCCAAACTGGCGCAGTCCCAGCTGATCTCGGCGCTCCACCTGATGCGCCCGCGCAGCGCCAACTGGAAGCCGCATGTGCTGCTCACCTCGGCGCTGACCAACAAGGGCATCGGCGAGGTGTGGGACGCGGTCACCAATTTCGAGACCGTCATGCTGGAGACCGGCGAGCTGGAAGCCAGCCGCGCCGACCAGGCCCGGGCCTGGATGTGGAACGAGATTCGCGAGGGCCTGATCGAGGCCTTCAAGGCCGAGCCGGCCATCGCCGCCAAGGTGCACAAATACGAGGCCGATGTGGCGGCGGGCAAGATCACGCCGGGCGCCGCCGCCGACAAGCTGCTCAAGCGTTTCCGGCACGAATCCGATTGAGGATTTCGGGGTTTTCCCGCCTTGACGCCATCCCATGCCTGTCCTATACACCACGCCCTGACCCGGCGCGCGGATGTGTGCCGCAATCGTTTCTAGAGGATTGACCGATGTCGCGAGTTTGCGAATTGACCGGTAAGGGCGTTCAGACGGGTAACAACGTCAGCCACGCCAACAACAGGAGCCGTCGCCGGTTCCTGCCGAACCTGCGCAATGTTTCGCTGATCAGCGACGCACTGAACGAAACCGTTCGCCTGCGCATCTCGGCTAACGCCCTGCGCACCGTCGAGCATCGCGGCGGCCTGGATTCGTTTCTGCTGAAGGCGAAAGTTGACGAATTGTCGGCTGGCGCGCAGCTGCTGAAGCGCCGCCTGCGCAAGAAGCTGGAAGAAACCGCCTAGGTCTTTCGTTTCTCGGCCAAGATTTATCGGGGTCCGCGTGCGAACGCGGGCCCCGATTTCGTTCAGGCGCCCCTAATGGCCGGTTGCCGCCTCGGGCTCCAGCCGGAATACCAGCAGCACGGTGCGCTGCAGGCGTGAGAAGTTGTCGTCCGAAATCAGATAGACGATGGTCTCGCCCTTCTCGTTCTGACGCACCGCCAGGCCCTCCATGTTGTCGATGGGCTGGGGCGGTTGCAACTCGGCCACCGTCCGGCACTCCAGTCTGGCGCCGGGCTTGATGGTGGCGCCGGATATGACGCACAGCCGCGCGCCCAATCCCCCCAGCATGCTGAACCGGCGTTCCAGCACCAGCATGTCGCCGTCGGGCAGTTGCTTGGCGTCGGTCACGTCATAGGGCTCGGTGCGTTTGTACTCGAACGGCGCCCAGTTCTGATCCCGCACCAGCCAGCCGCGGTTATAGCCCGGTTCCGCCTGATAGCTTTCGGTCAGGGCGAACAATGTGCCATCCGCCATCAGGGCCAAGGCTTCGAGGCCGGCATTGTTCGGCGCGTGCGCCAGATCGGGCGGCGAGGGCAGGGTTTCCGGCGGCGCGCGCCTGAGCGAGGTGATGTCGGCGGGATCCGGCGCGGTATAGCGCACGATCCTGTGGTGGCGCTCAAACGACACATATACCGTGCCGGTGGCACTTGTGGCCATGCCCTCGGAATCCTGATCGCTCTCGGCCAGCGTCTGGCCCTGGGCGTCGGGCATGTCGATCAGCGCGTTGGCGCCGATCGCCTCGGGGATGCCGTCCTTGAGCTTCAGGCTCGCCGTCCACCACGTGCCGCGGTCGCTGGCAGTCAGCAGCCGGCTGCCGTCGGGGCTGATGTCCAGGCTCGAAAATCCGCCGAACAACCAGTGCTTGGACCACAGCCGGACGCCGTTCAGCCAGGTCAGCCGGCCCACCCGTGTTTCGGCCATGTTGTCCGGGTTGAGAATGAGCTGCTCGACCAGAACCTCGGGCTTTCTTGTCCTGGCTTCCTTGGCGGCGGCGGGGGCGGCGGCGCATGCCGCAGCCACGGCTGCACCCAGGATCAGGTGTCGCATCGGGATCAAGGGAATGTCTCGTTTGTGGCCTGTACCAAGCGGCGGCTATTATGGGGCGGCTGGGGGAAAAGGGAAGGAGCTTCAAATGGGATCAGACCAGTTGGACGGCCGGCCGAGCCGCCGCGACCTGCTGAAGACCGCGGCGGCTTTGCCGCTTGCCGCGGTGCTCGCCAATCCCGCGCTGGCCGGGATGGCTGCCGCGACAACCGCCCAGCAGACACTAAAGACCCATGTGCTGGGCAAGCAGGTGACGGCGAGTCTCGCTGTCCCGGCTGTGACGCCCGCGCCGGCCTTGATCGTGATTCACGAGTTCTGGGGGCTGAACGACTACATCAGGTCCATGGCCGTGGAGTTCTCCAAGCTAGGCTTCCTGGCCTTGGCCATCGATCTCTACGGCGGGAAGGTGGGCAGCACCCAGAAAGAGGCCAGCGGCTATATGAGCCAGGTGAAGCCCGATGAGGCGACAGACACGCTGGTGAGCTGGGCCCGCTGGCTGGCGGCGCACAAGCAGTCCACCGGGCGTGTCGGATCCGTCGGCTGGTGCTTCGGGGGCGGCTGGTCCATGGAAACCGGTATCGAGGCCGGCACCGACGCGACCGTTGTCTATTATGGCAAGGTGGACCAGCCGGTCGAGCGGCTGAAGAAACTGCGCGGGCCGATACTGGGGCATTTCGCCAGCCGGGATGCCTTCATCAACCCGGCCATGGTGAACGGTTTCGAGACCAACATGACGGCGGCGGGCAAGGACGCGATTGTGTACCGCTATGAGGCCGACCACGCTTTCGCCAACCCCACCTCGGCGCGCTATGACGAGGCGGATGCCAGGCTGGCCTGGGAGCGCACCACGTCGTTTCTCGGCGAGGTGCTGTTCGCCCCGAAGGGCTAGGCGATGCTAGGGAAGCCGCGTGGCCGGCGAACAGGTAGCCGGTTTCTCGTCATCGGCGCCATGCCGGCACACCACCACCCGGCCGTCGTCGCGGTTATAGAACCAGGCGACGCTGGGCAGGGCGGGATCGCCTGTGGTGTTCATGCCGACGGGGATCCAGCCGCCTGAAAACGCCAGCGCGGCGCCAGACGAACCTGGCGATTGGGCATTGCCCGGTGTCCACAGCATCGCCGCGCCGATGGCAACGGCCAGCGCCAGCCCTGCGCCTGCAAGTTTCAAGTGCCTGTGCCCCATATTTCATCCTCCGAAGGTTGAACGGGGACCATAGCGCGAATTGCCTGCACGGGCGAGGCGGCCCACTGGGCCGGCGCGGGTGCGCGCCATCGGCGCTTGCCGATCTTCAGACCCGGCGATAGTCTCGAAAAATCCAGAACCGTTGGGCCGGTGGGGAGTAAAATCCCGGGATTTTATTCTCATTGGAATGTTGTCCGAGGGTTGGATTGATGTCGGTGGCAAAATGAGCCGCATTATAAGTGTGTTCTTGGGGGCCGTTGTTGGGCAACGGGCTTATTTTTTTGGGAGGAAACCATGCGTATCAAATATCTGGCTGTCGTTCTGTGTGTGCTGTCCATCGGCATTACTCCGGGAGTAGCAAGTGCCGAAGAGCCGCCTGCGCCGGTGTCGGCCGATTCCGTCAGCAAGGCGACCGAGGCATTCTACGCCGCGCTGAACCAGATGTTCGTCGGCGAGCTCGCCCCGATGGAGGCCGTGTGGTCCCACAAGGACGACGTGGTCTATGTCGGTCCCTCGGGCGGCATGCACACCGGCTGGGCCAATATCCTGCCGATCTGGAAGGAACAGGCCGACCTGAAGCTTGGTGGTGAAATCAAGATCAAGAATATGCATGTCATCAATGGCGAGGACATTGCCGTAGTCACGAACTACGAGGTTGGCGAGAACACGATCAATGGCGAAGTCCAGAAGGTCGAGCTGCGCGCCACCAACATTTTCCGCAAGGAAGACGGCGAGTGGAAAATGATCGGCCACCACACCGATCTGCTGCCCTGGCTGGTCAAGAAATAGGTCGATGGCCTGGGCCGGCTGAATGCCGGCTCAGGCCGCCGCCCGGCGCTTGGCCTTGTCCCTGGGACGCTTGCCGTCTTCCTCGAACAACGAGGCGAGCTGGTCGGTCATCGCGCCGCCCAGCTGCTCGGCGTCGGTGATGGTGACGGCGCGTTTGTAATATCGGGTCACGTCGTGGCCGATGCCGATGGCGATCAGCTCCACCGGCGACTTGGTCTCGATCCAGTTCACCACATGGCGCAGATGCTGCTCCAGATAGTTGGCCGGATTGGCCGACAGGGTGCAGTCGTCGACTGGCGCACCGTCCGAGATCACCATCAGCACACGGCGATTTTCCGAGCGGGCGACCAGACGGTTGTGCGCCCACAGCAGCGCCTCGCCATCGATATTTTCCTTCAGCAGGCCTTCCTTGAGCATCAGGCCCAGATTCTTGCGTGCCCGTCGCCACGGCGCGTCGGCGCTCTTGTAGACCACGTGGCGCAGATCGTTGAGCCGTCCCGGATTGGCGGGCTTGCCGTTCGCCAGCCATTTCTCGCGTGACTGGCCGCCCTTCCAGGCGCGGGTGGTGAAGCCCAGGATCTCGACCTTGACGTGGCAGCGCTCCAGTGTGCGTGCCAGGATGTCGGCGCAGATCGCTGCGATGGTGATCGGCCGGCCACGCATGGAGCCCGAATTGTCGAGCAGCAGCGTCACCACCGTATCGCGGAAATCGGTGTCCTTCTCCCGCTTGAACGACAACGGGTAATACGGGTCGATGATGATGCGGGTGAGCCGGGACGTATCGAGCATGCCTTCCTCGATATCGAACTCCCACGACCGATTCTGTTGCGCCATCAGCCGGCGTTGCAGCCGGTTGGCCAGCTTGGCGACGGCGCCCTGCAACGCGTCGAGCTGGCGGTCCAGCTGGGTGCGCAGGCGGTGCAGCTCCTCGGGATCGGCCAGTTCCTCGGCGGCGATGACCTCGTCGAATTCCTCGGTAAAGGTGGTGTAGGCGCGGTCGCGCTTGTCATTGCGGCCGTGTTCGGGACGATAGGGCGCCTCGCCCTGGTTTTCCTGGTCGCCCTGCTCGCCGTCGGTCTGCTGTTCGGACTCGATGGTGACCGTTTCCAGCGACTCATCGTCGGTCAGCTGCTCGCGCATCTCGACGTCGGACACGGACTTGCCGTCGGGGCTCGAATCCTCGGAGTTGTCGCCCTCTCCGTCCTTCTGCATCTGCTGGGACTCGGTTTGCTCCTCGCCCTCGGCATCCTGTTCCCGATCTTCGCCAAGCTCGTCGCCCAGGTCCAGATCGGCGATGATCTGACGGGTGATGCGGGCGAACCGCTTCTGGTCCTCGAACGAACCGTCAAGCTCGTCCAGGTCCTTGCCTGCCTTGACCTCGATCATGGCACGCAGCAGGTCGACCATCTCGCGCGCACCTTCGGGCGGCGTTGCGCCGGTCAGCCGCTCGCGCACCATGAAGCCGACCACGTCCGCAAGCGGCACGTCGTCAGTAGTCCTGATCTGGTCATAGCCCTTGATCCGCGAACGCTCGACCAGCGCCGCCTCGAGGTTCATGGCGACGCCGTCCATGGTCTTGGCGCCGATCGCCTCGATGCGCGCCTGTTCCGCGGCATCGAAAATGGCGCGCGCCGTGCCGCCCACAGGCAGCAGGGTCGAGTGCACGTCGCGGTCATGGTGTTTGATACGCAGGGCGAGGGCGTCGGCCGCGCCGCGCACCAGTGCTGCGTCACGCGCAGTCAGGTCGCGCGACGGCGTGGGCAGGCGGCCGGGACCGGGACTATTCTGGGCGCTGAAGGTCAGCTCCAGCTCGCGGTCCTCGGAAATCGCCCGCGCCGCGCCGACAACGGCCCGCTTGAACGGTTCTACGGGGCTTTCTGGAGCGGCCATTGGGTCCCCTTAGGCGTTGACCACCTTCTTGGCCGCGCCGGCGGCCTGGGCCACGGCGGACTCGGGCAGTTCGACGCCGAACACCCGTTGGTAGTACTCGGCGACCAGCGGGCGCTCCAGCTCGTCGCATTTGTTAAGGAAGCTGACGCGGAACGAGAAGGCGAGATCCTTGAAAATCTCGTCGTTCTGCGCCCAGGTGATCACCGTCCGCGGCGACATGACCGTCGACAGGTCGCCGGCCATGAAGCCGGCGCGGGTCAGATCGGCGATACGCACCATGCGGTTGATGACATCGCGGCCTTCGGCGGTGTTGTAGGCGGGCGACTTGGCCAGCACGATGCCGACCTCGGCCTCGTGGGACAGATAATTCAGCGTGGCGACGATGTTCCAGCGGTCCATCTGGCCCTGGTTGATCTGCTGCGTGCCGTGATAGAGGCCTGTCGTATCGCCGAGGCCGATCGTATTGGTGGTCGAGAACAGGCGGAACGACGGGTGCGGATGGATCACCTTGTTCTGGTCGAGCAGCGTCAGGCGGCCTTCGACCTCCAGCACGCGCTGGATCACGAACATCACATCCGGGCGGCCGGCGTCGTATTCGTCGAACACCAGCGCCACCGGGTTCTGGATCGCCCAGGGCAGGATGCCCTCGCGAAACTCGGTGATCTGCTTGCCGTCCTTCAGGACGATGGCGTCCTTGCCGATCAGGTCGATACGGCTGATGTGGCTGTCGAGGTTGACGCGCACGCACGGCCAGTTGAGGCGCGCCGCGACCTGCTCGATATGGGTCGATTTGCCGGTGCCGTGATAGCCCTGGATCATCACCCGGCGATTGAACGAGAAACCGGCCAGGATGACCCTGGTCGTGTCATGGTCGAACAGATAGGCGTCGTCCAGTGGCGGTACATATTCGTTGCCGCTCGAGAACGCCGGCACGACCATGTCACTGTCCAGGCCGAAGACTTCTCGAACCGAAACCTTGGTGTCCGGCAATCCATTGTGTCCGGGCATATTATTTTCCGACGTCATCGACCTTCTTCCACACTGTCCTTGTACAGGCCGCTGTCCATGAGGTGGGAATAGGCCTGTATCACGTTTCGGAGACGCTCTTCGATGGCGCGGCTAGGCTTTTGCGCCGGCCCCGTGGCGTCCGGATGGTATCGCTTGACCAACTGCTTAAAGCGTTTCTTGATGTCTTGCAACGACGCTGTCTCCGGCAGTTCCAGCGCCGCCAGCGCCTGCCGGTCCCGTTGCTTCAGCCGCGATCTGGTGGCGACGCGTTCGGGTTCGTGCAGTGTGCGGGCGCCGGGATCCGGGTCGCCCATGAAATCCGCAACCGCCTCTTTCGCGGCCCAGAACGGCCAGGCGCTGCGGTCGCCGCCGCGCCCGCCCAGCGGCCATGTGGGGCGTTCCCATGTGGCCGTCGAGCGCAGCATGGTCTCGAACTCGGCGTCCTTCATGCCCGCGAAATAGTCCCACGAGCGGTTGTACTCGCGGACATGGCCCAGACAGAACCAGTAATAGTCCTCCAGCCGGTCCCGGCCCTTCGGCGCGCGGTGCCCGCCATGCTCGTCGCAGCCGGGCCATTCGCAGACTCGGCTGTCGCTCGCGCCATGGGAAGCGCCGCTATGGGGATGCGCATTGTCCATCACCGGATTATGGTGGCGACCAACCGGGATGGAAAGGGCAAGGCAAAAGAATGAGCGTAGCGGCACGTATCAGGACGAAGCTGACCGAGGCGCTGGCGCCATCGGCGCTGGAAGTCATCGACGAATCCCACAAGCACAAGGGCCATATGGGTGCGCGCCCGGAGGGCGAAACCCATTTCCATGTCGCGGTCACATCGGAGAAATTCGCGGGCATGATGCGCGTCGCCCGCCAGCGTCTGGTTTACAATATCCTGGCCGACGAACTGGCCGGCCCGGTACATGCCCTGTCGCTGGAGACGATTGCGCCGGGAGACCCGAAGCGAAGCGCTTCCTGATCAGTGGCGTGTCTGGTTCTTGGTGCGCGCCCACACAAAGCGTTCGACGATCGGCCGGTCAAGGCCCATGCGCTTCATCTCGGCGGGCAGGCGTCCGGTGACCAGAAGAATGCACATATGGACATCGCCGACGGCGCTCCACAGCGGGTTCTTGGCAATGGTGGGGTGATTGCCTTCGATCAGGTAATGGCTCGAAAAGGCAATGCTCAGGGCGATCAGGATTCCGGCCGGGGCCAGCAAGGGTTCGCCGAGACCAATCGCGCCAAAGACTCCGATGGCCCCCACCGTGGATGCGATCAGGTGAATCCGCTGAGTCCAGGTCCCACGATGCGCGGCCAGGTAAATGGGCCAGAAGTCTTGATAGCGTCCCATTGAATGTTCCTCGTTTAGGATTGGGCCGGCTACGACTCCCCTGCGCGCCGAGTGGTGATGTTAACGGGCAGATTGCGGAAGGGATACCTAAATCGAGATTTTGTACGATTTCGTACAATAAAGTATTGGCGTCCGGCGATTTACAGCCGCAGAGCGTAGGTCATCAACAGGGGCATGGTGGCGAATGAAATTGCCGTGGACAGGATCACCGTTCCCGCGACTTCCTCGGCGTGATCGCCGTATCGGGCGGCGAACAGGTAGTTGAATACTGCAGGCGGCATGCTGCACATGATGATCACCACGCCGGCAACAGCGCCCGTAAGCGAGAATGCCCAGATCAGCCCGGCGCCGGTGGTGAAGCCGATGCCAAGCCGCAGCAGCGAAACGATCATGCTGTTGCGCAGGCTGACGACCTTCAGCCGGGCAAGCGATACGCCCAGGGTAATCAGCATCATCGGAATCGATATGTCGCCAAGCAGCTTGGTGGTGTTGTAGAGCCAGTCCGGCAGCGGGATGCCGCCGCCGAGGAAGAGCAGCGAGGCGGCCGAGGCGTAGATGACGGGCGACTTCAGCATCTGGCGCAGCGAGAAGCGGCCCGATGCAATCCACGGCGCCAGCGTGAACTGGGACGTGGCGGCCACGATGAAGAAGCCGATGCCCAGGCCGATCCCGACGTCGCCGAATGCGAAGAGGCAGAGCGCGAGGCCCATATTGCCATTGTTGGGAAACATGATCGGGCCCACCGAGGCGGTCAGCGGCAGCTTCAGCATCCTGGCCGCCGCATAGCCGGTGATCGCGAAAATGACGATGGACAACGCCGCCAGCCCGGCGATCGTGGCGAAGGTCGACACCGGTTCCGTCAGCGATGCGACCCTGCTGAAGATCAGGCAGGGCGAGGTGACGTTGGTCAGCAACACCGTGACCAGCATGGTGTCGAACGGCTGCTCCATTCTGGCCCAGACGAAACCCAAAGCGGCGATCAGGAAGACCGGCGCAATGATGGAAAAGACTTCGGCTAGCATGCGCGATCGGTCATAGGGGATCGACCGGTACGCTCGGGGGCGCGGTGATGCGGAGCAGGGTCAACTGGTTACGGCGTTTCTGCAGCACTTCGAACTTGAAGCCGCCGAACTTGAACAGCTGGCCCGCCTCGGGAATGGTCTGCGCCTCGTGGATGACGTAGCCGGCAATGGTTGTCGCATGCTCGTCCGACAGGTCCCAGTCCATGGCCCGGTTCAGGTCGCGGATGGTGGTCGTGCCGTCGACGATCAGCCTGCCATCCGCCTGCGGCCGGATGCCGCTCCGCGTCACGTCGTGTTCGTCGGCGATGTCGCCGACGATTTCCTCCAGGATGTCCTCGAGGGTCACGAGTCCCTGGAGCACGCTGTATTCGTCGATCACCAGCGCAAAGTGAGAACGGCGGTCGCGGAAGGCGTTGAGCTGCTCGCGCAGTGAGGTGGTCTCGGGCACGTACCAGGGCGACAGCATCGTGGCCTGGATCTGCTCCATGGTGAGCTTGCCGTGCTGGCTGATCAGCGCGCGCAGCAGCGCCTTGGCGTGCAGAACGCCGATGATGTTCTCGGGATTGTCTTGCCACACCGGAATGCGGGTATAGGGGCTCGCCACCACGTCCTCGACAATGGCCTCAGCGCCGATGGCCGCGTCGATCATCTTCATGTTGCGGCGGTGGACCATCACCTCCGACACTGCCAGTTCATCGAGGTCCAGGATGCTGCCCAGCATGTCGCGGTGGGTCTTGATGATTTGGCTGCGGTCCTGTTGATCGATAGCGCCGCGAACCACGTCGTGAACCGAAAACACCGGCTGGCTGGCCGCAATGCGAAGGCCGAACAGACGCAACGCGCCGCGCATGAGTTTCTGACAGAACGCGGTAACGGGCGACAGCAGTCCGACCACCATTTCCATGGACGGCGCAAGCTTGAGTGCGGCACGGTCCGCATCCCGGACGACCAGCGTCTTGGGGGCAACCTCGGCCAGCAGGATCACCAGCACCGCGACCAGCGGCGCGGCGACCAGCAGCGCATAGGGTCCCCAGAAGCTGGCGAACAGGCCGGTAGCCAGCGCCGTCGCCATGATGATCACCAGCGTGTCGCCCAGCAGGATGGCGCCGGCGAGCCCCTCATTGTTCCGCTGCAGCCGCTCGACGCACTGGGCGCGGGCATCGCCGTCGCGCGCGAGCTTCTGCATGCGGCGGCGAGAGGCCGCGTAGAGCGCGGTTTCGGCGGCGGAAAAATAGGCGGATATCGCCAACAGGACGATGATGGCCAGCACGGTGATGAATGCGGCCGCGGACATGCTGGTCAGGCGGCCTGCAGGGCGTCGTTCAGCATGTCCTCGACGGCGCCGGACTCGACGTCGCTGGTCAGGAACGCGTCGCCAATGCCGCGCGCCAGCACGAAGGTGATTCGGCCATCCTTGACCTTCTTGTCCTGGGCCATGTGCGCGATCAGGGTCTGGGCGTCCATGGTTGTGCCGGGAATGTCGCCGGGAGAGGCGGGCAGGCCGAGCCGGCGCAGATGGCTGCGGATGAGGCCGGGCGCCTGCCGGTCGCACAGGCCGAGCCGCGCCGACAACTCGAAGGCCAGCACCATGCCGATGGCGACGCCTTCGCCGTGGAGCAGCCGGTCCGAATAGCCGGTTTCGGCCTCGAGCGCGTGGCCGAAGGTATGGCCCAGGTTCAGCAGCGCCCGGTCGCCGGTCTCGAATTCGTCAGCCGCCACCACCAGGGCCTTGGCCCGGCAACTGGTGGCGATGGCGTAGGCGCGGGCGTCGGCGTCGCCGTCCATCACGTCGGCGCCGTGCTGCTCAAGCCAGTCGAAGAAGGCCACGTCGCGGATCAGCCCGTACTTCAGCACCTCGGCATAGCCCGCGCCCAGTTCGCGGCGGGGCAGGGTGTCGAGCACGCCGGTGTCGGCCAGCACCAGGCTGGGCTGGTGGAAGGTGCCGACCAGATTCTTGCCATGGCGCGTATTGATGCCGGTTTTGCCGCCCACCGAGCTATCCACCTGCGACAGCAGGGTTGTTGGCACCTGAATGAAGCCGATGCCGCGCCGCAGGATGCTGGCGGCAAATCCGGTAAGATCGCCAATCACGCCGCCGCCCAGCGCAATGACCTTGTCGCGCCGCTCAAGCCGGGCATCCAGCATGGCGCCGATCAGCCCTTCCAGGTGCGCGAAGCTCTTGGTCTTCTCGCCTGCGGGCAGGACATGGACGCCGGACTCGATGCCAGTGGTGTCCAGCGCCTCGCGCAGCGTGTCGAGATGCAGCGCGGCCACGTTCTCGTCGGTGACGATGAAGGTCCGGGGGCGCTGCAGGAAGGGGGCGATCAGATCGCCCGCGGCGCGCACCAGACCGGTGCCGACAACAATGTCATACGACCTGTCGCCAAGGCCGACAGTAACGCTTTCGTGGATCATGATTACGCGGCCCGACGTTTCTTGAGCGCCTCGACGACGGCCTCGACCACCGTTTCGTGGGGACCGTCGCGACTCTCCACATGGATGTCGGCCTCTGCATAGAACGGATTCCGCTTCTCCGCCAGATCGCGGAGGATCGCTTCCGGGTCTCCGGTCGACAGCAGCGGCCGCGTGTCCCGCTTGCTGACCCGGGCGACCAGCGTCTTGATGTCGGCTTTCAGCCAGACCGAAACACCCGATTCCTTCACCCGCCGTCGCGTCTCGGCGTCCATGAACGCGCCGCCGCCCGTCGCGACCACCTGTGGCGGCCCTGCCATCAGCCGGCAGATCACGCGCCGCTCACCCTCGCGGAACGCCGCCTCGCCATAGCACTCGAAGATATCCTTGATCGAACAGCCGGCGGCCTTTTCGATTTCGGAGTCGGCATCGATGAAGGAAACGCCCAGACGCTTCGCCAGGCGACGGCCGATCGTGGTCTTGCCAGCCCCCATGAGGCCGACCAGGACGATGGATTTTTCCAGATGAATGGGCGGCGGAACGTCGACCGTGCCCTCGTCGTTAACCTTGTCCATGTGCTTCAATGCATCTCGTTTCAGCGTATGTTATATGCATTCGCTCTGAAAATCAGCCTTACAGGCAACAAAGGGAGAGAGCCGCTCTTGAACAAGATTCGCACCCTCGTCATCGCGCTCGTCATCCTCGTGGTGTTGGCTGGCGCTGGCCTTGCCTTCCTGCAGTTCTGGGATCCGCCGGCACCGTCGGTCGAGGTGGAAAAAGACCTGCCGAATGAAACGCTGCAGAAGTAGCCGGGGTCCGATGCGCCGGTATGGTTTGGTGGCCGCGGCCCTGTTCGCGGCCACGGGTTCGGCGTGGGCGCAGTTCGATCCCACGATCGAACCCGATCAGCCGGCGCAGCCGGCGCCGCCGTCCGGACCGGCGATCCGTCAGACGCCTCTCGGTTCCGCGCCGCCCGCTGGCGGCGAAGATCTGCGGACGCAGGGCGTCTATCAGCAGGGACTGGACACGCTCGATCCGTCGTCACCCGGCATCCTGAACACGTCCAATGGCGGCTTTCCGGCCAGCATGTGGCGGGGGACCGAACGACCCGCTTTGGTGGCGCTGTTGCCGCGCATGTCCATCGGCAAGGGTTCGCCGGCCATGCGGTCGCTGGCGGAACGGTTGCTGCTGAGCCAGGCACAGGTGCCGGAGGGCGACACCAGGAACGTCTATGACGTGTTCCAGGCCCGAATCGATCGGCTCTCGGCCGCCGGCTATGGCGCAGAGATCGCCGATCTGTTCGGCCGCGTTCCCGAAAAGATTGCAGATGCCAGCCTGTCCCGCGCCCGGGTGGATGCGCTGCTGCTGACCGGCGATGCCGATGCCGCCTGCGACGAAGCGCTGAGCGCCAATCAGCGCAGCGAGGAAGCGTCGTGGCTGGAGACAGTCGCTTATTGCAAACTCTTGAAAGACGACGCGGATGGCGCCGCCTTCGCCGCTGACATGCTGCGCGAGACCGGTGCCGGCGACGCGGACTTCTTCGCCTTGCTGGGCTGGCTTGCCCTGCCGGAAGACGCAAGGAGCGACAGACCCGAACTGGCGAACGACCAGCCGCTGACACCCCTTGGCCTTGTGATGCGCAAGGCGACAGGCAGCGACATCGAGTCATCGACCCTCGAGGCGGCAAGCCCGGTGGTACTGGTTACCGTGGCCAACGACACGGAGCTTGCGCCGGACCTCAGGCTTGAAGCGGCCGAACGCGCCGCCCGCGCCGGGGCCATCGGGGCCAGAGACCTGGCAGCCGCCTATGCGGGAATGACACTTGAGGCGCCCGACCTGGCGGATCCGGTCGCCGCGGCGGCAGGCCAGCCCGGAGGCCGCGGCAACGCGCTGCTTTACCAGGCTGCCATGCAGGCGACCGATCCGGTGGCGAAACTGAGCATCCTGCAGGCGGCATGGGCCAGGGCAAGGGCCGACGGCACCTATCTGCTGGCCGCGCGCGTCAATGCCGAGGCGACCAAGTCGCTGTTGCCAGCCCCTGTTCCGCCCGAACCCGAACCCGGCCTGGCACTGGCTGACCAGGCTGCCGATTCGCTTGCCGACGGCGCACCCATTTCGCTGGTGCCCGACGATGTCCTGCCGGCAATTGTGCCCGAGCCGGAACCCGAGCCGACGCCGCCTCAGCTGCTGGCTGCGGCGCTGGAAATCGCCCGGGCGCAGCTCGTGGCCGGCGATATCGAGGCGGCCCGTGCCTGGTACGCGGCCGTGCAGGATCAGGCCGCCGGCGGCAACCCCAACGCGACCGCAACCCAGATCCAGCTCTGGCCGCTGATGGTGGTCGCCGATGCGGACACCGGGTTCGATGAGCCTGGCTTCGAAGCCTGGTGGCAGGCTCAGTCGTCGCTGGCGGCCGATGACCGGCGCCGGCGCGGCACCGTGCTCATGGCGGTGCTGGAAGGCCTTGGTCAGCCGGCGCCAGCGGCATTCTGGGGCAGCCTCTACGATGGCGCTGCCGCCGTCGATGGCAGGATGCCGCCACTGGCCGTCTGGCGGGGCCTGGATGCCGCCGCAGGGGCAGGACGGCTGGGCGAGACGGTCCTGCTGTCTCTGGTGGTTCTGGGCGATCCCGGCCCGGGCAAGGCAAACCCCGCGGTTCTGGGCGACGTCCTCAGGGCACTGTCCAGTGTCGGTCTCGAGCGGGACGCCCGCGCCATTGCGCTGGAATCGCTTGTCATGTCCGGCTTCTGAGCGGGCGCCCGGGATGGCCAGCGATCCTTACCTGATCGAGTCGTTCCTTGAGATGATGGCAGCCGAGCGGGGCGCGGCGCTCAATACGCTTGAGGCCTATCGCCGCGACCTTTCGGCTTTCAGCGATTTTGCTGCTCGGCGGGGCGGATTGACCGGCGCCGACACCGAAGCGATCCGGGCCTATCTGGCACGGCTCGACGATGCCGGCTTCGCGCCGCGCACCGCCGCCAGACGGTTGTCGGCGCTCAAGCAATTCTTTCGCTTTCTCTACGGCGACGGCATCCGCACCGACGACCCGGCGGTGTCGCTTGAAGGCCCCAAGCGCGGCCGTCCGCTTCCCAAGGTGCTGACCGTTTCCGAAGTCGACAGTCTCATGCAGGCCGCGCAGGCGCGGCTGATGGCCAGCAAGTCGCCGCGCCATGTGCGCCTCGTCGCGTTGCTGGAGGTAATCTATGCAACCGGCCTGCGGGTCTCCGAGCTGGTCAAGCTGCCGGTGTCCTCGGCGCGCGGCGATGCCCGTGTTCTGCTGGTGACCGGCAAAGGGGGGCGCGAGCGGCTGGTGCCGCTGAGCCCGCCATCGAAGACAGCCCTGACCGAATATCTGAAGGTGCGGCCCGTATTTCTGGAACAGGCGGGAGACCGGGGCGGCGCTTATCTGTTTCCCTCGCGCGGCAAGGCGGGACATCTGACCCGTGTCCGCTTCTTCCAGCTGCTCGACGGACTCGCCGTGGAGGCCGGCATCGACCCGCGCCGGGTCAGCCCGCATGTGCTGCGCCATGCATTTGCCAGCCATCTGCTGAACAATGGCGCCGACTTGCGCTCGGTGCAGCAGATGCTGGGGCACGCGGATATCAGCACCACCCAGATCTACACCCATGTGCTGGAAGAGCGCCTGCAGGCCTTGGTCCGCGACGGACATCCCTTGGCGAAAGTCACCTGAACCCATTGGGCTTAGGCCGCGGCGCGCAGGCGGACGACGGGCAGGGTTGAGCGGTCGGCGTGGTCCGTTCGATTGACTCGCCCAGATGCGCTGGATAGCGTGCCTCCAGACTTCAATGGCCCACCCAAAAGAGGCGATCATGGCATTTCTTCCCGTCGAACAGGCTCCGGCCCGCATCAACCGCAGCGAACTGGCCGTCCCCGGCTCCAATTCCCGATTCCTCGAGAAGGCGGCCCAGTCGGATGCCGACGTGGTCTTCCTCGATCTCGAGGACGCCGTGGCGCCGGATGACAAGGAGCGTGCCCGCAAGCTGGTGATCGACGCCATCAACGATCTGGACTGGGGCCGCAAGACCGTCTCGGTGCGCATCAACGCCACCGACACTCACTACATGTACCGCGATGTGGTCGACCTGATGGAAAAGACCGGCGAACGGCTCGACCTGATCATGCTGCCCAAGGTGGACGTGCCCGAGGACGTCTACGCCCTCGACATGATGTGCACCCAGATCGAAACCGCCATGGGCCGCAAGAAGCGGGTCGGCTTCGAGCTGATCATCGAGACCGCCCGCGGCCTGATGAATATCGACGCCATCGCCGGCGCGTCCAAGCGCAACGAATCGCTGCATTTCGGCGTCGCCGACTTCGCCGCCTCCATGAAGATGCGCACCACCCAGATCGGCGGCCCGCACCCCGATTACGTCGTGTTGTCGAACGCGGATGATGCCGGCAATCGCGAGACCTATTGGGGCGACATGTGGCATTACGCCATCGTGCGCATTGTGGTCGCGGCACGCTCGCATGGCCTGCGTCCCATCGACGGTCCGTTCGGCGATTTCTCCGATCCCGACGGCTACCGCGCCCAGGCCAACCGCGCCGGCGTGCTCGGCTGCGAGGGCAAGTGGGCGATTCACCCGTCGCAGGTGGCGCTGGGCAACGAGTTGTTCAGCCCCTCGGAAGGCGAAGTCACCAAGGCCAAGCGCATCCTCGAGGCCATGGTTGTCGCCCAGAAGGAAGGCCGCGGCGCCGTTGCGCTGGACGGCAAGCTGATCGATCTGGCGTCGATCCGCCAGGCCGAGGTTTTGATCGCCACCGTCGAGAAGCTCAAGGCACTGTAAGCCTCGCGCCTCGCAGCAATCCAAAGAACCGCCGCCCCGCTTGTGCGAGGCGGCGGTTTTGTTTTCTGGAAAAATGGTGCTCGGACCCGGCAGCCGGCTCTGCCGGATGCGATCGTTCGGTCAAAGGCGGGCGGTTATTCCGCGGCCTGGATGGCCTGTTCGGCGGCGTGGTCGATCGCGCGCAGCAGCATGTCGGTTTCCTGCGCGCCCACCATCACCAGCCGCTGGTCGATGATGAAACAGGGCACGCCGGTGACGCCCATGCGGCGCGCGACGGCTTCCTCGCGCAGCACCAGCTCCCGGTCGGCGTCGCCGGCCAGCAGCTGGGCCACCACGCCTGCATCCATGCCCGCCGCGCGCGCAACGCCCACCAGCACAGCCGGATCGCCGATGTCGGCACCGTCGATGAAATAGGCGCGGAACAGACCTTCGACGACGGCGTCCTGAACGCCGGCCGTGTGGGCCCAATGATTGAGCCGGTGGGAATCAAGGGTGTTGGGGACGCGCTTCTGTTTCTCGAGCGCGAGTTCCAGGCCTTCTTCGCGAGCATTGGACTGGACAATCTTGTAGACGCCCTTCGCCTGGTCGGAGCTGCCGAACTTGGCCTGCATATAGGCCTTGCGGTCATAACCCTCGTGCGGCGTATCAGGGTTCAGCTGGTAGGGCCGCCACAAGACTTCGAACGAAATGTCCGGGCGCGCTGCGATAGCCTTTTCCAGGCGCCGCTTGCCGATGAAGCACCAGGGGCAGATGGAATCCGATATGACGTCGATTTGCATGTTGTCACCATACGCCCGCTGTCCGGGCCGTGTGAGTCCAAATTAGCCACAACGCAGGTGCGCCTGCGCACCAGGTTGCCCGATCCGGGTTAGCAAGTTGGATCGGTTTCGGGTACAAGACTTGCTCCGGCGCCGGGCCTGCGTCCATCCAAAACGTTCAGGTCTGCGCACCGTTCCTTTGAAACGAACAGTCTTCGAAACGATATCCTCCACATGGAAGCAGTACTCGAATTCGAAAAGCCCATCGCGGAACTTGAAAGCAAGATCCGCGAATTGAAGCGCCTCTCCGACGGCGGCGGGGTGAACGTGGTCGGCGAGGTGGCGCGCCTTGAAGGCAAGCTGGAGCAGTTGCTGCGCCAGACCTACAAGGATCTCAATCCCTGGCAAAAGACCCAGGTCGCGCGCCATCAGCGCCGGCCCCATTGGAGCGACTATCTCGCGGGCCTGTTCACCGATTATACGCCGCTGGCGGGCGATCGCGGCTTCGGTGACGATCAGGCGATCCTGGGCGGCCTGGCGCGGTTCCGCGACGAGGCGGTCATGGTCATCGGCCATGAAAAGGGCAGGGATACGGAAACCCGCCTGAAACACAATTTCGGCATGGCCAGGCCCGAAGGCTATCGCAAGGCGGTGCGCCTGATGGAACTGGCCGACCGGTTCCGGCTGCCCCTGATCACGCTGGTGGATACCGCGGGCGCCTATCCGGGCGTGGGCGCAGAAGAACGGGGCCAGGCCGAGGCTATCGCCCGGTCGACCGAGGCCTGCCTGAACCTGGGCGTGCCGCTGATTTCATGCATCGTGGGCGAGGGCGGCTCCGGCGGCGCGGTTGCGCTGGCGGCCGGCAATCGGGTGCTGATGTTCGAGCATGCGATCTACTCGGTCATTTCGCCGGAAGGCTGCGCATCCATCCTGTGGCGCAGCCCGGATTTTGCCGAGGAGGCCGCAACCGCCCTGAAGCTGACCGCGCAGGACCTCAAGCGGTTGAAGGTGATCGACGACATCGTCGCCGAACCGCTGGGCGGCGCCCACCGGGACGCCGCCAAGGCCATCGACCGGCTTGGCGCGGGCATTGCCGCTGCACTCGACTCGCTTGCCGGCAAGAGTCCTGACGTGCTGCGCGACGAGCGCCGCCGCAAATTCCTGACATTGGGGACCGCTGGTGTGGCGTAATCGCATGATATTGCTCGGGGCGCTGCTCGGCGCCTCCACCGCCGCGAGCGCGCAGGTCGATCTGACGGCGCCGCCGACTGAAGTTCCGTCCGGCGAAGCCGGGCAGGCGCAGCGCGATCCGACCATCACCATGTTCGACAATTTTTCGATTTCGGGCGTGGTGGCCGGTATGTGCAAGCCACCCGACGAGGCGACCATGGGCCGGTTCATGCAGAACCTGGATGTGGTGCATCAACTTACGCTGCGGCACATGCACCAGCAGATGCCGGACAAATCGTCGAAGGAAATCGGCGATATTTTGCTGAGCCGCATGCGGAGTCTGAACCAGCTGGCGTCGGGCGCGGTCCAGACCAAGGGCTGCACCGACCCGGAGATCATCCGGCTGGTCGATGCATTCGCCGCCAATGCGGCGCTGGATTTCTCTACAAAGCAATGAATGCGCCGTTCGCAATTGCCGGGCTGGACCATGTGGTCCTGCGTGCGCGGAACGTTGGCGAGATGGTCCGATTCTACCGCGACGTGCTGGGTTGTGCGGTGGAAAAGCAGCAGCCGTCGCTCGGCCTGACCCAGCTGCGCGCGGGCACATCGCTGATCGATCTGGTGGATGTCGGTGGACCGCTCGGTCGGGCGGGCGGCGCGGCGCCCGGGGAGACGGCCCGCAACATGGACCATTTCTGCCTGCGGATCGATCCGTGGGACGAGACCGCGATCCTTGCCCATCTACAGGCATCCGGCGCCGTGCTGGGCGAAACGGGACGGCGCTATGGCGCCGAGGGCTACGGACCCTCGATCTATGTCAGCGATCCGGAAGGCAACGTGGTCGAACTCAAGGGCCCGCCCGAACCAACGCCTTAGGCGTTGGCGAGCGCACCATGACAATGCTTGTACTTCTTGCCCGATCCGCAGGGACACGGGGCGTTGCGTGACACGCGCCCCCAGGTCGTCGGATCGCCTGCGTCCTTCGGACGGCCCGGTGCCGTCAGCATCTCCCGGGCGGCGTCGAACTCGTTTTCGCCGGTAACCGGGTCGATGTGGGTCGGCTCGCCGCGGGGCTGGCGAAGATCGGCCGGCGGCGGATCGTCGAAGCGCAGTTCCACGTGCGACATCAGCAGCGTCGTCTCGGTACGCACGCGGCCCATCATGGCCTCGAACATCTCGAACGCCTCGCTCTTGTATTCGTTGAGCGGGTCGCGCTGGCCGTAGGCGCGCAGGCTCACGGTCTGGCGCAGATGGTCGAGCTGCAGAAGATGGTCCTTCCACTGGCTGTCCACGGTCTGCAGCAGCATGTTCTTTTCCAGCCAGTTCATGGCCTTCGGCCCGAAGCGCTCCGCGCGTTCCGCCATATACGCATCGACCAGCTTCTGAAGCCTGTCGCCGATCTCGATCTCGCTGATGCCGTCTTCCTTGAGCCACTCGGCGATCGGCGGTTCGATGTTGAATACCCGGTGGAATTCCACGCGCAGGCCGTCGGTATCCCACTGCTCGACGAACGAACGCGGCGGGATGTGCTCCTGAAGGATGTTCTGGACCACGTCCTCGCGCATATCGGTGATGGTGTCGGAGACGTCCTCGGCTTCCATCAGCTCGCGGCGCTGTTCATAAATTGCCTTGCGCTGGTCGTTCATGACGTCGTCGTATTTGAGAAGGTTCTTGCGGATGTCGAAGTTGCGCGCCTCGACCTTCATCTGCGCCTTCTCGAGCGCCTTGTTGATCCACGGATGGGTAATCGCCTCGCCGTCTTCCAGGCCCAGGCGCACCAGCATGCTGTCCATGCGCTCCGACCCGAAAATGCGCATCAGGTCGTCTTCCAGCGACAGGTAGAACTTGGAATGGCCGGGATCGCCCTGGCGGCCCGAACGGCCGCGCAGCTGGTTGTCGATGCGCCGGCTCTCGTGCCGTTCGGTGCCGATGACGTAGAGGCCGCCGGCGGCCTTCACCCTGGCGCGCTCTTCCATCATCTCGGCGGTGATCGCGTCGGCGAGACGTTTGCGTTCGGCCTCGTCGGCAATGTCGGCCGTCTCGGCCGCGATGCGCATCTCGATATTGCCGCCCAGCTGGATGTCGGTGCCGCGGCCGGCCATGTTCGTGGCGATGGTGACGCCGGCCGCGCGGCCGGCCTGCGCGATGATGTAGGCTTCCTGCTCGTGGTACCGCGCGTTCAGCACGTTGTGGGCGATATTGCGCTTCTTCAGCAACGAGGCCAGCAATTCGGATTTCTCGATGCTGACCGTGCCGACCAGAACCGGCTGGTCGCGCTTGGTGCATTCCTCGATCTGCTTGATGATCGCGTCGTGCTTCTCGCGCTCGGTCCGGTAGACCTCGTCGTTCTCGTCGATGCGCTGCACCGGCAGGTTGGTGGGAATCTCGACCACGTTCAGCCGGTAGATGTCGGCGAATTCGGCCGCCTCGGTCGAGGCGGTGCCGGTCATGCCGGAAAGCTTCGGATACAGCCGGAAATAGTTCTGGAAGGTGATCGACGCGAGCGTCTGGTTCTCGTTCTGGATGCGGACGTGCTCTTTGGCTTCCAGCGCCTGGTGCAGCCCTTCCGAGAACCGGCGGCCTTCCATCATGCGGCCGGTGAACTCGTCGATGATGATGACCTTGTCGTCATTGACGATGTAGTCGACATCACGCGTGAACATCTTGTGCGCACGCAGCGCCTGGTTGACGTGGTGCACGATCGATACGTTTTCGATGTCGTAGAGGCTGCCGCCTTCGATCAGTCCCGCCTTCGTCAGGATCTGTTCCATGTGCTCGGTACCCACCTCGGTGAGGACCACGGTCTTGGCCTTCTCGTCCTTCTCGATGTCCTCTTCCGTGAGGTCGCCGATATAGAGGTCGATCGTCCGGTACAGCTCGGAATTGTCCTCGGTGGGGCCGGAGATGATCAGCGGGGTCCGCGCCTCGTCAACCAGGATGCTGTCGACCTCGTCGACGATGGCGAAATTGAACGGCCGCTGCACCATGGCGTCGAGCGAGAACTTCATGTTGTCGCGCAGATAGTCGAAACCGAACTCGTTGTTGGTGCCGTAGGTGATGTCGCAGGAATAGGCGTAGCGGCGCTCGTCGTCATCGAGACCGTGGACGATGCAGCCCACGTCGAGGCCCAGGAACTTGAAGATCTGGCCCATCCACTTCGAATCGCGGCTGGCCAGGTAGTCGTTGACGGTGACCACGTGGACGCCTTTGCCGCCGACGGCGTTCAGATAGGTTGCCAGCGTGGACACCAGGGTCTTGCCCTCGCCCGTGCGCATTTCGGCGATGCCGCCTTCATGGAGCACCATGCCGCCGATGAGCTGGACATCGAAATGCCGCTGGCCCAGGACCCGCCAGGCGGCTTCGCGGACCACGGCAAAGGCTTCGACCAGAAGTGAGTCGAGAGGTGTGCCGTCATCGATGCGCTTGCGGAATTCTGCGGACTTGCCGCGGAGTTGATCGTCGCTCAGCGCCTTGATCTGCGGCTCAAGGTCGTTGATCGCCTCAACGCGCGACGCATAGCCCTTGACAACGCGATCGTTGGCCGAGCCGAAGAGACGCTTGGCGAAGTTGCCTAATCCGAGCATGCAAAACCCTGCTTTCTCGCCCGATGGCCGGGCGACCCACACCTCGGGGACACATAAGACCGGTATCAGGTGATGTCAATGAACGCTGGCGCCCGGTGCTTATCTGGATTTGAAGGTGACGCCGGAAGCAGGCAGAATGTCCAAGTCCAACAAGGGGTAAGGGAGTCAGCCATGAGCGACAATCTGAACGCGCCTCAAACCAGTTCCACGGATATGACCCTGGTCGCCTACATCTGCTATGCGGCGGCCGTCGTCGTCGGCGTGTCGGGAATTGTCGGAGTGGTGATTGCCTATATGCAGCGACCGCAGGACGCCGGAACCTGGAAGGAAAGCCACGATACCTGGCTGATCCGTACCTTCTGGCTCTGGCTGGCGGGCGCGGCCATTGGCTGGATTCTGGTGCCTGCCTTCGGTCTCGGCATCCTGGTGCTCATCGCCGTCTACATCTGGTACATCGTGAGACTGGTGAAAGGCTGGATGGCCTATGATAAGAAGCAGCCCCTCGCCAAGCCGGACGACCTGTTCTTCGGGTAAACGGCCGGGTGTCCGGCCGTTAAACGGAACATGATCCTGGAGTTGCATGATGGTCGAGACGACGCTGTCTCCGCTCGCGCCCGAAAGCTTTCCCGACATGCCGCCTATCACTGGCGTGCGCCTGGGAACCATTGCGGCTGGCGTGAAGTACAAGGACCGGCCCGACGTCACCTTCGTCACCTTTCCCGAAGGCACCATCGTTGCCGGCGTATTCACGCGCTCGCTTACGCCGGGCGCGCCGATCCTGTGGTGCCGCGACGCGCTCAGAATATCTGGCGGCCGGTCGCGGGCGCTGGTGGTGAATGCCGGCAACTCAAATGTCTTCACCGGCGACGAAGGCTATAACGCATCGGCTGAGACGGCCCGGGCGGCGGCACGCCTGCTGGGCTGTCCGCCGGAAAACGTCATGATCTCCTCGACCGGGGTGATCGGCGTGCCGCTGCCCTACGAGAAGATCGTCGGCGCGCTGCCGTCGGTTGTGCTTTCCGAGGATTGCTGGGAAGCCGCGGCCCGCGGCATCATGACCACGGACACGTTTCCCAAGGGCGCCACTGCGACGGCCTCCATAGGCGGCACCCGCGTCACCATCAATGGCATCGCCAAGGGCTCGGGCATGATCGAACCCAATATGGCGACCATGCTGGCCTATGTAGTCACCGATGCGGCGATCGGGCGCGAGGCGCTGGATGCGGTGCTGCGCGACGTCAACGAGCGCAGCTTCAACGCCATCACGGTGGACAGCGACACCTCGACCTCGGACACCTTGCTGCTGTTCGCAACCGGCGCCGCCGGCAACGCGCCGGTGACCGACGCGGCCGACCCGGTGCTGGCCGGCTTCAAGGCCGGGCTGGAGGCGGTGATGGGCGATCTTGCCCGCCAGGTCGTGCGGGACGGCGAGGGGGCACAGAAGTTCATTGCCATCCATGTCGCCGGCGCCGAGGACGACGCGGCGGCCAAGCGGGTCGCCCGGATGATTGCCAACTCGCCCCTGGTGAAGACCGCGATCGCCGGTGAGGATGCGAATTGGGGCCGTATCGTCATGGCGGTCGGCAAGTCATACGAGAAGGTCGAGCCCAAACGATTGAAGGTCACCTTCGGGGGCCAGGTGCTGACCGAAAACGGCCGGGTGCGTCCCGGCTATGACGAGGACAGGCTGACCCTTCATCTGAAGGGCAGGGAGATCGACATCGAGGTCGACCTGGGCGTTGGATCCGGCAAGGCGACGATGTGGACCTGCGACCTGACGCACGGCTACATCGCGATCAACGCCGACTATCGCAGTTGATCCCCATTTGTCGCCGGATCGAGACCGAGCGTCTCGTCTTGCGCCCCTACCAGCGCGCCGACCTGCCGTTCATTCCGGCGTTGATCGGTGATTGGGACGTGGCGCGCTGGCTCTCGCGCGCGCCCTATCCCTATACCGAGCGCGACGCGAAGGATTGGCTTGGCATCTCGCGGCGCATCCGCTGGTGGCGGCGAGGCCTGCCCTATGTGGTGATCCGGCGCGAGGACGGCGCCGTCATGGGCGGCGTCGGCGTCAGCTTCGACGACAACGAGACCGGCTATTGGCTTGGCCAAAAATACTGGGGAAATGGCTATGCAACAGAGGCGGTTAGAGGAATATCCGAATGTGTTTTCTCGCATTTCGGTCTCGACTATCTCTGGGCCGGCGTGATGCAGGGTAACGAACGGTCGTGCCGGGTCCTCGAAAAGGCGGGATTCCAATGGAAGGGTATGCGCCGCTACCGGCTGCGTGACGGCGAGGGCGACGTGCATTATTACCGGCGGGAATTCGAAGTCTGGAGCTGAGCCACGTGAGCGACCCCAACCCGATCAATTCCAGGCCCATCGTCCTCGTGGCCGCTGTCGCGCTGGTGGATGTGGACGGACGTGTGCTGATCGCCCAGCGTCCGGAAGGCAAGTCCATGGCGGGCTTGTGGGAGTTTCCAGGCGGCAAGGTCGAGCCGGGAGAAACGCCCGAGGCGGCGCTGATCCGGGAACTCGAGGAAGAGCTGGGCATCCAGACCTGGGCAAGTTGTCTGGCGCCGTTCACCTTCGCCTCGCATACTTACGAAAAATTCCACCTGCTGATGCCCTTGTTTGTCTGCCGGAAATGGGAGGGCACGGTCATGGCGCGCGAGCATACCGCGCTGAAATGGGTGCGTGTCACCAGGCTGTCCGACTATCCCATGCCGCCCGCCGATGTCCCGCTGGTGGCCATGCTGCGGGATCTGTTGTGATCCTGCGGCGCTGGCTGGTCCGCCTGCTGGGCGGTCTCGCTGGCGCCGTGCTGCTGTACTGGGCCGTTGCCAGCGTCGGGATGTTCATTCCGGTCAATAGTGATGTCGCTGAAACGCCTGATGGCATTGAGATATTTCTATGGTCGAACGACGTCCACGTGGATGTCGCGGTGCCCGTTGTCCATCCGGTCAAGGACTGGCGGATCGAGGGCCTGGTGACCCATCCGGACACGGCATATCTGGCGTTCGGCTGGGGCGAGCGGGATTTCTATCTGCGCACGCCGACCTGGGCCGACTTCAGTCTGGTTGTGGGCGTGAAGTCGCTGCTGTGGCAGCCGGCGCTGATGCATGTCGTCGAGTGGCCGTCGCGCCGGCCGAATGCCATCCGGCTGACCGTATCCGCGGACCAGTATGCGAGGCTGGTCCGCGGCATCAGGTCGGGCTTTGCGCCAGGGCCCGTTCGTATCCTGCCCGGAAAGGGCTACGGTCGAAGAGACAATTTCTATGAGGGAGCAGGGGCTTACAGCATGTTCATGACATGCAATCAGTGGACGAATCGCAGACTGGCCGATGCCGGCATACGCGCCGTCCTGTGGTCGCCCCTGCCCGAAGGCGTGATGCGCGCCCGCTAGCTTCCCAGTGGTTGCTTGCCGATGTCGAGTCCCTCCAGGTGCTTGGGAAGCTCGGGCTCGGGTATGTTGGTGAGGTCCTTGCCCAGTTCGGCGCGCACGCGCGAGCCGATGTGGCCGTTGGACAGCTTGCGGATTTCTCCCAATGTCCGCGGGGCGGCCACCAGAAACAGGTCGTCGAATTTACCCTTGAGGGCGGCGGCATCAAGATAGCCGACCAGATCCTTGACGAATTTGTGCTTTTCGATGGATTGCGGATCGCTGTGCGGTTCCATGCTCGAGCGACGGGAACTCGCGCTTGCAAAACTTCGGCCGGGCTTGTCGGACACCAGTTCCTGGGTCAGGCGGCGAGCAGCCTCGGAATCCAGTTCGTTAACCAGCGTGAGCTTCAATCCCGGTCCGGATGTGGCATAAATTCGCGCCTTGGCGCTGTCCGCGATCGCGATCCAGGACTTGATCTTCTTTCCATGCATGTCGCACCTAACCCTCTGTCGTTGTTCACTTAACCTACATCGGTGCCGTTAGGGGCGTTTCCAAGGCCGTGGCGGGGCTTTTTCCCCTGCCGTGTGTTCTTTCGTGCCCAGAACCTGAGCAAGGCGCATTGTAGCACTGCCGGGCGCCAGTGGCTTCTGCTGACTTTCATGGGGTGCCCAGCCGGTCAGGAAGACCACGTCGAAGGTCGCCGGAATGCGTCCGTCGCGCCGGGCGAACAGGTCGTGATAGGCCTCGACGGCAGCGAACAATGTCCGGCGCTTCAATGGCGCCTTGTGTCGCTCCAGCACCGCGTTGGTCTCGGCCATCCCCTGGAGATCCCGCATCAGGCTGAAGGCGTCGGCGTAGTCCACGGTGATCCGCTCCACATCGGCCACCGGCAGCGCGAAGCCGGCCCGCTGCAGCAGGCCGCCGGCATCGCGAATGTCGGCGAACGGCGAGACCCGCGGCGCCACGCCGGGCTCCACCGCCAGTTCAGCCTGCATCATGGCCTGGCGCAACTCGGTCAGGGTGTCGCCGCCCAGCATGGCGGCCAGGAACAGGCCATCGGGCTTGAGCGTGCGGTTGAGCTGGATCAGGGCGCCGGGCAGGTCGTTCACCCAGTGCAGCGACAGTGCCGACACCGCCAGGTTGAACGATTCCTCGGCAAAGGGCAGCAATTCTTCATCGGCCGCGGCCCGCAGCCCCGGGGCCTGCGCCGCCATGCGGGGAGACAGATCAGCCGAGACCAGCGTCTCCACGTCGGGCCGCGCCGCCAGCAGCCGTCCCAGGGCGCCGGTGTGGCAGCCCAAATCGAGCGCGACGGGGAAGGGGCGGTTGATGTCGAGCAGCCGGTCGGCGATCCGGTCCGCCACCTCGGCCTTGAGAAACTGGTATCCGGCGAAACCGGATGCCCGCTGGTCGCGGCGTTGGCGCACGAGCGGACGGTCGAAAATCTGCATGGCGGTGCTCATCAGGCGTATATGGCACGCCTGCCGTCCCCCGGAAAGTCTGATAGACTGGCGCCATGCTGGGGACTGTTTCGCAGTTCGGACGTCACGTGCTCGATGCGGTCTTCCCGCCGCAATGTCCCGTTTGCGCCGTGCTGGTCCAGGACCATGCCCAGCTGTGTCCGGCCTGCTGGGGCCAGGTGCGGTTCATCGGCGCGCCCTATTGCGCCTGCTGCGGCGTCTCGCTGGAATTCGATGCCGGCGGCGATGCACTCTGCCTGCAGTGCCTGACTGACCGGCCCGCCTTCGACCGCGCCCGGTCCGTGATGGTCTATGACGATTTCAGCCGGAGCCTGGTGCTGCGCTTCAAACACGGCGACCGGCTCGATACCGCCCCGGTGTTTGCCCGCTGGATGGCCCGTGCCGGGCGCGAACTCCTTGACGAGGCCGACATCATCGCACCGGTGCCGCTGCACTGGACCCGGCTGCTGGCGCGCCGCTTCAACCAGTCGGCGATCCTTGCCCGCCACATCGCCAGGCCCGGCGGGCCTGACTTTGTCCCCGATCTGTTGAGCCGTATTCGCCGCACGCCCAGCCAGGGCGCCCTTGGCCGCAAGGAGCGCTCGCGGAACGTGCGGGGAGCCTTTGCCCTGTCGCCGCGTTACGGGAATATGGTCAAGGGCCGCCGGGTCGTGCTGGTCGATGACGTGCTGACCACCGGCGCCACGGTGGGCCATTGCGCCCGGGCGCTGCGCAGTGCAGGTGCCGGGCGGGTTGACGTCCTGACGCTGGCACGAGTTGCGCTGCCGGACCAGGCGGCTATATAGGGTAAGACGGACAGGAGTTGCCCATGGCTGACATCATTATCTACACCTCGGCGTTCTGCGGCTATTGCGCCCGCGCCAAGCGGTTGTTGAAGGAAAAAGGCACTGAATTCAATGAGATCGGTGTCGACATGAATCCATCGCTGCGCGAAGAGATGAGGCAAAAGGCAGGGGGCAGCCATACCGTGCCGCAGATTTTCATTAACGGCCGCCATGTCGGCGGGTGCGATGAATTATTCGAACTCGAGGCGCGCGGCGAACTCGACAAGTGGCTGGCCGCCTGATGGGCGAGCCGTTCAACGTCGCGCTGGTTCAGACCACGTCGGGCAACCAGGTCGCGCCGAATGTTGCGAGCGTCAGCGAGATGATCCGCGCCGCCCAGGGGGCGGGTGCCGATCTGGTCATGCTCCCCGAGACCGTATCCCTGATGGAGACCCGTTCGAAGCTGGTCTTCGCCCAGGTCAAGCCCCAGGACGAGGATGAAGCCCTCAAGGCATTCAGGGGCTTGGCGGACAGTCTTGGTATCTGGATTCATACCGGGTCGCTGCCGATCAGGCTGTCCGATACCAAGATCGCCAACCGGTCCTTCCTGATCGATCCGTCCGGGGCCATCAAGGCGACCTACGACAAGATCCACATGTTCGACGTCGACCTGCCGGGCGGCGAGACCTACCGGGAATCGAAGAATTACCAGCCGGGTGAGCGTGCCGTGGTGGCGGACCTGCCCTGGGGCAGGCTGGGCCTGACCATCTGCTACGATTTGCGCTTCCCGCATCTCTACCGGGCGCTGGCCAAGGCGGGCGCCGATTTCATCTGTGTTCCGGCGGCCTTTACCAAGGTGACCGGCGAGGCGCACTGGCATGTGTTGCTGCGCGCCCGCGCCATCGAAACTGGCTGCTTCGTGTTCGCCGCCGCCCAGACCGGCACCCATCAGAACGGCCGCCAGACATTCGGCCATTCGCTGATCATCGATCCCTGGGGCGAGATCATCGCCGATGGCGGCGGTGATGTGGGCATCGTCACCGCCCGCATCGACCCGGCCAAGGTGGCCGAGGCGCGCGGCAAGGTGCCGTCGCTGAACCACGACCGGGATTACGCGCTGGGCGCATAGATCAGGCGGACGGCTTCACCGCGCAGATGTGCTGGATGATGGCGGGCTTGGGGATGTCGGTATAGGTCTGGTCGAAGCCGGACACCTGCCAGTCGCCGAACCAGTCCATCAACTCGCCGTCGCGCAGCAGGAAGTCGGGATTGGACGGCTTGCCGTATTGCTCGTTGCCGGTGGCGAAGGTCTCGTAGATCACTACACCGCCCGGCGCGACCGCGTCGCGGATGCGCGGGAACAGCAGCCGCCACAGATAATTGGTGACGATCACGCCGCCGAACTGGGCATTGCCCAGCGGCCAGGGCCCATTTTCGAGATCCGCTTCCAGCATGGCCAGGCCCGGGTGGCCCGACAGGTCGTCGATGCCCGAAATATTGAGATCGACCGCCATGACCCGAAAGCCGCGCTCCAGTAAAAAGCGGGTGTGGCGTCCCGATCCGCACGCCAGGTCGAGAACGTCGGTGCCGGGCGCGAGGCGCTCCGTGTGTTGGACAACCCAGGGGCTGGGGGTCTGCTGCAGGCGTGTGTTCATGGTGGGCTCATCACTAGCGCCCCGGCGGCGCCGTGCCTAGCGGAACTGCAACAAAACATTGAACTCCGATGGTTTCGCAAACATGTTGAGTGGACAGACGAGCGTGGCGAAAGACAGATGATCAAATACGAACTCAGATGCCGCGGCTGCGAACACCAGTTCGAAGGCTGGTTCGCCGACAGCGCCACCTATGACGTACAGGCCGGCTCGGGCGATATCCAGTGCCCGATGTGCTCAGGCGCCGACGTGGGCAAGGCCATCATGGCGCCCAATGTCTCGGTGCGCCGCGACCATGCGCAGCCCAGCAGCGCCCAGATCGCCGCAGAAGTACGCCGTGTGTTCATGGAGATTCGCCGCAAGGTCGAGGACAATTGTGATTATGTCGGCACCGATTTCGCCGACGAGGCCCGCAAGATCCATTCCGGCAAGGCCGACGATCGCGGCATTTACGGCGAGACGACCGAGGACGAAGCCGAGGAGCTGCGCGACGAGGGCATCGACATCGTCGCGATCCCCTGGCTGCCGCGCAGCGACGCCTAAGCGGCCGGCTTGACCGCCACGACCATGTAATTCACGCCGGTGTCGCCGCTCAGCGCCCACTCATCCCTGAAGGGCAGATAGCTGACACCCTGCAGCGCCGTGACCGAAAGGCCGGCGCGGCGGATGGCGCGCGACAGTTCGGCCGGCGTCAGGAACTTCTGCCAGTCGTGGGTGCCGCGCGGCAGCCAGCGCAGCACATATTCGGCGCCGATCTTGGCCATGGCGAGGCTCTTGAGGGTCCGATTGAGCGTGGCGCAGATCATCAGGCCGCCGGGCTTCAGCAGGCTGCCGGACGCCGCCAGAAAGCCTTCCACATCGGCCACGTGCTCGACCACTTCCAGATTCATCACCATGTCGAACCGCGCGCCGGAGGCGGCCAGTTCTTCGGCGGTGGTCGCGCGATAGTCGATATCCAGGCCGCCTTGGGCGGCATGCACGCGCGCCGTGCCGATGTTTTTCGTGGACGGATCGATGCCGGTAACGCTGGCGCCCATGCGCGCCAGCGGTTCGCTGATCAGGCCGCCGCCGCAGCCGATATCGACCACCGCAAGGCCGTCCAGCGGCCTGAGGGTCGCCGGGTCGCGGCGCCAATAGCGCACCGCCTGTTCGCGGATGAAGAGCAGCCGCGCCGGGTTGAACCGGTGCAGCGGCTTGAACGGTCCGGTGGGGTCCCACCATGATTCAGCCATGGCCTCGAAGCGGGCGACCTCATCGGCGTCGATACTGGTAGAATTGGCTTTGGCCAAGGATTCCGCCTCCCTGCGCAGCTTGCGCTGCCGTTGGTGACCGAGTATGTAAGGGCCGCTTTTGTGAGGGCAAGCGGCATTCCTGTATAGCGGCGCGTCGGCCTCCAGATAAACAACACTCTAGTGCGAGGGACGATGGCGCGGATCGTCAAGAAATTCGGCGGAACGTCGGTGGCGGATCTGGATCGGATCCGCAACGTGGCAAAAAAGGTCAAGCAGGCGGTCGATGCCGGCGACCAGGTAGTCGTGGTGGTGTCCGCCATGTCGGGCGTGACGAACCAGCTCGTCTCGTGGGTGTCGGAGTCCTCGACCCTGTACGATTCCCGGGAATACGACTCGGTGGTGGCGACAGGCGAACAGGTGACCAGTGGTCTGCTGGCGCTCACCCTGCAGAACATGGGCGTCGACGCGCGATCCTGGCTGGGCTGGCAACTGCCTGTCCGTACGTCCATGGCGCACGGTTCGGCCCGTATCCTGGAAATCGAGACGGCTGAACTGGAGAAGCGCCTCGACGCCGGCCAGGTTGCCGTCATCGCCGGTTTCCAGGGACTGTCTGCAGACGGCCGCATCGCCACTCTGGGCCGCGGCGGCTCGGACACCACGGCGGTCGCGTTCGCTGCGGCGCTCAAGGCGGATCGCTGCGATATCTATACCGACGTGGACGGCGTCTACACCACCGATCCCCGGATCGTTACGAAGGCCCGCAAGCTCGATAAGATCACTTACGAAGAAATGCTGGAAATGGCCTCGTTGGGCGCCAAGGTCCTGCAGACCCGCTCCGTCGAACTCGCCATGCGCTTCAAGGTGCCGGTGCATGTATGCTCCAGCTTTTCGGATGAACCCGGCACGATGGTTGTCGACGAGGAAGAAATCGTGGAACAAGCAGATATCAGCGGAATTGCCTATACCAGCGACGAAGCCAAGATCACCGTGCAAGGCGTGCCAGACCGGCCCGGCGTGTCGGCCTCGATCTTCGGTCCGCTTGCGGAGGCGAGCATCAACGTGGACATGATCGTCCAGAACATGGCGGCCGACGGCCAGACTACGGACCTGACATTCACGGTGCCGCGCGCCGATCTGACCCGTTCGGTCAAGGTGATCGAGGGCCTGAAGGACACGCTCGGTTACAGGGCGGTCAGTACGGACAGCGACGTGGTGAAAGTGTCGGTCATCGGCGTCGGCATGCGCAGCCACGCGGGCATCGCCAGCCGCATGTTCGCGGCACTGGCGAATGAGGGCATCAACATTCAGGTGATTTCCACCTCGGAGATCAAGATCAGTGTGTTGATTGCCGCGAAATACACCGAACTGGCGTTACGCTCGCTCCACTCGGCCTACCAGCTCGACGCGACCTGATCACATGACAGACACGCGGGGGAAGGCACGTCTCGACGAGCTGTGGCGCCGGGGGTGTGAATTCCTCGGTGCGCGTTATGCAGTTCTCGGCGGCGCCATGACATGGGTGTCCGAGCGGCACCTGGTGTCCGCCATTTCAAATGCAGGCGGCTTCGGCGTGATCGCCTGCGGTTCCATGACCCCTGAACTGCTTGAGCGGGAGATACGCGAAACACGCGCTTTGACCGACCGGCCGTTCGGTGTGAACCTGATCACCATGCATCCGGCGCTGGAGGATCTGATCGGGGTCTGCCGCGAACAGAATGTGGGGCATGTGGTTCTGGCCGGCGGTTTGCCGCCGGGCAAGGCCATCGAAGCCGTCAAGGCGTATGGCGCCAAGCTCATCTGCTTCGCGCCGGCGCTCGGTTTTGCCAAGAAGCTGGTGCGCAGCGGCGTCGACGCCCTGGTCATCGAAGGCAGCGAAGCCGGCGGCCATATCGGGCCGGTCAGCACGGCCGTCCTCGCGCAGGAAATCCTGCCCCATATCAGGGACGTCCCGGTGTTCGTGGCTGGCGGCATCGGCCGCGGCGAGGCCATGGCCATGTATCTGGAAATGGGCGCCAGCGGCGTGCAGCTTGGCACCCGCTTCGTCTGCGCGACCGAATGCGTCGCCCATCCGGCATTCAAGAAGGCGTTCATCCGGGCCAATGCCCGCGACGCCATGCCGTCGGTGCAGCTCGACAAGCGTTTTCCGGTCATACCGGTGCGCGCCCTTGCCAACGCGGCCACCGATCAGTTCATGGATACCCAGCGGATCGTGATCGATCGCTTTCATGCGGGCGAGCTGGATCAGCAGGCCGCCCAGCTCGAGATCGAGCATTACTGGGCCGGTGCCCTGCGCCGCGCGGTGATCGATGGCGACGTGGAGAACGGCTCGCTGATGGCTGGCCAGAGCGTTGGCATGGTCACGGCCGAGCAGCCGACCGCCGATATCCTTGCCGAACTTGTCGATCAGGCTGCCGCGCATCTGGCAGGCCGGTAGTCATGCCTACGGCGCCCCTCAACCCAGCTGGCCCCAGATTGCTGCTGCGGCGCATGCGCGAGGTGATGGCCTCGCCGGAGTCGCCGCAGCTGAAGCTGGACCAGATGGTGCGGGTGATCGCCAACAACATGGTCGCGGAGGTGTGCTCCATCTATCTGGTGCGCGCGGGCGACATCCTTGAACTATTCGCCACCGTCGGCCTGAATCCGCAAGCGGTCCACAAGACCAATCTGCGGGTGGGCGAGGGCCTTATCGGCGAAGTGGCGGCGCGCGGCACGCCGCTCAACCTGGCCGACGCCCAGTCCCATCCCAATTTCGCCTACCGGCCGGAGACGGGCGAGGACATCTACCATTCGCTGATGGGCGTGCCGGTGATCCGCGCCGGACGCGTACTCGGTGTGCTCGCAGTGCAGAACGTCACCCAGCGCCTCTACACCGAGGAAGAGGTCGAGGCGCTGCAGACCGTGGCCATGGTGCTGGCCGAGCTGGTCGGCTCCGGCGAGTTGATCGATCCCGGCGAGGTCCATGCCGGCACCTTCGCCCAGGGCCATCCGCCGAAGATCGACGGCGTGGCGCTGGCAGAGGGCATTGCCATCGGCAAGGTCGTGCTGCATGAGCCGAGGGTGCAGGTGACGCGGCTGATCGCCGAGGACGAGGCCGAGGAGCAGGCGCGCCTCGATGAGGCGCTGGGCGGCCTGCGCTCGTCGCTGGACTCCCTGCTGGAAAATTCGGACCTGGGAATCGAGGGCGATCACTTCGAGGTGCTCGAGACCTACCGCATGTTCGCCAACGACCGGGGATGGATCGAAAAGATCCGCGATGCCATCCGCGGCGGCCTGACCGCCGAGGCGGCGGTGCAGCGTGTCCAGGTCGACAACCGGGTGCGCATGGCCAAGGTGAGCGATGTCTACCTGCGCGAGCGGCTCTCCGACCTGGATGACCTGGCAAACCGGCTGATCCGCCATCTGATGGGGCTGGAACAGGGAGCGGTGGCTGAACTCTATGACAACACCATTGTTGTCGCGCGCAACCTTGGCCCCACGGAATTGCTCGATTACGACCGCGCCAGGCTGCGCGGCCTGATCCTGGCCGAAGGATCGCCCAGCGCGCATGTGGCGATCATCGCCAAGGCGCTGGGCATTCCGGTAATCGGCCAGATAGAAGGCATCGTGGGGCTGGTCGATCCGGGTGACCAGATCATCATCGACGCCATGACCGAGCAGGTCTTCCTGCTTCCCACCCAGGACATCGTCGACGTCTACGAGGAGGCCATCGCGCTGCGCGAGCAGCGGCGGGCGGCCTACGCCGAACACCGCCACCTGCCGGCGATCACCCGGGACGGCGTCGACATGGCGCTGCACATCAATGCCGGTCTGCTGGTCGATCTGCCGCATCTGGACGATACCGGCGCCCAGGGCATCGGCCTGTTCCGCACCGAATTCCAGTTCATGATCGGCTCGACCTTTCCGCGCCACGTGGCGCAGCGCGAGCTGTACAGCCGGGTGCTCGACGCGGCCGGCGACAGGCCGGTGGTCTTCCGCACCCTGGACATCGGCAGCGACAAGGTGGTGCCGTTCCTGGAGCGGCCCAAGGAAGAGAACCCGGCGCTCGGATGGCGGGCGATCCGCATGGGCCTCGACCGGCCCGCATTGCTCCGCTACCAGTTGCGCGCATTGCTGGCGGCCACCGCAGGGCGCGAGTTGCGGGTCATGTTTCCGATGGTCAGCGACGTCTCGGAGTTCCTTGCCGCCAAGTCGATTCTCGACCGCGAGCTCGGCCGGCACATGCGCCTGAAGTACCAGCCGCCGACCAGGCTGCTGGTCGGCACCATGCTGGAAGTGCCGGCGCTGGCCTGGCAACTCGACGCGCTGATCCCGCATGTCGACTTCGTGTCCATCGGCAGCAATGACCTGATGCAGTACCTGTTCGCCGCCGACCGCGGCAACATCATGCTGACCGACCGCTATGACCTGTTGTCGCCGGCGGCGCTGTCGTTCCTGTCCGCGATCATCGACAGGCTGGGGAAGGGCGGGGTCAGCGTCTCGCTGTGCGGCGAGGCGGCGGGCAAGCCCCTGGAGGCGATGGCGCTGATCGGACTCGGTCTGCGCAGCCTGTCCATGACGCCGGCGTCGGTTGGACCGGTCAAGGAAATGATCCGCAGTCTCGATGTCGGCAAGCTCCGTGCCTACCTGATGACCCTGCTCCAGCTGCCCGACCATAGCTTACGGAGCAAATTGACGAATTTTGCCCGGGATCACGGCGTGGAATTGTAATTACCTGCAGCCATGGCCGTTGAATACCCCTCCGGAACTCGTTACCCTTTGAGTTATCGAATCTTCTTGACTGTGATTTCCCGGGAACAGCGCGAACTAAGGTGGATACACACTCGGTGCTCAATCTGATACGGCCCGCGCGCAAAGCGGGTGCGGAGCCGGAAATCGAGGTCGAAGAGTCGGGGCGGGGGCTCCTGATTGTTGACGAGAATGGCGAGGCCCTCCCCTCTGTTCGGCATCAGCGTAGCAATGTGGTTTCCATCAAGGACCGCAAGCCCGGCGCCATGGATGCGGCGGCCGAACTCGGCGAGCGTCTGCGGCACACACGCGAGGCGCGCGGCTTGTCCATCGAGGACGTTGCCGAGGTGCTGAAATTCCGCGCCGACTACGTCGAAGCGCTGGAATACGGAGAAATCAAGGAACTGCCCGTCGCCTATGCCGTTGGATTCCTGCGGTCCTATGCCGAATTTCTCGGCGGCTCCGCTCTCGGGATCGACATTCCCACGGCGGTTGCCCAGGTGCGCCGCGCCTATGAAGATCCGCGCCATCGCGGCAGCATGTGGAGCATCGCGCAGGAAAACGCCATGCCCAAACTGTCGCTGCTGATCGTGGCGGTGCTGCTGGCGTTGGGCATTTGCGTCGCATGGGAGTTGTCGCAGGATCCGTCGTTTACCAAGTCTGAGGCGCCGGCCACCTATCAGGGGCAGTTGTCGGCGATCACCCAGGACCAGTAGACTTCCGTCCGGATCGCCCCAACTGTCAGGCTGACATCGGGGGGGCCTTGGGGTATAAGCCCAGCCAACTGCCACGGGATCACTGATCAACATGACCGTCCGCGCTTACAGACATATCGAACGCCGCAAGTCGCGCCAGATTCACGTCGGCAACGTGCCGATCGGCGGCGACGCACCCATCGCCGTCCAGTCGATGACCAATACCCGCACCACGGACATCAAGGGCACCATCGAGCAGGTGCTGGGCCTTGAGAAGGCCGGTGCCGATATCGTGCGCATTTCGTGCCCCGACGAGGAATCAACGGCGGCGCTGAAGCATATTATCAAGGAAGTGAACGTCCCGATCGTCGCGGACATCCATTTTCACTACAAGCGCGCCATCGAAGCCGCCGAAGCCGGCGCATCGTGCCTGCGGATCAATCCGGGCAATATCGGTTCCATGGACCGGGTGCGCGAGGTGGTCAGGGCCGCCAAGGACCATAATTGCTCCATGCGCATCGGCGTCAATGCCGGCTCGCTGGAACGGGAGTTGCTGGAGCGGTATGGCGAGCCATGCCCCGAGGCCATGGTCGAGAGCGCCCTGAATCACGCCAAGGTGCTCGAGGATGCCGACTTCCGCGAGTTCAAGATTTCGGTCAAGGCATCGGACGTATTCCTTGCCGTGGCGGCCTATCAGGGTCTGGCCGAAGCCTGCGATTACCCGCTGCATCTCGGCATCACCGA